>DASRRM010000001.1:0-5828 GCA_035695715.1 Tepidisphaeraceae bacterium
CGAAGAATCCGCGTCCTCGCTGGCGCTCGTCCACGGCGTGATAATTCAATATCGTCATGGATGAATCCAATGAATCCCACGCCTGTCCCTTCCCCGCATGGCATCCGCCGCTGAATGTTCGGCTGACGGTTTTGCCGGAGCATCCCTGCGCCTACCTTCCCGGGCGGATGGCGCAGAGCCGGGCGTTTTGGGTGGAGGGGATGCCGGCGAAGGTTTATCACGACTTTATGAACGCGGGGTTTCGGCGCAGCGGGGAATTGGTCTATCAGCCAATCTGCAAGGGGTGCCGGGAATGTTTGCCGATTCGCGTGCCGATCGCGACGTTTAAGCCGAGCAAATCGCAGCGGAGATGTTTTCGGCAAAACCAGGACGTCTGCGTGACGGCAGGGCGGCTGGAATCGACGGATGAGAAATGGGAATTGTATCAGCGTTATATGCAGCACTGGCACAAAGCCGACGCGGATGATCGGGCGGGGTTTGAATCATTTCTATATGAATCGCCGGTGGATACGCTGGAATTTTGTTATCGCGATGGATCGGGGAAATTGCTGGCGGTGGGCATTTGCGACATGTGCGATGAGTCGCTCAGCAGCGTCTATTTTTACTTTGACCCGGCTGAAGCACATCGGGGCCTGGGCACCTTTGGGGCGCTTTACGAGTTGAACTTCGCGAGGGATCAAGGAATTCCGTACTATTATTTGGGATATTGGATCGACCAATGCCCGTCAATGCGGTATAAGTCTATGTATCGGGTCCATGAGATATTGTATCCGGACAATGTCTGGCGAGCGGGGAACGCGGAAAAAGCGGATGAGGACCCGGCGGAATAGCCGCAAGAAAATGCGATGGCACGATACACGTGTCAGGCGGTATAACTGAGGGCTGTTGGCAAATCATGTTTAACTCCGCACAATTCTCCGACCCCGAGGCTGAAGCCAGGGCTAAAAAGCTGCGCATCCTGATTGTCGAAGACCACACGCCAACCCGAATGGCGATGAGCCGGCTCATACGTCAGGCCGGGGCAGAAGTGACGACGGCGCGGGACGGCGAGGAAGGCCTCGGATATTTGTTGACACAACGGTTCGACGTGCTGCTGACGGACCTGCGCATGCCGAAGATGGACGGGTTTGAGCTGCTGCAGCATTGCCAGCAGCTCCCGGAGTCGCATCGGCCGCGGCGCGTGATCGCCATCAGCGGCGAATACGAAGCCAGCGCCCTGCACGGGCAGGCCAATCAGGTGCAGTTTCTGGCCAAGCCGTTCAATCTGGATATTCTGCTGGACATGCTGGCGGGGAAACCGAATTGATTCGATAGGACGGATCGGTTGGGATCGGGTGGGAAAGGGCAGAGCTCGCGAAGGCGCGAAGCAGCGAAGAAAGACGCGAAGAATACGTCGTAATCCGGTGTCAGCGCTTAAAAGGGTGATCCGAGGACCATTGCGATTTCTCGATAACGCCCACCGTGCTTGCACGGTGGGTTTTTGTTTGAGCGCGTCAGACGCATCGTGCAAGCACGATGGGCGTTATCCGGAATTCTTCCGGAACATAGCGTTCAATCGTTCCGACTCGACAATACTGAAAAAAACAAAGCAGCCCGCGCCAAGCGCGGGCTGCTGGTCTATCAAAGTGGCATTCAGCAGGATTGCTGCTTCATCCCACAGAAACAAATTCCGCCACGCTGTTCAGATCGCGAAGCGATTGCGGGGTGATTTTCACGCTGGCGGCAACGCCTTTTTCCAGGGTGGGATGCACCTTGTTGGGGTACTTGGTCCAGATCTGCCCGCCGCGGCGCTTGGGCAGGGTGATGAAATTGCGCGCCCGCAACGCGATCGGCTTGCGGATGGCGGCGTCCTTCATAAACAGGCGCTCAATCGTCTTGCGCGCGCCTTCGCGGCTGATCTTCCTGCTGATGGTGACCTTCACCGTCTGTCCGGGCTTTGCTTCAATGGCCATTAATCTATCTCCAAAAATCGAAAGACGGGGAAGTATACCGATGCCCGGCACAAGTGCAAGAGTTCATCGCATGTTGGCAAATGGGTTGGTATCGGTCGAAACTAAGTAGACAACGTAAAGCACGTTCAAAATAACGACCACGATGCCGATGATGATGCCGGCGATCGCCATGCCGCGGCCTTCGTTGTTCCCCGTTTTCTTCATCCCGCTCAGGGCAACCATGCCTAGGATCGGCCCGACGATTGCGAGAATGCCGCAGCAAAATAGGCCGCAAATGGAACAAACCATCGCGCCGATCGCCATGCCTTTGTGGCTTTGTGGGGGCGTGCCATAGGGCAAGCCTGGCGCTTGGGGATATCCTGTTTGAAACGCCTGGCCCTGCGAGGGATAACCCACCGGGGTTGCCTGCCCGGGCGCGGGATAAGCTGGATTCCCATACGCCGGCGCGGCGGCGGGCGGCGCAGCGAATAATTCAGGGACCGAACTGGCCGGCATCCAACTGGCCATTCCCTCTTTCCACACATTCTCGTTGGCGGAAATCTGGCCCGTGGCCAACATGTGCTGCAGCGTTGCCTTGTCGACGGGACCGGCTTGCTGGCCCATTTGTGTGTAAAACCATTCCATAATCATGCCCTTTCCCACTAAACCCGGTTCACCGCCCCAATGGACGAATGTGAAAAACTTTACGCCGGTCGCGCCCGGCGACTGGGCCACTGTACCATGTTGAGCCGGTTTTTTCTCTTAAAAAGGTTCTGCAAGATGTCGCAATGTCAGCTTCAGTGCCCCGCCCCTGCCGACACCATCGCGCCCATCATTCCGAAAATGAAGATGAACCAAAGGCATCCCAGCGCCATCCACACGATGCTGATGATCATGCCCGCTTTGGCCAGCCCTTTTCCCTCATCATTGTGATTGGTCTTCATGCCGTTCAACGCGACGATCGACAGAATCAGCCCGACAACCGGTATGATAAACGCCAGCACGAATCCGGCGATCGCCAGCCCCTGCTGGCTCGGTCCCTGGCCCCGATTGTACATGGGCGAGGCGTATCCCGGCTGCGGGGAATAGCCTTGCTGCGGCTGATAGGGCGGCTGCGCGGGCGGGGAATAAGGCCCCGGCTGCGGCGGAGAAGCCGCCGGCCCAGCCGGCGGGTATTGCGGCGCGGAAAAGCCGCCGCTGCCCAGCTCGGGCACTTTCGCGATCGGCGTCCACGCCGGCATCCCTTCGTTCCAGACCAGGTCCTGCCCGCTGAGTTGTCCGGCGGCAATCATGCCCCGCAGCGCCACCAGATTTAACGGGCCGGTCTGCGCGCCGTTTCGGGCGTAATACCATTCAACATTGAGATTGCCCGCCATGTCGCACCACTTTCTTTAATGGCTGATGATCGCCATCATGATCCATGCAATTGCAATCAACGTGTTCACCGCGCCGATGACAACCCCGGCAATCGCCAGACCCCGGCCGTCCGGATTGCCGCTCTTTTGCATCCCCGACAGCGCCACCCAACTGAGAACCAGCCCGGTTGGCGCGGCGGCAAAATTGACGCAGACAAAGCAGGGCAGGCCGGCCAGCGATGTGACGAATCCGCCGATCGCCAGGCCCTTATAGCTTTTTGCCATCGGCGACGATGCGCCGCCATATTGCAGCGTCTGAGCGGTAAACCCCGGCGGGGGTGGCGCTTGACCCTGCGGCGCAAAGCCAGGCTGCACTGGATATGCGATCCCCGCCGGCTGTTGCGCGGACGGGGCGGGAAGATTTACCAACTCGGCGATCATCCCGGCGGGTTGCCAGTTGGCCATTCCCTCGTTCCACACCAAATCCGCCGGCGCGATTTGCCCCGACGCAAACATCTGCGCAATGGCTGCTTGATCAAACGGCCCAACTTGCCGGCCGTCGCGCACGTAATACCATTGCACCATGATGAGGTCCCAGTTAGCACAACGCGCGGTTGATAAGCAACGTCTCAATGGAGGTGGCGACTTCAGTCGCCACCCCGGCTTTCCGTGGCGCGCTTTATCAATGTTGCGATCATTAGCCCGCTAGCGCTGCTTCATTCCGCACCACGCGATCGGTAATCGGGTCGCGCCGGACGGTGCGATAGACGGTGTCGCGTTCGACAGGCGTTCGGCCTGCTTCGCGAATCAGCCGTTGAATATCGCGCACGTGCAATTCCTGGTGCGTACCATCGCCTTGGCCTTTGGTGATATCGTACCAGACCACCGTGCCATCCAGATCATCGCAGCCCCAGTTCAGCGCCACCTGGGAGAGGCCGATCCCTTGCATGATCCAGAACGCCTTGATGTGAGCAATATTATGCACCATGAGCCGGGCGATGGCGAGGGTTTTCAAATCGGAAAGGCCGGTATTTCCCGGAAGGTGGCCGAGCTCACTTTGTTCGGGGATGAAGGACAGGGGGATGACGCAGTTGAAAGCGGCCGTGACAGGGTTCGGGGTTCGGGGTTCAGGGTTCAGGGAAGACCGTGCCGGAAGTCGGGGCGAAGCGTCGCTGGATGTCGGCTCCTCCTCATATGAACCCTCCTTCTGCAACCGCAACGACTCCTCCTGCAACTCCCTCAACTTCACAAAATGTCCCACGCGCTCGGCGAGCGTTTCCACATGCCCGTAAAGCATGGTGGCGTTGGTTGGAATGCCCAGGCTGTGGGCCGTGCGATGGACCTCAAACCAGCGGTCGGCCCGCACTTTTCCCTTGAAGACCTCATCGTGAACGCGGTCGTCGAAAATTTCGGCCCCGCCGCCCGGCATGCTGCTAAGACCCGCCTCTTTGAGCGCAATCAGCACGTCGCGAACGCTCTGGCGGCTCACCCGGCTCAGGTGAATAATCTCAATTGCGGTAAAAGCCTTGATGTGCAAATCCGGACAAGCCGCTCTCACGCCCGCCAGCATGTTCGTGTAATAATCAAACTTCAGCCACGGATGCAGGCCGCCGACGATATGCACTTCCGTCGCCCCCGCGTCGGCGGCGCGATTAGCCATCTCGACCACCTGCTCCACCGGCATCTCATACGCGCCCTCTTCCCCGCGCTTTCGATAAAACGAGCAGAACTTGCAGGAGAGCGCGCAGACGTTGGTGTAGTTGATATGGCGGTTGCGGTTGTAGTAGGCGTTATTGCCGTGCAGCTTCTCGCGCACGAAATTCGCCAGCCGGCCGATGCCATGAATATCGCGGCTCTGAAAAAGCGCGACGCCGTCGGCTTGCGATAACACCTCCCCGGCGAGAACCTTGTCGCGGATGGGAAAGAGGGCCGGGTCGGCTACACGAACGTCGGATGGAATCATCAACATCGCGCAGGAGTATAGGAAAAAAGCCCGCCGCGCTCCATCTTCCGGGAGATTTGAAAGCTCACCCCCGCTCACCCCGCGATACGCAATGCATCGCGCAAAACCGCGCGCACGTCGTCGGCATTAATGAGATCTTTCTCAAGCAGCACCTGGACCAGCGCCGAGAAGCACCCCTTGAGGCGTTGATTTTCATGTTCAAGTTGGCGGATGCGCGAATCCTGCGCAATATCCTTCGCCGACGGCGCAGGAACTGCCCGATGCATCTGGCGGCGATGCCGGTCGGCCTCGAGATCGTTTGCTTCAACTTCCACCATTGCCGCGTACAGGTCTGAGCCGAACATAAAAAGCTTGCTTCCTTCTGAGTCCCACCACGGGATCGGGAAGACTTTTTAGCAAGCGGTATGCCAGGGGCATCCCCCGCGATTTGTTCGCGATAGTTCGCGCTGCGCGATAACAAAGGAGCCGCGCACGGAGGGTACTCCCGGAGTAAGCGGGATTTCGCCCTCGATAGACAAAGGAGCCGCGCACGGAGGGTACTCCCGCAGTAAGCGGGTTTCGCCCCATCCGCTTACTTCG
>DASRRM010000002.1:0-10836 GCA_035695715.1 Tepidisphaeraceae bacterium
CAACCGAAAGCGAAACAACGCCGCTGGACGCAACGACTGCCAGCACTGAGCGGGTGAGAAATCGATTGAGCGAAGAGGGTGTGGTCATGGATCGTTCCGTGAAAAGAGCGTTATGGAATACAGATGGGAGAACGACGGTTATTACTTCGCAGAAACGCGGGCGTTTGCGGACGAAGCACGGGTCACGGCGAAGTCGCACGCGTCGCGCGAGCTCCAGCGCGAAGGCGGAATGGACATGGATGCACGGGATGGACAGGAATGGAGACGAGGACAACGATCGCATTCAATTCATTCTGGGCTTTCCATCCATGTTCAATCCCGCCTGAATTTTGCGTTCGTATCGTGGCTTTGGCCCGCGAACTTTTTGCTTGTCCAATCATCCGCAAAAATGCATAATGGAAAAGAACCAAATCGATCCGATCGCAAATTTCCAAGCGAAAGACACTGCATGTCGCAAATTCCCGATCCTTCGAATCCGAGTCCCAATAACCCCGGCATTCCGCCGGCGGTACATCCGCTCCCCTTCGCGCCACCAATCGGTGCCGGCACTTATATGGGAGCGCCGCCCACGAAGGACGAGCAGTCGATGGGAATGCTCTGCTACATCCTGGGAATTTTTGGATTGCTGGGTTGGGTTGGCCCGCTGATTATCTGGCAGACGCGCAAGGATAGTGCGTTTATCAACGATCAGGCGAAGGAAGTGCTTAACTGGGAGCTGACGATCATCCCCATCTACCTGCTGGTGATGGTGACTTTCTGCATTCCGATCGTCAATATCCTGGGGTTTCTTTGCTTTTTCGCGACGTTGATTACCAACCTCGTTTTCTGCATCATCGGCGCGGTGAAAGCCAGCCAGGGGGTTGCATATCGGATGCCGTTCTCGATTAAGTACGTGAAGTAAAGGTGGCGTGGCATTGCTCTGGGCCCGGCGCAAAACTCGTGCAGGCGCGAAACCGCTTCGTGCGAACTGTGCCCAATCTCAATGACCGGATGCGCGCGGAATTTGACCACGGATTTCACGGATAACGCGGATGGGAAGGAAATCATCGCGTTTTCTCATCCGTGCGCATCCGTGCAATCCGTGGTCAAACCCGCGACGGATAAATGATGCCGGCACGCACAGAGGGTCCGTGTTGCTCCGTCGACTTCCGGTTTCCCTGATAACATGCGGCGGGCTTCATTTATAGCTCCTGACAAAATGCTGGAAGTGAACGCCAGGACGCTCGGTCACACCGTGTTCCGTCTTCTCCGCGTCTGTCTTCGCACCTTCGCGCCTTCGCGAGCCGTTTCCCTCCCGCCTCCTTGAATTCCCCGCCTGCTTTCCGACAATACGCCGCTTCAATCGGGCGGCGTTTTGTTCGGCGTCTGCTGAGAAGGTTTTTACGCTTTTTTGGATCGATCTATGCATAAGTTACTCGTTGCCAACCGCAGCGAAATCGCCATCCGCGTTTTCCGGGCGGCAACGGAATTGGGACTCGGGACCGTCGCCGTCTATACCTACGAAGACCGCTTTTCGCTGCATCGCTTTAAAGCCGACGAGGCTTATATCATCGGGCCGGCCGAGGGCGGCTCGCCGGTCAAAGGATACCTGGATATTCCGGCCCTGATGGCCATCGCCAAAGCGCATGGCGTGGATGCGATTCATCCGGGATATGGGTTTCTGGCGGAAAACGCGGAGCTTTCGCGGGCGTGTCAGGAGAACGGCATCACTTTCGTCGGACCGACGCCGGAATTGCTGGCGGAGTTTGGCGATAAAACCGCCGCCAAGCGGCTGGCGAAAATCGCCAACGTGCCCACCGTGCCGGGGACCGAGCATGGGCTGACCGATCCGAAGGAAATTGAAAAGGCCGTCGAAGGCATCGGCTATCCAATCATCATCAAGGCGAGTTTCGGCGGCGGCGGGCGGGGGATGCGCGTGGTGAAAAAGCCGGCCGAGCTGCTGCCGCTGCTGGAAGAGGCGCAGCGCGAAGCCGGGGCGGCGTTTGGACGCGGGGAAGTGTTCATCGAGCGATTCATCGGGCGAGCCAAGCACATCGAAGTGCAAATCCTCGGGGATCAGCACGGCAACCTCGTGCATCTCTGGGAACGCGATTGCTCGGTGCAGCGACGGCATCAGAAAGTCGTCGAAATCGCCCCCAGCGTCGATTTGCCGATGAAGTTGCGCAAGGAGATTTGCGAATCGGCCGTTCGGCTTTGCAAGGCGGCGAATTATCGCAACGCCGGCACTGTCGAATTCCTGCTTGATCTCGATCGCAACGAATTTTTCTTCATCGAAGTCAACCCGCGCATCCAGGTGGAGCACACCGTCACGGAGGTCGTCACCGGCCTGGATCTGGTGAAGAGCCAGATTCTGGTGGCACAGGGATATAAGCTTCACGAAGCGCCGCTGAATATTCCGCCGCAGGACCAGATTCACACCAACGGCTACGCCATTCAGGCGCGCATCACCACCGAAGACCCGGAGAATAATTTTCTGCCGGACTATGGGCGGCTGACGACGTATCGCTCGCCGGGCGGTTTTGCCGTGCGGCTTGATGGGGGCAACGGATTCGGCGGCGCAGTCATCACGCCGTATTTCGATTCGCTCCTGGTGAAAGTGACCACGTGGGGATCGACTTTTCAGGAAAGCATCAAACGCCTCGACCGCGCGCTTCGCGAATTCCGCGTACGCGGCGTGAAGACCAACATCCCGTTCCTGGAAAACCTGATCAACCATGAAAAATTTGTTTCCGGCGAAGCGACGACGACGTTCATCGACAACACGCCGGAGCTTTTCCGCTTCCGCGCCAAGCGCGATCGGGCCACGAAGATTCTCGGCTATCTTGGCGATGTGATTATCAATGGCCGGGCGGAGGTGAAGGGGAAAATAGACCCCAAGCGCGAGCTGCCCGAGCCGGTGATTCCGCTTTACAAAAAAGGGACACCCCCGCCGAAGGGGCTGCGGCATCAGTTGCTGGAGCTCGGCCCCGAAAAATTCGCCGCGTCGCTCCTCAACAAAAAGCCGCTGCTTTTCACCGACACAACCATGCGCGATGCGCATCAGTCATTGCTGGCAACGCGGGTGCGGACGTTTGATTTGTTGCAGGTGGCCGATGCCGTGGCGCATCTGATGCCGAAGTTGTTCAGCCTGGAGATGTGGGGCGGCGCGACGTTTGACACGTCGATGCGCTTCCTGCAGGAAGACCCGTGGGATCGGCTGGCGCAGCTTCGTTCGCGCATTCCCAATATCCCCTTCCAAATGCTTTTGCGCGCCAGCAATGCCGTTGGGTATACCAATTATCCCGACAACGCCGTCGTGGAATTCACCAGGGCCGCCGCTCAGCACGGCATCGACGTTTTCCGCGTGTTTGATTCGCTGAACTGGGTGGAAAACATGAAGGTGGCGGTGGAAGCAGTCCGCAATCACACCACCAGTATTTGCGAAGCCGCCATCTGCTACACCGGCGATATTCTCGATCCCAAGCGCACGAAATACTCGCTGAAATATTACGTGAAGCTGGCGAAAGAACTGGTGGCGATGGGCACGCACGTGCTGTGCATCAAGGACATGGCCGGGCTGTGCAAGCCGTATGCGGCTTATGCCCTGGTGAAAGCCTTGAAGGAAGAGATCGGCGTGCCGATTCACTTTCACACGCACGACACCAGCGGCATCAACGCCGCCACGCTGCTTCGCGCGGCCGACGCGGGCGTGGATATTGTCGACGGCGCGCTGGCCTCGATGAGCGGCATGACCAGCCAGCCGAACCTCAATTCGATGGTCGCGGCCCTGGCCAACACCGATCGTGATTCGGGCCTGGACATCGAAACGCTCAACCGCATGAGCGACTACTGGGAAGCGGCGCGCCAGGCGTATTACCCGTTTGAGGAAGGGATGAACGCCCCCACCGCCGAGGTCTATCACCACGAGATGCCCGGCGGGCAATACACCAATCTTCGCCAGCAGGCCAAGAGCATGGGCCTGGAAACCCGCTGGCACGATATCGCCGACACCTACGCCGAGGTGAACAAGCTGTTTGGCGACATCGTGAAGGTGACGCCGTCGAGCAAGGTGGTGGGCGATTTGGCGTTGTTCATGGTGACCAATGGCCTGACGCCGCTGGATATTCTCTCGCCGGAAAAGAAGCTGAATTTTCCGCGCAGCGTGGTGGAAATGATGCAGGGGCAGCTTGGCTTCCCCGAAGGCGGCTGGCCGAAGGTGTTGCAGAAGATCGTGCTCGATTCAGCTGGGGCAAAGCCGATCAAGGGCCGACCCGGCGAGAAGCTTCCGCCGATCGATTTTGCCGCCACGCGCAAGAAATTGGAAGCCGACACCGGCCACGCCGTGCGCGATCTGGAGGTGATCTCCTACATTATGTATCCGCAGGTTTTCCTCGACTATGACAAGCACGTCCGCACCTATGACAACACCAGCGTCATCCCCACCCCGGCCTTTTTCTACGGCCTGCAAAGCGGCGAAGAAATCAGCGTTGAAATCGAGCCGGGCAAAATCCTGATCATCCGCTATCTCACCACCGGCGAACCCCGCGAAGACGGCACCCGCACCGTCTTCTTCGAGCTAAACGGCCAGCCGCGGGCCGTCAATGTTTTGGATCGAAAGCTCGAAGGCAACCTCCACAAGAATCCGAAGGCCGACCCGGATGACCCCGCCCATATAGCCGCCCCGATGCCCGGAAAAGTGTCGACGGTCGCCGTGAAAAAGGGACAGGCGGTGAAGGAGGGCGAGCGGCTGCTGAGCATTGAAGCCATGAAAATGGAAACGGCGGTCTATTCGCCGCGGGCGGCGAAGGTGGCGGATGTGGTGGTGAAGCCGGGCGCGCTGGTGGCGGCGCGGGATTTGTTGATTGTATTGGAAGGCTAAAGGGAATGACGAATGACGAAATCCGAATGACGAACGAGGGAGCGCCTTGTGCCGGCGTGATGCCGGCAGCGCTTCACAACGGTGCTCGCGCATATTGTCAGTCGCAAATTTCCTACTGGCGTAGGCGCTACGATGAGCTGAGCAAAGCGGGGCGAAATCAAACGCCCAACGACAAGGCCTGGGCATATACGGACGACGCGAAGAACATTTTTCCCCGGCATGGCGTGCTTACCGCGATTCTCCACGAGGTGGAACGCTTTATACCGGCAGATTTCGCGAACTCAACGCAGGCTCGCGAGCTGATTCTCCTCGCCGGTCAGGTCGCGGAAGACACTTTTTCAAAAGACGATGATCCCATCTCCCGGGCCGCAAGCGCCAACGAGCGCGATGCGTTCTGCCGATACATCTCGACGGCGGATTTCGCAGAATTGCAGGCCGCGCCGCAACTCCCCTTTCGCCGAGTTCTTGGCCGGGCCGAGCACGTCGCGCGTCACATTGAGTTCTGCCGCAAATGGGGAAAATGGTATGGCGGCGGCGTCCAATCGGCGCCGGCTGAATCGAAAGCCGTCACCCTGCACGAACAGGTAATGCATGATCCGCCCGCCTATGCAATGCTTCGCGACACGCTACTAAACCGCCACGGCGTCGGCCGGATCTTTGAACTCCGCGAATTCGACGAGGGATACGAATTGCTCGCCGAGAATGCTTCCTTCACCTACAACGGCGCTGAAGGATTCTGGACTAGCGGCGACATGAGCTGGATGGTTTACGCATCCCACGAAAGCTCCATCACCTTCGGCGGAGAATGTCTGATCCAGCATATGCGCGAAAGGCTCGGGAGCTTCGATCATTGGCTCTATAAGGGATGGGATCTCAAAGATTACGGCAACCCAGAGTAATGGTGCCGTGCTTTTTGGTGCAAACCATCCCAATCGATCCCCCTACTTTCCCGCCTTCATCTCCACATCCGCCGTTGATATCGGGCCTTCAACACCAAACTGATTGACAGACCTGGCCGCCAGCCGATTCGCGCCGACGTGCGGGGCCCACGTGAACGAATCCGTGGCCGGCTTCCAAACGCCATCATCAAAACGGATTTGATACGTCTTGAAATTCGGCGTCAGCGTTTTGAGCGCAACGTGAAGCAGCGAGCCATCAGTCGTGAGCGTCACGGCGGCCTGGTTTATTGGGAAGTAGGGGTCGGTGGCGGGGTTGGCGGGGTTGGTGCGATGGTGCCATTGAGTTCCATCGCAGATTTTGTCTTTCGTGATGAACATTCGGCCGTAGTCGTAGCCTTTGTCCAGCACATCGGTGTTGGGAATGTAGCCGATGAAGGCGTAAACGTCGGTCGCGCCGGGGTCGAAGGTGAGATCGCCGAAGCCGGGGTAGCGGCCGCGAAGCACCGGCATGTCCGATTTCTTATATCGCTTGCGATCCTTGTCCTGCACGAACGTCACGTCGGCGGCATCGCGGTAAAACCATTCCTGGCGGAATTCATAAGCGCTGAGCGGCTTGCCGTCTTTTTCGACGTACATTGAGAAAGTCGGATCGAAGAGCAGCCATTTGCCGTATTGATTGGACCAGATTTCCGTGGAGGTATGCTCGGTTGCGCCATGCCAGCGGTTGTCGGGACGGCGCAGCGCCAGCGGCCGATCGACCCATCCGAGACTGGCGGCGGCGGAGACCATGACTTCGCCGTACTGGGTGCAGAAGAAACTGTCCCCCTTATCGACGGCCGAGAGAATATCCAGCGCTCCCTTGGCCGGCGTGGAAGGCTTGCCGAATTTCTTGAACCGGTGATTGACCCAGTCGAGCAGCAGCACCTGCCGGTCAAACTCGGTTTTGCCGGGCGCGATAACTTCGTCAAGATGATAGCGCTCGCGCAGAAGCTTGAGCCGGGGATTGTCGAACGTATCAAAGCGATATCGCCTGGAATACTCGCTGTCGACAAACGGAAGGGTATCAAGCTTGGTGAGGACAGCGGCGCGGTCGCCGAGGGTAATGGCGTCGCCTTGCTTGAGCGGCGAGTTCGTTTGCGCCGGCAATGCTTCGGCGCGGCCAATCGTCGCGGCAAAGAGAATGAAACCGGCGCAAGCTGATAAGACGTGTAACCGGGTTTTCACGATTGAACCTCCATAACCGTTTGAATTCTCAAGACGAGAATCTCACTCTACGCTGGCGATACGATACGGGAATACGGACATCTCCGCGAACTATAGCGTTTCTCAGGTTGGTGGCGCGTTCGCGCGACCGTCATCCTGATATCAGGATGACGATTGGCTGAAAATGGGCGTACACGACGCCGGCGATTCCGCCGAGGTACCACAAAACGTAAACCATCACGGTGATTTCCAACAAACATCGGCGGCCCTCGCGCCAGGTGCATGTTCCCCGCGTGATAAGTGTCAGCGTCGCGGCCATGATGGCAGATAGCACTACGCCAACCTCAAGTCCCTCGAGAAATCCCTGCTTGAGTATCGCCCTATGAAATGTGCCGTCCACAACCAGCCAATCCATCGCATCGATAAAGTAGGCAGGGCTGAGAAGGCTATTGGTGGCGTCGGTGGTCAGTCCAATCAGCCCCCCGGCAACGACGCCTATCCCGCCCAGAGCGAGTATCCCCAAAGAACCCATCGGCCTTCCCAACGGCGAAAGCGCGGCGTATTCCAACGGCAGCGGAGATTCAGGCATGATCGAATCATACGCACAATGGGCCACGCCGACATCCCGGCAATTACTTCTTGCCTTCTGCGGTCTTCCTGATCTTCTTCAGAGCTGTCCCCTTATGCATCGCCAGATGGTCTGTCTTGATGCTTTTGATCAAATACTGCGGCTCGTCCTTCGATGCATGCACCGTATATCCCTTGAACGGGATTTCCGAGGTAACACGCTTCTTGATCGTGCCACGAACGCGGCCCGCCTCGGAATTCCATTCCACCAGATCTCCAACTTTGAAATCTTGTTTCATCGGTTTGGTTTCCTGTTCATGTGGATCGACAGCCGTCGCAGGGCCTTCATAGGAGAGGCGTCCATTCACCAATCGAGCGGCGGATGTATAGGGGTGTTCCTGCACTTTATCAACGATCATGATGTGCAAGACCCGCACACCTCTTGCTTTCAAGGCGTCGGCGATCATCGAACGATGGCAACGCCACCATAGAACTTCAGAACACATGATTGCCGCACGGCCCGTGCGCGCAATTTCCAGAAGCCGATCGAACGCGTCGCGGAACGGCGGAGTTTCCATGTAGTCGGCGTAGCCGCGAAATGATGCGTTGCGCCAGAGCGTATTGTGCGAGTCGCGTTGCACCCGGCGTCGGCCGCCGAGGTCCACCAGATGCTCGTAGCGAATGCCGGCCTTCGACAAGGCGCGGGCGAGTTGCGGCTTATTGAAGTGTGGAAAACTTCGCGAGCCGGGAAAATGCCGCACATCCACCAGTATTTCAATCTGATTCTCGCGGAGCAGATCGATGAACTCCTCGATGCTTCGGTTGGAATGCCCGATGGTCCAGATTGTGAGCGAGGCGTTGGTCATGGCGATGGCGCGGGCCTGGCGGCGTCAAGACAGATGGTCAACAGCATCTGGCTTTCCTCGAGCGCCACCACATCGTGCTCAACCGAAGGCGCCAGCACCAGCAGGTCTCCGCCTTGAAGGTTATGCACCTGGCCCTCGGCCGTCACCTGAAGATGGCCAATTCGACGTTACATAAATTCGCCACACCTGGCACAATGTCCACATGTACATTCTTCTCATCATCCTGATTGTTCTGGTGCTCCTCAGT
Source organism: Tepidisphaeraceae bacterium (assembly GCA_035695715.1). GTDB lineage: Bacteria > Planctomycetota > Phycisphaerae > Tepidisphaerales > Tepidisphaeraceae > RYN-428. The sequence goes on from DASRRM010000002.1 coordinate 8,641, forward strand.
TTCGGCGGCGGCGTCGCCCGGCCTGCGTATCGCACCCATGGCATTTCCGTGGGAACCATCCTGCTGATCGTACTGCTGCTCTGGTTGTTCGGCGTCTTCGGATCGCGGCCGTTCTGACATTGCCGAGTGGCGTTTCCCAATTACCCTGGCCCAACATATCCGCCTTTGGCCTTTTCCTGGTCCAGCAAGCCGGTCATTTCTTTCACCACGTCGGCATGCTCGGCCGACACGTTCTTTGTCTCTCCGACGTCGGCGGCCAGATCGTATAGCTCGACTTTGCCCGGCTTACCCGCCCCGCCGCCACGGCGTTGGATGAGTTTCCAGTTTCCCTTTCGCAAGGCGAGAATCCCCGATTGCTCGACCAGCGTCGTTCTCGCGGTTTTTGCGTCTCCGAGCAATGCGCCCAGCACATTCATGCTGTCCGGCGCAGCGCCGGCGGGAACGGTCTGGCCGGTCAGGGCGGCAAACGATGCCGGAAGATCGATCTGCGAGATCATCGCATCACTCACGCCGGCCTTCACCCGGCCCGGCTGCGAAACGATAAACGGCATGCGCGTCCCGCCCTCCCAAATCGTATATTTCCCGCCCTTAAACGGGCCGGCGGGCTTATGGCCATTGAGGTGAATGACCGACCCGTCCGCATACCCATCATCCACCACCGGGCCGTTATCGCTGCTGAAAATAGCCAGTGTGTTGTCCGTCAGTTTCAGGCGATCGAGCGTGGCGATCACTTCGCCGACGGTCCAATCCAGTTCCTGGATGACATCTCCGCGCACGCCGCATTGGCTGCTGCCGACGAATTTGCTGCCAGGCGCGCGGGGGACGTGAATGTCGTGCGTGGCAAAGTAGAGGAAGAACGGCTTGTCCTTATTCTTCTCGATAAAGCCCAGGGCGTGCGTCGTCAGCACCTGGGCGATTTCCTCGTCCTTCCACCGCGCGAATTTTCCGCCCGACATCCAGCCGATCCGGCTGATGCCGTTGACGATGGTCTGGTCGTGTCCCTGGCTCGGCTTCATTTTCAGCAGCTCTGGATTTTCTTTGCCGGTCGGGTCGTTTCCTACTTTGAATTTGTAGCTGACCAGAATCGGATCGCTCGGATCGCCGCCAACGACGTGCCGGTCTTCCAGAAAAACACAGGGCACGCGATCGCCGGTGGCGGGAATGATGAACGAATAATCAAACCCCACTTCATTGGGTCCCGGCTTAATTTCGCCGTTCCAGTCGATCTTCCCCTCGCCAAGCCCCAGGTGCCATTTGCCCACCGCCCCGGTTGCGTATCCCGCATGCTGCAGGATGGAAGGAAGCGTCGGCTGCTTCACATCAATGCAAAGCGGCGCGTCGCCGGGCAATATTCCCGTCCCCTTTTTCCGCCAGGCATATTGGCCGGTCAGCAGCGAATAACGGCTTGGCGTGCAGGTCGACGAGGTCGAATGCGCATCGGTAAACCGCAATCCCCCGCCGCCAGGCGGTCAATGTTCGGCGTTTTCACCTTGGTCGCGCCGTAGCAGCCGATATCGCCGTAACCTACATCGTCGGAGAGAATCAGGATGATGTTGGGCGGGCGCTTGTCGGCCGCCCTGGCGGCGGATGCCGCGTTTAGCGCGATGACGCAAAAGACGATTAAGATGGTTTTGTGCATGGATTTCATAACGGTGGAACATTAACGCGGCGAGCAAACCCTGATAATTTCGCAGTGCGGACCCGGCTCTTCAAGATATTCCCGGATTTCTTGCGTTTAAAACAAGATTTCCGGCGGCGAAGAGAGTTGCAAGAACGAATTTAACATGGATGCACAGGATGGACAGGATAAAGACAAGTATTGGTAATCCTCCAGTCTTCATTCCGCAAACGCGCTGTTCCCCCGATGAATATCCAGCAAGGTAAATCCCGTTGCGTGGCGAAATATCTCTGCCACATGCACCGGGTGGGGGGCTGGCATGGCTTATTCAAACTGAGCGATTTTTTGAAATGTTGGTCGTGACACGGCCGTCTCGGCCGTGCCGGGGGCGAGAAAACGCGAAGAATAGTGATGCTTCTCGAACTCACTGCATCGCCAGCACGGGCGGGACGCCCAATGCCGTCAACTTAGCTTTTGTCGTAAGTCCGCGCCAGCGCGCGCCTTACAAAGGGGTCGCGCAAAGCATGACCTCCTGCGAAAATGGTGTTGCGTAACACACCAACTTCAACAGGAGGCCA
>DASRRM010000003.1:0-3569 GCA_035695715.1 Tepidisphaeraceae bacterium
TGGCCTCCTGTTGAAGTTGGTGTGTTACGCAACACCATTTTCGCAGGAGGTCATGCTTTGCGCGACCCCTTTGTAAGGCGCGCGCTGGCGCGGACTTACGACAAAAGCTAAGTTGACGGCATTGGGCGGGACGCCCGTGTCGCGAATGAACGTGCCAAAAAAGACGGCCACACCCTCCCCGGCCGTCGCGCGTTTCGGTGGATGGATTGCATTCCCAGCGCGGCGGGTCACGCATACACGGCACGGCCGCCGAAACCGGCGGCGTGTCCCCTTTTTTGCCGATGGGACATGAATGGGACATTTGGCGTCCCAAATGTCCCGCCATGTCCCATGCACGGCCGGCGGAGAACGCAGGTCTGATATCTGGTAACCCTTTGGTTTCAAATGGCTTATGTCGACAAAAACGGAGACGATGTCCCATTTCCAAGGCGAAAATCGCAAAAAATGGGACATTTCGGGACATGGGCGATGGTGCGCACCATTTTGGGGCGCCAGATGATGCGCTTTGGGGCGCGGAGCGGTGCGGGCGGATGGATTGGCGGGAACGGCCGGGCCTTTTGGAAGGCGGGCAGCGGGCATCATTTTGCGGGACGTTTCCTCAAGCCGCTGTCGCGGTATTATTCAGGCATTGTTGATTCTGGCATCGTCTTGAAAGGATTTCGCTTATGCGTTTGATATTCCTCGCGGCGTTGTTTGGACTTGCGATTGCGGCTCCCGGCGGTTTTCGGGCGGCGGGGGCGGATGTGGCGGGGGGTTATAAATCCATGCCGTGGCACCTGGTGGATATTTGGTGGGATTTGGGGAAGGAGTCGGAGTTTGAAAGCTACTCGGTGGACGTGGACATCAGCGCGGATGTGCCGGGGGATGTGAACCTGTACATCGCGCCGATTGGGCTGGGGAAGCTGAGCGGGACCGATTTTTATGGGGGGATTCAGACCAATTGCGACGGCCGTACCAAGGCGGATCCGGCCGGCCGAAGTATCGGGCAGGGGGTTATCTTTTCGATGTGGGGGGAGCGAAGTCTCGATGCCATCCGCCCGTCGGTCGGCGGGTTTTGCCAGAGCTCGGGCAGCGAAGGGGATTTCATCAGCGTCCGCCGGGCGTATGCGTGGAAGAAGGGGTTGTATACTTATCGGCTGGTGCGGATGGATCGGGAAATGATCGACGGCAAGCCGTATACGTGGGTGGGCGCGTTTGTTTACAGCCACGAGCGCGATGAGAACATCTTCGTTGGGGCGCTGCGATTCAAGGGGGAAAAGCTGGTTCTCGATCGGCATGCCGCCAGCTTCATCGAAATCTATGGGCGGCGCAGGCCGGTGGCGGATATTCCGAAGCTGACCGTCACCTTCGGCAACCTTCGTGTGAATGGCGAGGCGGTGAAGTTGGCGGGGGCGAAGGCGCTTTATCCAAAGGGCGTTCCCGATTACGCCGACACTGCGGCGAAGGATGATTCGCTGGTGGTGACGGTGGGGCAGGAAGTGGCGGATCGAAACAAGCGCGAAGTGCAGGTGATTGGCGGCAAATAGCCGCCCTTATGGTTGGAGCAAATCGTTGTAAACGGCCTGATGGCAATAGTTGTTGTCGACGAGATTGACATGGCCGTCGAGGAGAAGCACGTTGCCCATGGCACGCTCGTAATGGAGGTCGCCGGTCCCGTTGATGTTGGCTGCCTGATAGTCGGCGGCGCCATGTCGGCCGGCCAGGGTATCGCGATCGGTGCCGTACCAGAACTGGTCGTCGTCGGCGTTCTGGTTTTCGTCGTAGACCAGCACCTTTTGCTGGGGATTTTGGACTCTTCGCAATTGCAATGGGTAGTAAGAGGAGACGGAAACGTTCATCGAATAGGTGAGCGGGTAATGCCCGCCGCCTGCAAACCCGACCTGGTCTTCGATCGGCTGTGCGGGACAGATGAAGACGCTTTTGAGATTTCCGTTGGTGCTGGCCAGGTAAGGAGCAATTGCCGACTGATTGAAGTTGCGGCCCGATTGCCAGAAGACCCAGTTATCGGCGCGGGTTCCAGCTCCGACAGTTGTCGGGAACACGCCATTGTTGTCGGCGCAAAACCCGTTGACGGCAACGCCAATGACTCTCAAATTGGCAGCACATCCTGCGGCTTGCGCCATTCGCCGGGCTGCTTGAACCACGGGTATTAAAAGAGAGACGAGCACGGCAATGATGCCGATGACGACAAGAAGTTCCACCAGGGTAAAAGCCCGGCGCGGGGTTTTTGCGGAGGGAGACGCCATGATCCTCTTTCGGAGCGAGCCAGGGGGCGACGATGGGTGGTCAAACGGTACCACTTCCCACCGACGCAGGCAACTCAAATCCAGTTGCGCGACGGCAGGCGAATCCGCCGCGGCACAAGGCAAACGCCCGCGTTTGTAGTAGCAACCATTGGCTATGGAGTTACGACATAGCCACCATGAAGTTCAATCATGGCGAGCGACATTACCAAGTGTTTAAAACGGGACGAAGATCAGATCAAAATGAAGGCCGAGGTCTTCAGGATCACGGCTGGTGATGGCATGATTCTTCAGCGGAACGCCATAGTAAATCTGGCCGCTGAGATGCGCATTGGGCGTATAAATCAGGCCCAATCCCACCGATGCCAGCGCCTGGGCAGGGGCGCTGCCATGGCTGCGGTTCCAGCCATAACCCCCGTCGACGAACGGCACCAGCGTGAGCACGTCGGCAATTCCCTGTGTGCCATGCAGAACAGGAATATGCAACTCGGCAGATGCGGTCACTCCATCATCGCGAACCAGCTCATTTTCCGGATAGCCGCGAACGCTGTCGATGCCGCCCAGGGAGAATTGCTCGACGGGAAGCAGAGGGCGATCGGCCAATTGTAATGCCCCGCGCAACACCAGTTGTATATCCGTTTTTCCCACTTGCCGAACGTATTGCGCCTGGCCCAGCCAGGCGAAATATTTGCCCCCGGCTTCGCCGCTGACGGCGTCGGGGGTCGAACCAAACCAGGGCACGCCCAGGCTGAATGTGGAACGCGCCGAAACCGCGTCGTTCTGGCCGCTCAGGGTCAGCTCCTGCCCAAAACGCAGGACCGTGGCCCGGCCCGAGCCATTCTCCTGGCCCGGTGTGAAGCTGAATCCCTGGCCGAGCAGTGACGTCGTGTTGTCATCCAGCCCCATCCCGCCGAACAAATCGATTTCCATACTCGGCCGTGCCGGATGATCCGCCGTCGCCAATTCCGCCACCGGCCGCCGATAGATCGGCTGGCGGATGGTGAACGAGGTGCTGTCAGTGCGCGAGGTGATGTGCAACGGCGTAAACGGAAGCTGCGTCACCAGCGCATTGGTCCGCGTGAAATCGATGGAAAGCGTCGTGTCGGCCGCCGTCAGCGGAATCGTGTAACCCAGGCTGAAATCATCCGCCCCCTGAAGCCGCGGATCGCCGATCGACCCGGCGGCAATGTCATACTGAACCCGCAAATTATCCCCGCGCCCGGTAAGATCCGAATCGGCGGCAATCAGGTCATACGCCGTCGACCCGACGCTCGGATTTCGGCGGTTGCTCCATTGCAACGCCACATAAAAAGGATTGGTTTCACG
>DASRRM010000004.1:0-3321 GCA_035695715.1 Tepidisphaeraceae bacterium
TTCCCGGCCTGCATGATACTTTGACGCGGCCCGTATCAAATAGTCGCGGGCGCGGGCGGGCTGATTCAAATACCGCGCATACATCAGCCCCAACATCAATTCCACCTGCCCAACCTGATCGCTCTTGCCGTATTGCTTCAAAAACGACTCGTATGCCTCGGCGGCCTGGGCGTAAAGTTGCTGCGAGGCAAGGTGATTGGCAATGTCCAACTGCTGCTGGCGAGCCAAAACCTGTTGCGGGTCGGCGGCCTTGAGCGCCAAGTAAAGACGTGCCGCCTGATCCAGGTCATGCGCCGCCAATGCCTCGGCGATGGAAGCGCGAAGGTCAAGAATCCGTTGCGTACGTGCATCGGGAGGCGGCGGCGGACCTGACGACCCGCCGCCGCGGCGCGCGCGCTCCGGCACGGTGTATTCGAACGGATTGTATCCCGTCGCCACCATGTCGCGATATTGCCGTCGGCGGTTCCAGCGTTTGAACATGGCGATGATGTCAAATGGATCGCGTGGCAAAAGTTGAAGCGATAGCAGACCCGAGCAGATGAAAATGCCGAATATCGTTCCCCCGATATGAGCCATGTGGGCCACGCTGTCGCCGGCCTTGAGGCCTTCAAAAATATCCAGCGCGAAAAAGCCGGCGATGAGCCACGCGCTGGCAATCTCGGTCATGCCGATCAGATACCAAAAGTACACGATTGTCACATTGGAGCGCGGCAGCAGAACGAGAAACGCACCGGTCACGGCGGAGATCGAACCGCTGGCGCCCACCATCTGTCCCGCAGCGCCCGACGACGTCACGGTATAACTGATCCCGGCAAAGACGCCGCCGGCGAGGTAAAGCGCAAGGTAGCCAATATGGCCCAGCCGATCATTGACATTGTTTCCAAAGATGTAGAGGAACAGCATGTTGCCGGCGATGTGCAGCCACCCCTCGTGAAGGAATTGGTAGGTGAAGAATTGGAATAACTGCGGCTGCCGCGGCGAAAGGCCATAGCCGTTTGCCAGATGCGGCTGGGCCAAGGTAACGACAAACACCGCGATATTAGAGGCGATCAGCCCCCAGTTCATATACGGTGTCGTGCGAAGCGGGCTGTCGGTGCGAAGGGGAATAATCATGCCAGGTCCGCGAAAACTTCAAGTTACGATCCGAGCCCGGATACGGTAAACCATCACGAATTTACACGAAATCAGCCAATTGGGAATTCTTCGGGCATTTTTATCTTCTTTCGTCACTCTTCAATCACGTTCCAAGGCTCACCGGCGGCTTGATCTCGAAGCTTGTTTCCCGCCCGTCCCTGGGATGTTGGATCGTCAGTCTCGTCGCGGCCAGCATCAGGCGTGTGGCGCTGTCTTTTTTGCCGTAGACCTTGTCGCCGACGATCGGCCAGCCACGCTCGCTCAGATGCACACGAATCTGATGTTTTCGGCCGGTTTGTAATACGACTTTCAGCAGCGAGCGTCCGCCGGCGGACTTCACGGTTTCATAATTTGTGATGGCGATTTGTCCTTTGCCGATCTGGCGGGTGGCGTGCACGGTGCCATCGGCGCGCTCGACCAGGTGCGACTCGATGCGACCGGCGGGGGGGTTGGGAATGCCGTGCACGACGGCGGTGTATTGGCGGTGGACGGTGTGATTGAAGAACTGGGTTTTGAGGGAGTGATAGGCGGGGTCGTTTTTGGAGAAGACGAGGATGCCGGATGCGTCGCGGTCGAGGCGGTGAATCAAGCCGACGCGGGCGCGCGGATCGGTCGCATGCACGTAATCGCGTGCCATGGCCCAAAGCGTCGCCCGCGGCTCGCGCGGTACGGTGCTGGTGAGCAAGCCAGCCGGCTTGTCCAGCACGAGAATGTCGGCATCTTCATAGACAATGCGCAGGGCGGATATTTTCGGTCGCGATCTCGATTTCGATCTCGGGGGCGGATCGACAGTCATCTTGCCTCTCGCCTTCAGCGGCTTCTGCTCGGGCTGGAAGCTTGTGCCGCTTGAGGGGCCACTGGCGGGAGCATCGACAACGATTTTGTCACCTTCCTTCAGCGGCTGTTTCAAAATCGCCGCTTTGCGACCGTTCACCTCGACGCGGCCGGCTTGAACCATGCGCTTGAGCGTCTGCCGCTTGGCGGCGGGGTAATGCGTAATCAGCCAATCCAAAAGAATCTGCGCCATGCCCAAGTCATAGGCGCGGGAAGCGGTTTGTGGAAGTTATCAGAACATGAAATCGCGGGAGATCCTCATCAGGCAGCATAATCGTCTGCCGCGTATTGCTCCGATTCATTCTCTTCCGGCTCCGTCGCGACCAGGTTCACCAGCCGATCGGCAACGGGGCTGACCTCGGCCAGGCGGATTTCGCGGAGATGCCGGGCGGTGGGTGTGCCGCATTCGGGGCAGACGCCGCTGATGTTTCCCGTCAGGTCGTAGCGGCAGCCGTGGCATCGGCCATTTTCAACCTGGCGGCGGGCGGGAATAAGCCGCAGGACAAGCGCGACAAACGCCATTGCCGCTCCGATGACAAACCAGCGCGACTGGCCGAGCAGACGGACCTTCCACTGAAAATCGCACGCCAGGGCGGCGGCAAACATGGTGAGCAGCGCCGCCGCCAGGCACCATCGCGACACCTGATGTCGCACGCCGCGGACGCTCATGATCAGAATGATTCCCGCCGACCACGCCACCATCGCCAGCAGCAGTATTGCCGCCCGGAGATACTCCACCGTCCACCACAGCGAGGTGGGCTCGCCGCGAATCTGCATGGTCGGCGGGGGAAGAATCTCGCCGCTGGCGATTGATTCGGGATAAGAATTATCAGCCGGCCGCGGTGAGAAATGGAGTCGGAGCACCCACCCCCGGTATTGCGGCCCAAATCGCCCGCCGGGAATATCGGCCAAGCCCGCACCTGGAATTTTCGCCGCCATTTTCAGGAGCTTTGCGCTGGCGAAGGGGCCTGCTTCAAGCTCCATCTCATCTCGAAGTATGCGATGTAACGCCTGGTTTTTGGCGCGATTGATTTCATCCTGCCGGCGGCCCTTTTCCAGCACGCCGCGAATTCCGCCGAGCATCGCGCAAGCCAGCAGCAGAATCAGCCAGCCGCGCGCGTGTTGTACACGCAAGGAACTGAAAATCCGTGGCAACATATGCCAACTCCCGTGCAAAACGCAGCCGGGCACGACAGATCTATCTAACGTGACAACGAGCAGCCGAATTGATTCTTAGGATCTCCCCGAAAACAAGCTGGGTTGAACGCCAAGACGCCGGTTCTGATTGTGAGGTACTCCGAAGAGCCGGATTCTTTTCCGAAAAGATCCGGCTCTTCGGAGTACCTCAGAACC
>DASRRM010000005.1:0-9472 GCA_035695715.1 Tepidisphaeraceae bacterium
GCCGGGCGCGCATGGCGGCCAGCGATTTGGTTGCCGCCGGGGTTGAAATGATCACTTCCCCGCCAACCAGGCCCACGGCAATTTTCCCCTGCCCCACCGCCGCGACGGCTTTGGCCAGGGCTTCGCGTAACGGCACGTTTCTAAGATGCAGGTCGACCGGCGCATCGTGCTTGATGCCGGCGCTGTCCAGCGCCGGCCAGTCAACATGAAGATTCGCCCCGGTGACGTCGCTCAGGAATTGCACGGTGTCGGCAAACCCGACGCCCTGGAACGTTATTTCCGGCAAGTTCATGCCCATCGCGTGCGGCTCGCGCTCGATGCCGAGATTCAACAAAACATGGTTGGCGTCATCACTGCCGGCGTCGGCGGCGCGCACCAGCCAGCGCTTCGCCTCGGCCGGGTCTTTCGCCACTCCCGCCCCGGCCATCAGCGAACTGGCCAGGTCGTACATTCCCTCGGCCTCACCGGCGTCGGCGGCCTTGCGATACCACCGCACCGCCGCCGTCTCATCCCGCGGCACGATTTTTCCGCTGGCGTAAATATCCCCGATGCTGGCCAGCCCGCGCCCGTCGCGCACGGCGGCTTTGGTGTACCACGCAATGGCCTTCTTCGCGTCGGCGGCAGTGAGAACGCCGTCCCAGTAGATGCGGCCCAGTTCGCGCATCGCATCGGCGCTGCCGGCGTCGGCGGCCTTGGCATACCAGGCAATTGCCTCGTCGCTTCGCGGGGGCTTGGCGCGCTCGGCACGCACCGCCAGGTGCATCATCGCCGTGATGTTTCCCGCCTTTGCCGACTTGTCCAACCAGACATAGCCGTCGGCCGGCTTCACCCCGAACTTTGCGCCGCTGGCAAGCGTCAACATCGCCAGATCGTACATCCCCTTCGCGTCGCCGGCATCGGCGGCCTTGCGATACCACCCCGCTGCGCCGGCATAATTGTCGGCGGCGCGCAGGCGCTGCCCCAGCGCAATCATCGCCGCCGTATCCCCGCTGTCGGCGTTTTTGGCCAGGGCGGCGTCGGCCTTTTGCTTCCACGCCTCGGCCTGTTTCGGATCTTTCCCCACGACTCCGCCGTACAAGAATTCTTCCGAAAGCGCCTCCATCGCGCGCCAATGCCCGCCTTCGGCGGCTTTCATTAACAGGCTTTTAAGCTCGGGTGAGTTTATCGGCGTCGAGTTGCGGGCGCGAAGCAGTACATACAAATCGTACATCGCCGCGGCATCCCCGCGCGCAACAGCGGCCCGAAGCGCCGTCTCCTTCTTCGCCGCGGCCGCCGCTACGTCCGCCTGCCGCTGTTCGGCAGTGCGCACGGCGACTTCCTGGGCAACCACCGGCGAAAAAACGATCGCCCCAAGCAGCATCAAGTACGCCGTCCATGGAACCCGCATTTTTCGCCTCTTTCTGGCAGGAGGTTATGCGATAAGCATCAGTTGGGAAGAAATTACCGCTTTGTCGCTACAAAGAGTGTAACGTGCATGTTCCGGCGGCCCATGAGTAAACGGCACCGGTTTACCAATGGTCATTAACACTCTATACCGCCCCGGCGTACTCTGCCATGCATCCGGTTTTTTTCGATCCGTGCCTGCGGCTGTCCGTATGCATAAGCGGCGGGTGAGCTTATAACTGCTCGTCAACGCTTGCGGTGGGAGTGCAGGGCATACTGGAGATTCTTGATGCGCAGGAGTGAGGAGGCCGGGCAAAACCGCCGGCCGGCAAAATTCAATCGCGGATTCGTCGAAGGCCTCGAATCGCGAACGCTGCTTTCGGCAGTGATGCATCCCGGCATCACTGTTTCCAAGGCCGGCGACCAAAGCAACGACGTCGTCGGCGATACCCCGGCCCAAATCCTCAAAGCCTACGGCATCGACCAGGTCAGCTTCGGGAATTCCACCACGCCCGATGGCAGCGGGCAGACCATCGCCATCGTTGACCCGTATAACGACCCGAGTGTCGCCCCCGATCTGAAAATCTTCGACGATCAATTCGGCATCAGCGCCCCGCCGAGCCTGACCGTGGTCGATCAAACTGGCGGCCAGGATCTCCCGCGAACCGATGGAAGCTGGGCTGGAGAAATTGCCACCGATGTGGAGTGGGCCCATGCCACTGCGCCGGGCGCGAAGCTTCTCCTGGTGGAAACCGACTCAGACAACACCTCCGACCTGATGGCCGGGGTTGACTATGCAATCAAGCAATCGAACGTGTCGGTGATTTCATTAAGCTGGGGCGGCAGCGAATTTTCCTCGCAGACCGGATACGACCCGCAATTTGCCACGCCGGAAGGCCATGAAGGCGTCACCGTTTTGGCCGCGGCGGGTGATAACGGCGCAGTGGATGGCGCGCAGTGGCCTGCCAGCGCGCCCAACGTCGTTTCCGTCGGCGGATCAGTCCTGCATCTGGCGGACAACAGCGGAACCTATGGCAGCGAAACATCCTGGACCGACACCAGCGGCGGAATCAGCCGGTTTGAGAAAGAGCCGTTCTTTCAGCAAGGCGTCGACGCCTCGGGCATGCGCTCGATGCCGGACGTGGCGATTAACGCCGACGACAACATCGGGCAGGCGCTTTACGATTCGGTCCCCTTTGAAGGGATCGTCGGCTGGCAAACGACCAATGGCACGAGCGTCGGCACGCCGGAGTGGGCGGGGTTGGTGGCGATCGCGAATCAGGGCCGTGCGCTGAATGGCCAGGCGACGCTCGATGGCCCAAGCCAGACTTTGCCGCTGCTTTACAGTCTTTATGGCGCGCCGGGAACCAGCGCCTATACGAGCTACACAACTGACTTCAACGATATCACCGTTCCGGAAAATGCCCAGCAAACCACCGGCGTGCCCACGGTGGGCTACGACGCCACCACCGGCCTCGGAAGCCCCAAGAGCGCTGCAATCGTCGATGCATTGGTGAGCGCTCCCTCCGCGGCGACATTGGCGGCGATGTTTCAGACCCAAACGTCGCCAATTACCGTCACCCTGACCAAGCAGCCTCCAGCAAGCGCTATCAGCGGCACGGCTGGGGCGGTGCATCTGAAGCTGACCAACGGCGGCAACACCACCTTCAGTGGGCCGATCTTGATCACGCTCTATGCGTCAACCGATGTGTCGCTGCTGTCGGACCCGACGCAGATCGGCACCATGACCGTCTCCAACCTGCACATCGCCCGCCATGGCACACACGCGGTGAACGTGTCGTTTGCCTATCCACCCTTTACGACGCAGGGGAATTATTACCTGGTGGCGACGGCTGCTTCCTCGTCTTCTTCCGCCGCCCCGGCCGAGGCCGCCAGCCAGAACACGATGAGCATCGCCCCGGCGTTCGTAAAACTTTCTCCAACGTTCACCGGCAACACGCTCGTACCCATCAAGCCCGGCAAAAACGCCAGCTCCGCGCTTCTGATCCGCAATGACGGCAACGTCACAGCGACGGGGACGATCAGCATCACGCTCTACGATTCGGCCGATAACATGCTCGACTCGTCCGACACGATTCTGACAACCACCAAGCCGCGGAAGCTGAATTTGCATTCCGGCAAGAACATGATATTGCACATTCCCTTCCCCGCGCCGGCCGATCAGCAGCCGGGATATTTTCTGATCGCCACGATCACCGCCAGCGCCACCACAGATACCGGCACAGCGATGATCGGGACGCGGTGACGGGTATGGTTGCGGTTTTGCACGGGGCATGAAAGCGCCGGCACAGAAAGGCGAGTCAATTCCTCCGCCGCAATGTAACCCGTAGGGTCCGCCTTGGCGGACGCGTTCATAGCGGCTTTTTATGTCGATTGGTTCGATTCCGGAGAATTCGTCCCCAACTCCATGCGCGGCTCATTCGTCTCCGGACCATCATAGCGGTCTATTTTTTATCGTGAATCCGCGTTCGGTGGGCAGAGCCGTCCTGAACGCATCCGCCAAGGCGGACCCTACCATTTGCGTCTTCTCATTTTGCAGCGGTATGAGTTAGTACGACGGTCCCAGGACCGTCCCCTTTTCGCACGCACCGCTTTTCGCACGCATTCAACCAGCTTCATTCTTCATTCCTTCCATTCTCTCGCCGATAGTCCGGTTGTGACGTCGCCCATTTCAGTATTGGGATGACGGTTGTACGGAGTTGCCGGACGTTGCGAAGACCAGTTCCGATTATCGGCCTCGCCAGGGCCAATTGCCGCGCGGGCGGCATCGGGACGGGTTATTCATTCGCCGCCGGCGGGGACATCTTTTAACCGGCCCACCGCGCTCGACCGCCACAAGCCGGGGAGGAAATCGTGAAGAATTCATCGAAGATCAGCACCGTTGCTCTCGCCGCCGCCGCTACATTCGCGCTTATTGCCGGTCTTCCCGGCAGTGCATCCGCCGGCGGACTTAGAATTGACATCAACCTCGGCGCACCCCCGCCAGTGGTTCATCACGACGTGGTCGTTCTGGAATACGACAGCTATTGCGTCGGCTACCGTCACAATTTATATGACGCCGACTGGCGTTTGCGCAATGCCCAGATCGAGCAGTGGAACGCGCAGGACGCGCTGGAAACCGCGCGCCATCGCGAGGGAGACGTTGCGGTAACGGTTGAGGATCAGGAGGCGTTTGTGGCCGGGTTCGAGAAGCGCGTCGCCGACAGCGATGCGGCGCTTGCCGCCGCCCGCGACGCGGCGGGTCGAGCCGCCGATGATGCCGCCGACGCCCGCGCCCGGATTCATGCCTTTGAAAAGCGCATCGCCGGCGCGAAGGATGATCTGGAAGCGGCCCGCACCCTGCGCGACAGCGCCGGCCGCGCCGATGCCGAGCATCGCATCGCGACCAACGAGGCGGCGATGGCGCAGGCCGTTGCCGACCTGCACGCGACCGAGGGCCGCCTGGCGGATTTGCAGGCTGCTGAAGCGGCGGCTGCGGCGCTGAACGATTCGCGTCTGCGCCTTGCCGATGCCAATGCCCATCTCCCCGCCCTTCGCATCGAATTGAACACGGCCCACGATGAAGTTTTCGCCGCCCAGCAACGGCTGGACGCGGCCGTGCAGAGCGTGGCGCTGGCCCTTCACGATCGCGACGAAGCGCTGTGGATGCTCCACCGCGATGAGATTCTCACCGGTCGGGCAACGCTGGCATCGTGCGGATTCACTATCGACCTTGGCGTGTGGGGCGGGCGTATGCCGCGCGATCCGGAAGTGGTGCATGCCTACTTCGTGCATCCGGTGGCGTTCTGGGTGGAACGGCCGGTGGAGATTCAGGCGCGGATAGTGGAAGTCGACCGCGTCGTGGAAATCGGCCGCATTCGCACGATCCAGGAAAAGCATGAAGGCCCGCGCTTCCGCGAAGTGGTGAAGTTTGAGAAGGCGTACCCCGTCGAGCGCCGCCGCGAGTTTGCCGAGCGGGTGGTGGTTGAGCGTCAGCGTTTGACAGCCGAGCGCACCGAGCGCGCCACGGCCGCCGCCGAGCATCGCGCCCCGCGCATTCCCGAGAGCGAGCGCACCGAGGCCCGGGCCATCGTGACCAAGGCTCGCGCCGAAGGCCGGGCTGCTGACATTAACGCCCGCGCCGAAGGCCGGGCGGAAGTGACCAAGGCCCACACCGACGCGCGGACAGAGAGAATCGACGACCGCGCCGAGGTGAACAAGGCCAAGGCCGATGCGCACAGCGAGCAGATCAAGGCCCAGGCCGACGCCCGCGCCGACAAGACCGAAGCCCGCGCCCAGGCCAATGCCGAGGAAACCAAAGCCAAGGCCGACGCCAAGGCGAAGGAAACTGAGGCACGTGCCGATCGTAAGACCACGCCGGGCAATACGCGCAACGCGTCGCAACCCGATGCGAAGAGGTCCGGCTCAAAGAATTCCGAGCCAACCGCCGATGCCTCGCGCAGGTCGCCGAATGCGAACAGTTCGCGGGCGTCGAATGACAAGAGCAAAGACCCGCGCAACAAGCCCCGTGACGGCACGGCGTCGGTCGATCCGAGCCGGTAAGCAGATTTGCCCATGCGTCGGCGCCACGGGAATCTGTAGGGTGGGCGTACTCGCCCACCGATCATAACCGTGCGGGTAAAATGGTGGGCGAGTACGCCCACCCTACCCAGATTTCGCCGCCTCAGACGCATCTTACTAAAGGTTGAATCTCAGCAGCCCGCGCTTCGGCGCGGGCTGCTGCGTTGGATGGCCCGGTTTTGTAGGGTCCGCACCGCGGACCGATTTGTTCGGTGAAGCGGACCCTCCGAAGCGTGCGAGGCCGTTTGTAGCCGGATCATGACTCCCCTTTTTTCATCATCTTGCGATACTGCTTCTCATCGATCTGATCGGTGAGGAAGCGGTACGATGCCGCGTAGCGAACCAGCCGGGGAATATCCTTGGCCAGCTTTTCCTGTCCAAACGCCACGCGGCGAAGGTCGGCGTTGTCCAGCAGGTCGGCAATCTTGACGGCCCGCGCCAGCGGATCTGCCTTGAGACCGACGACATAGTCGGCGTATTTGTCGCGCTTGTGATGGGTGAGCAACTCGACGGCCCGCACCACCCGCCGGGGCATCCTGGCTTTGCGTAAATCCTTTGCCGACAGTCCGCCACGCTCCAGCGTATCGTGCAAAATAGCGACGCAGCGCAACGCCTCATCCTGATGCGCGTCATCCGCCTGCGACACCGCCAGCAACACGCGCATGGGGTGAACGATATACGGCTCGCCGGGCGGATCCTCGCCCTTGCGATGGGCCTTCACGGCCAATTCGATCGCGGCTTGCAGCAGTGTTGCCATCAATCCTTTGTAACGCGATCTGTGCCGGCGCGGAACGCGAATTTACCGCTGGAAGGTGGAACCGCCTTTGCTCTCCTCAATTTGGTCGTTAATGGAGATACCCATGGCGCAGCCGTCGTCGAAGCAGAAATTATGCAGCATGTGCGGGCAGCCGATCTCCGCGGCTCGCCTCGAAGCGCTCCCGGGCGTGACGATGTGCATCGAGTGCGCGAAAAAGTATCCACGCAAAATCGACCTGAGCAGCGTCGATCTGAGTCAGGCCAGTCCCATCAACCGCAACGGCTTTGCTCCAAAAGATTAGACGATCGCTCGCAGGCGCTAATCGCGACGTATACCCAGAGGCGTTTCGCCGGGGTGGCGACTTCAGTCGCCACCATTTTGGAAAACGACACGCCACCATCCGGCTCCAAACCGCTGACGCATTCGGCGATGGCGTTCCAAAACCCACCAGCTCCAATGCCACTGTTCGGAGTTTTCGTATCACGGCGGCTTGTGTCTTTAATCCAGAAACCGTTCCTTCAATTCCGGCGTGGGAATTCTGCATGCCGGCAATTGCCCGAACCATCGATAGCGGTTGGCGGCGATGAAATCGTAAATTCCATCGCGCAAAAACGCCGGGATGACAATTCCCAGCCAGCACCACTTCGCCCACCCGGCCAGCCGCCGCGCCACTTGCAGGGCCGCCAGCGACCGTGTGCTGCATCGGCCATTTTCGATCAGCACGATCGACTGCACCGCATCCGTCGGCAAGCCGTATTGGCGCAGCAGTGCCTGCCCCGCCGCCGACTGCTGCGAGGCGAAATGGAAATAGCCTGCCGGATCGCGGTCGATGACGAAGTTGACGCTGGCGTTGCACAGCGAGCAAACGCCGTCGAAAAGGATGATTGCGTGGGTGTGGCGCAGTGGCATGGTCGCCGAGAGAAGAATTTTGTAGGGCGGGCATTGCCCGCCGAGTGCGTGACCCGCAAAACGATCGTTCCGGCGGGCAGTGCCCGCCCTACGTTGTTACTGAGCGGTTTTGGACGCTCGCTCGTGACACGGCCGTCTCGGCCGTGCCTATGAATTGGACACTGTGGGAACTCCTGAAAATATCTCGATCAACCTTGTCTTGCATCGCCAGCACGGGCGAGACGCCGGCGAGACGCCCGTGTCACGAAAAACGCCGCCTGCCCAACTTCTCCACCCATCCTGCTGCGGTTTTCACCCAGCTTTGGAATTTCCCATCCGCCCTTCGATCCATTTCACCAGCGTGCGCACGCCCCAGCCGGTTGCGCCCTTGGCGTAACAGGGCAACTCCTTTTCCGTATCCGCGACGCCGGCGATATCGAGATGGGCCCAGGGAACCGAACCGTCGGTGGGCACGAAGAAGCTTAAAAACGCGCCGCCTTGCAGAGGATGCGCCTCGCGGCCGGCGGAGTTGACGATGTCGGCGTGGTCGCCGCGAATCTGGTCGCGCTGATCTTCGCCCAGCGGCAAGCGCCAGATTTTTTCGCCAACGGCTTCGCCCGATTCGGTCAATTCTCGCACCAGGTCGTCGTTGTTGCTCATCACGCCCGCCATGGTTTTTCCCAGGGCCGTGACCACGCCGCCGGTCAGGGTTGCCAGATCGACGACGGCGGCGGGTTTATAGGTTTCGATTCCCCATGCCAGGGCATCGCCAAGCACGAGCCGGCCCTCGGCATCGGTGTTGGTGACGTCGACCGTTACGCCGTTGTACATGTGCAGAATATCGCCGGGGCGATAGGCCATGGCGTCGACGGCGTTTTCGGCGCTGCTGAGAATTCCCACGACATGCACCGTCAGTTTCAGTTTTGCCAGGGCATACATCAGCCCGAGCACGGCCATCCCGCCGCACTTGTCGTAGATCATTTTCCCCATTTTTTCCGCCGGCTTGATGGAGATTCCGCCGGTGTCAAAGGTGATCGACTTGCCGACGATCAGCAGGGGCGCTACAGCCTTGCCGACGTCCTTTTTCTTCTCGCCGCGTCCCCGCGTCCCCGTGTCGCCGCTTCCTCCACGGTATTCCAACACGATCATTCGCGGGGGCGTATCGATCGCGCCCGCCCCAACGGCCAGAATGCCCCCCATGCCCAGCTTTTTCAGCTCCTTCTCATCAAGCACCCGGCATCCAAGTCCCACTTCCTTCGCCATTTGCTTCGCGACTTTGGCCAGCGAAGGCGGGTTGATGTTATTGGCCGGGCGCGAGGCGATGGTGCGGGCGAAATTCTGCCCGTCGGCGATCGCGCGGGCGCGGTCGATGCCCTTTCGCAGGGCGGGGGCATCCTCGGCGACAATCGTCCACTCCAGCCGTTTCAGGGCCGGTTCGTCTGGCTTCTTCTGGCCGGTTCCCTTGTATTCCTCGAAGTCGAACGCGGCCAACAGCGCGCCGGTGGCAATCGCCTCGCCGGCATCGGCGGTGCCGATGTTCGCAAGTGTCGGGCAGATAATTGTCGCCTTCCCCAAACGATGTTTTCGCAGCCCGCGCAACGCCCGCGCCCCGGCTTGCCGCAGCGTTTCGCTGGTGATTTTGTCGGCGTTGCCAAGTCCAACCGAAAAGATGCGCCGATATTTCCCCCCGGAGATTTCGACGAGATCGAAAACCATTTCCTTCGATTTGCCCGTGGCCGCCCCGCCGGCGGAAAGCCGCTTAAGTGCTGTCAGATCGGCCTCGGCGACCATGGCCGGCAGGCCTTCACCAACCACCCCTTCAGCCGAGAATACAACGACGGCGTCGACATTGGCCGGTCCGGT
>DASRRM010000006.1:0-4152 GCA_035695715.1 Tepidisphaeraceae bacterium
AAGGGGAAAAACATAAGGGGACATTCCTATATCTTGACAAAGCCCTTCCCCAAGACGACACTCCAACCCATGCCACGAGTTGGACGCATTGCCCCCGGCGGCGTGATCTACCATGTGCTCAATCGCGGCAATGGCCGGCGGAAGCTTTTCCTCAAGGACGGCGATTACCTGGCGTTCCTCAAACTCCTGGCGGAAGTGAGGGAAGCCGTCCCCATTGACTTGCTGGCGCACTGCCTGATGCCCAATTGTGAACGGGAAGATGGACGCCGATGATTTGGAGCCAATCCGCACGAGCATCAAGCGTGGCCGGCCTTACGGCTCGCCGCCGTGGGTCCGGCAAACCGCCGAGCGCCTCGGCCTAAGCTTCACGCTCCGCCCGCGAGGCAGGCCGGGAAGGGAGAAAGCATGAATATAGGAATGTCCCCTTTTGTTTTTCCCCCTTTTGAATCACCAGGCGAATAAAAGATGTCGGCCCCCGTTAACATAACCCCGACCGCCGCTAATGTAACCGCCGGATCCTTCCTGGCATAGGGTCCACTATCCGTTGGCGATTTGATAGAAGGCGGCTCTTTCGATCATTCATCCCCCCGCTGCTGCAGGAATTCGGGAATCTGCTGAATCTGCCCGTCGCGGCCCACGCAGGCGATGGTGGATGTGGCCTCGGCCAGCGTGGTTTGGCCGCGTTTTAGTTCGTAGGCGTGGTCGATGCGCACATGCGTCTGGCGGGCGATGCGGGTGGTGAGTGCGAGCTCTTCATCGTAGCGCGCGGGGGCTTTGTAGCGGCATTCGATTTTTACCACCACGAAGAAAATCCCCTGCCGTTCCAGGTCGGCGTAGCTGTGGCCGAGCTTGCGCAACAGCTCGATGCGGCCCATCTCGAAATATTGCAGGAAGCGGCTGTGATGCAGATAGCCCATAGCATCAACTTCCGGATAACGAACGCGGATCGACAAGGTGTCTTGCGTGATCATCTTGGTGAAACTTTACTTCAAGCACCGCGCGGGAAAAAGACGACCGCCAGCAACCGGGCGAATAATTGCCAATTCGCTGGATCATGGCAGCCGCAGTTTATCCGGTGCATCGTGGGAATTCATCCGCCGAAGCGAGGCCAGGATCCGTTCGACATGACGATGATTCGCCGGCGTCGTGGTTACGAGGAGCCGGCCATTTATCGAGTCCACGCGGTCGGCGGGAATGACAATGCCGGAAGGCAAAACACCCCAATCGATGCCGGTCTGCAGTCGGCAAGCGACATAGTTGCAAAGGTCTTTCATGCGAGCGGTTTGAAATCCGCTGGCGTTCGCCGGAATCGGCAGCGTACCCCAATAGCCATCGGTCAGGAGATCACGCACATCATACACGCGGAGTTGGCGGGCATCGCGATCGATGGAAACCAGCAATGTGCCATCGCGCATCGAATATCGCAGCGGCGGGTAAAGCTCGTTCTTGTTCGCGCAGGGTGAATACGACTGGAAAACAGAATGCAGCGCATTTCGCAGCGTCCATCCATAAAGGATTTGCACGGGATGCCGGTCGCCGCGCGCATAGCCCGCTGTTTCCAATTGCGGCCAATCGATGGCGATGGGAATTCCGGCAGCTTTCGAAATAATCGCCACGGCTTTGTCGAGCGTGACCAGTTCGACGTCGAAAAGTCCCGAACCCGCACTGACTCCGCCATCGAGCAGGGCATCGGTTTGATCGACCGC
Source organism: Tepidisphaeraceae bacterium (assembly GCA_035695715.1). Lineage (GTDB taxonomy): Bacteria > Planctomycetota > Phycisphaerae > Tepidisphaerales > Tepidisphaeraceae > RYN-428. The sequence goes on from DASRRM010000006.1 coordinate 1,707, forward strand.
CGGTGCAACCGCCCGAGGGGCAGGCAGCGCCAGCCAGACCGCCGTCCCGGTGGCGGCAAGAATGGCGAGAATAAGCAGGCGGTTGCGATACATGTTTCGTTTTAGCGAAATCCGTTTTCCGGTAGCGGCTTGCCGGCTTGCAGATCGCGCAGAATGAAGAAGAGCCGCCGTTGCCGTAGCGGCGTTGCCAGCACCAGCAGGCGGCCGTTCCAACACGCTGAGGGATTATCTGAGCCTATCCAGTCCGAAAGCAGGCGAACTATGTCCTCATCGGACGGCTCGCCAGTAGGGAGGATTCCATTGTCGCGGTACCATGTACGATATCCTTTGAGGACCCCTGCAATATCAAAGGCGCGGAAGATTTTCGGATCGTCCTCGTCATTGCGGTCGATGCAAAGAACACCGTCTTCGGCCGACGCAACCACCTCATGGCCGAATTCTTCATATTCCATGATCGTCGCGGCGACTTGCTTCGGGCTGGCATTGTCGAATTCGAGCGACACCCGCCGGTCGGGATTGCCAATAGGCGAGTTCAGCCGCCAGTTGACGTTCGCCCCAAATGCCTTTCGCAGTTCATTCGCCGCAACGGCTGGAGGCACATTATCGCATTCGAAATGTTGCAGGCGAAAGGGCTCCTTTGCCGGCGCGTCGGAAAGTGCGCTGGTCAGGGTGGACGGATGGGCCAGGGCGTCAATGGCGTTGCGAATCTGCTTGTCGAACGAGACGTCATTCCGAGTGGTGAATCGCGTTCCGAAGAAAACTGCAGTATCGGGATTGATATCCGTCGGAAAGAATACAGCCAGCGCATCGTGCAGCGCCTTACCGCTGGCGGTTTCGCCGTAGGAATTAATGTAGAAGGATGGGGCGCCGACCCCACGCAACGGCTTGCCCGCCGCCCGCGCGAGCAGTCTGGCGTCAATCACCTGCATGGATCCGGAGTCGGGATCGGAACTGATGCCGATGATGCCGCCTCCGCTGTCGTTGAAGCTGAGGCCATGCGATTTTGTCATCAGGGCGTTGAGCGCATCCTCCAACGTTGTGTTGCGCAAAGCCAACGTAATGGGCGGCTGTGGAGAGGTATCGTCGTGCCAGGCGGGATCGGGCTCTTCGACAATGATATTGGCGGCCGCACCATCGGCAATCGCGCGCACGGCGTGCATAAAAGGCGCATCGTTGAAATCGAGTCGCGCGATCCGGCGATCAAATGAAACGCGAGGCATCTGGCTGTCTTCGCCGATTCGCAGCCGTTTCAAAACGGACCTCACCCGGCGATGGTTGTAAGCAGTCTGCGTGATAAACAGCCGGCCGCCGAAGTCCAGATACGTGGCCGTGCCGTCCATTTGCCCAAATACGTTCACTGCCTTCCAATTCCGAATTTCGCTCTGCTCGGTGAGCAGCCTGCATAACTCCGTTGAACGGCCATCGTAGACCTGTCCCGTCACCGTGCCCGGCGCACAGCCCCAGTATTCATCGCTGAGCAGATCGCGCACGTCATAAACCCGCTCATACATTGCCGTGACCGGAAGAACCTTCGAGCCGGTGATCAAAACCTTTCCATCAACAGCGGCGAAATCCGCCTGCGAACATTGATAGGTGCGGCTTCGGTGTAAGCTGAACAAAAACGCGATCACATCGCCAAGCCTGGCACCATGAAGTTCCAGATCAACCTGCATATCGCGCCATTTTTCCAGGTCGGTCCAGTCTACCTCGATCGGCACGCCGGTTTTCGTCTGCAATGCCTCGACCGCTTGTTTAAGCGTGGCATTTTCCAGACTGAGGCGGTCGATCTTCCGGTCGAGCAATGCCAACTCGGCGGTTTCGTCGGCTTGATTTTGCACCGGCGAAGGCGCGGCAGGCGGCGGTCGTCGAATGGCGCGCGCCATCTCCACGCCGATGACGGCCAGCAGCACGAACAGCAATGTCCACATCGCGTTTTGACGCATTGGCCGCCCTTCCCACCAATCCTACTCACTTCTCATACTTCCAGTTCCGCGATTTTCCCTCGGCGAGCCACAGCAGCATTGTCTCAAGCCGATTGGCGATTGTCTCTTCGCGTTTTGCCTGGGCGATCCAATCGATGTATTCGCGCTGCTGGCCATGTTGCAGAACATGCCCTTGTACATGAAGTGAGGGAACGACCATTTCCAGGTTTCCTCGACGTCAAGGCAGGCCTGGTGAACGAGCCGGCGCAGGTGCGCAGGAATGGGTTTGGCGAACGGTGCGGCGCTGGTGATGTAGGCGTCAACCCGTGAGTTCTGTTTTGTCATGGCAGTTGCCCCGTGCTGGTGAATGATTCGATGATTTGAACGCCGGTTCTGACACACCCGCCGCATGAAGTTGTCCGGTCCTATCATTGGTGCAAAGAAGGAGCGAATCAAACCAAAGGAGTAGGTAACGGAGTGAACAAGATAGTGTTGAACACGGACGAAGTGGAACAATTGGAGCA
>DASRRM010000007.1:0-19739 GCA_035695715.1 Tepidisphaeraceae bacterium
CGATAGCGTTGTGTTCGCTAATTACGGTTATGCGCGCCGCTTGGCCCCGGCGTGGAGGCTTGTTCGACTTTTCCCGCACAATTGCTGGCCGGATTGTTCGCATCGGTCAAGAGCCGCCCAGTTTGAGTAAAAATCAGAACCCAACGCTCAGCGCCTGCATGGTCGTGCAGTGAATATCGAATCTCATAAACGCCTCCAATGGGTCGATATGATATAATGAGCGACCATGAAAAGCCCATTCCCCGGTATGGATCCCTACCTCGAGCGACATTGGGAGGACGTGCACACGCGTCTCATCGGCTATGTCGCCGATGCATTGCAACCACAGCTTGCGGAAGACCTGATCGCCCGCATGGAAGAAAAAGTGTATGTCGAGGATGAGGGCGACAGGCGCATTCGCAAGCCTGCTGTGCGCATCGTCGAAAGTCCCACGGCCTGGGAACCTGAAGCCGGCGCAACGGCGACCGCAGTGCTCGATGAACCGATGCTGCTCGAACCTGTTGGCGATCCAATCCGCGAGCGCACGGTTTTGATCTACGACTCGATCGGCAATCGCATCGTTACGGCAATCGAGATTCTCAGCCCCTGGAATAAATCACCGGGAAAAGCGGTCGAGACGTATCTGGCAAAGCGCGAAGAGTATCTCAACGCCGACATGAATCTCGTGGAGATCGACCTGGTTCGCACCGGCGACTGGAAGAAGATGATTGGTCCGTTCCTGGTTCCCCAGCGCGGGCGCACGAGCTATCGCGTGACGGTCAGCGAGTCGCAACGGAGCCGGCCCTGGCATTGGCCGATTTCAATTCGGGCGAAGCTTCCGACGATCAAAATTCCGTTGCGGCAGCAGGACACGCCTGCGAGTCTGAATTTGCAGGAGCTAATCGAAAAGGCGTATGTGATGGGCCGCTACGACCGGATTGACTACAGCCAGCCTTGCACGCCGGAATTGGTTGGGCCGGACAAGGAATGGGCCGACCAGATTTTGGCGGAAGTCAGGAAGTAATCGTTGGCGGACGATACCGGCATCCATCTGGTACAATTCGCCGCGACAGTGCGGTGGACCGATTTATGATTTCATCCGCCCACGCGTCTGATCACCATCGCGCTATTCTTGCTTCCGAACGCAATGCAATTGCAAAGCGCCGCATCAATACGGCTTTGCCGCGCGGCATTCGGAATATAGTCCAAATCGCAGCTCGGATCCGGCGTTTGCAGATTGATCGTCGGATGCAATACCCCATCGCGCATTCCCAGAACCGCCGCGGCGATTCCCGCTGCGCCGGCGGCGCCCTGCGGGTGGCCGATCATTGATTTGGTGGAGCTCATCGGTATTCGGTCGGCTTGCGGGCCGAAACATTTTCTTATGGCGGCGGTTTCCATCCGGTCGTTCAACTCTGTGCCGGTGCCGTGGAGATTGATGTAGCCGATCTCGTCTTTGGCGACATTGGCGTCGGCCATCGCAAGGTCCATGGCGCGGACGGGCTCGGCGACATCCGGGGCGATCTGCACGCGGTGGTAGGCATCGCATGTCGAGCCGTAGCCGGCAATTTCCGCCAGGGGCGTTGCGCCGCGCACGGCGGCATGGTCGGCATCCTCCAGCACGAACATCCATGCCCCTTCGCCGAGCACAAAGCCGTCGCGATCCAGCGAAAACGGGCGGCAGGATTGCGAAGGGTCGTCCCATCGGCGGGTCGATATCACCCGCATCTTCTCGAAACCAAGTAGAATGCCAGATGAAATCGGCGCATCGGCCCCGCCGGCCAGCATCATGGGAATCGTCCCGCTCCGGATCAGCATGGCGGCATATCCCAAGGCATCGGTGCTGCTCGTGCATCCGGTGGAAAGCAAGTGCGACGGCCCGCGAAAGCCGAGCGCGATGGACAATTCGCTGGAAAGATTCCCATGGGTCCCCGCGATGATCGAGAAAAGCGAAACACTTCCATCGGTGAATAGCCGCCGGCATTGCTCCTCGACGTAGGTCAGCCCGCCGCCTCCGCTGCCCAGGGCAACGCCGATGGTCCGCTGGCGGCCGATCGGGTCAGGACCGGCGTTGATCCACGGCAGCACGCCGGCCTGCTCGATTGCCTCGCGGGCGGCATGCAGCGAAAGCGGCACCATCCGCGGCACGCGGCGCAATTCGCCGGCATCCATCACGCCCGTGAGATCCAGGTCAAGCACCTGGGCGGCGGCGCTGCTTTTGAGGCCGGCGGTTTCGATACCGGTGATTCGGCGGATGCCGCTGGTGCCCTTGCGAAGTGAATCGGCGTATGTCTCGCGGCCCAGGCCGTTGGGGCTGACGACGCCCAGGCCGGTGATCACAACTCTGCGGCGGGATGGAAAGGACAAACGCAACTCCAAATTGCGGATCAACTCCGCGCGAGCGAGGAAATCACCGTAGGGCTTGTAATGATAGGTTGCAAAGCGAGTGCAGATTTTTCAGCTTGCGAGCGGTTGTCTGGAAGTCTCATCTTTCGACGCCGGTGTCTGGTAGTCCTCAGCGCGGCCGCTGGCCGCAACCAAAGCAAATGCGATATCGCCACAGATGAAAGACCGATGGACACAGATAAGATTTGAAACGTATGAGTATTATCTGTGTCCATCTGTCTTTCATCTGTGGCAAATTTCCTGCATTTTTCCGCGGTTTCTGAACGCGGGAAATCTTGTTCAAAAAACAAGAAATCGCGAGGTATCATTGAAGAGCCGGATCATTTGCGTGACCGATCCGGGTCTTCGGAGTACCTCACAGACACCGGCGTCATTTGCGGTTGAGCGTGCGTGTACTTTTGCATAACAGAGGAATTCCACAATCCAGTGAGCCGCCCTTTTCGCGCATCACGCTCGCTGGCCTGCACATACCACGACAGGCGGATCTCCCCTCACCCGCCCCACCACATCAAGGCTGTCGAGTTTCGCGGCGAAATCAATGTCCGCGGCAAGCCCGACGCCCAGCACATTCCGCCCGCCATAGGATTCACGCAAGGCGGCGGGAAGATCGTGTCGCACGGCGGCAAAAAGCCGGCGGGCGATTTGCGCAACGTCGGAATCATCGACGACCGGGCGAAGTTTTGCCAACGCCTCCAAAACCGCGCCGCAGCCGATCAGATCTTCCATTGCGGCCTGCCCGTTGGTCCCGGAACACAGCAAGGTGACCGAAAGTCCCGATTCGGCGACTGCTCGGGCGACCGCCGACGCATTGACCAGCGCTCCGACCAAAATCGCCGCGGCACCTTTGGCGGCCAGAATCGCCCGGGTTCCGTTGGTGGTGCTGATGAAGGCGGTTCGACCCGAACACCGCTCGCCCGTGAATGCCGGGGGACTATTTCCCAAGTCAAAACCGGGCGGTGGCAGCGCATTTTGTTCGCCGCAGAGTATCGCCAGGCCCTCGAAGGCTGTTCGCGCCGTTGCCGCCAGTGAAATATCTCCGAAGATGCGAATTTCCTTCACGCCGGCGGCCAGGGCGGCGGTCATAGACGTTGTTGCCCGGAGTACGTCAAAGACGACAACCACCCTGCCGTCCAGATGTTCTGATCGCAAATCTTTGGGCAATAAGACGACATCCGCTCGCATCATGCTTAAAGCCTTCTCAAAAGAAGACCTACCATAACAAACCGTCGGCGGATGGAAAAACTCCACCCGCCGACGGTTTAACTTTCATGTCTTGCGGTTGCCTACCAGACTGAGCGCACGGGCTGGAAGCCCGTGCCACTGTGTTCAATATCGCTCGGCGTTATCCAGAATGCTGCCCGGCCGGGCAAAGCGCTCCCATGATTCGCCATGACATTTGGGGCAAAGACGCGGCGGGGTGACCGGATTCTCCGGCTCAAATCCGCAGGAGCGGCATTGGAGCTTAAAAACAGTTGCACGAGCCGACATGGCTGGATGAGGATTATACGTCGCAAAGCGCCCTTCGGACCCGAAACGCTCCATGCTGATAGACATTGTAAAGCTCCTAAGAATCGAGGGTTATATTACGCATCCCACGGCACGTTAGAGCTGCAATGCAAGGCTCATACCAGAGTCGATTCGCGATCGGAATGTGTGGGGCAATAGGCATTTCGACGGCTTTTTGCCGTCGATTCCGAAGAGTCCGCCATGTCGAACTGTCCAGGTGTGGTAAAATTGACGTCGCTCGGGTAATCCCTTAATTATGCCTCAGTCAAAACGTCCTTGTACGGCGTCGTCCCCTTCTCAAGTTCATATTGGCGCAGCTTGCGTTGAAGTGTGCGCACGGAAATATCCAGCCGCTCGGCGGCATGGGTGCGATTTCCGCCGCACTGGTCCAACGCCTTCTTGATGGCCAGCTTTTCCAATTCGTCCATCGTCATATTCGTCGGGATTTCCTTGGGTGCCGCCGAGGCGGCGCCGACGGTCAGGATTTCCGCAGGCACATCCTTTTCCGTGAGCACTTCTCCGTCGGCCATGATCATCATGCTTTCGAGCTTATTTCGCAGCTCGCGAACGTTGCCCGGCCAGTGATAGGCGATGAAATGCCGCATCACTTCCTGGGAAACCCGGTGCGGCGAAATCTTCTTGCGCTCCGACAACTCGCGCAGGAAGTGATCCACCAGCAGCGGCACATCGTCCGTGCGCTCGCGCAAGGCGGGCAGCTTGATCTGCACCACGTTCAGCCGATAGTACAAATCCTCGCGGAACGTCCCCTCCTGGACCATCTTCGGGACATCGCGGCTGGTGGCGGCGATCACCCGCACGTCGACTTTCTTGTCTTCATGTCCGCCAACCGGCGTGAACGTCAACGTCTCCAATACGCGAAGAAGCTTGGCTTGCAGCCCCAACTCGAAATCGCCGATTTCGTCAATGAAGAGCGTTCCGGTATCGGCCTGCTCGAAGCGGCCAATTCGGCGATCGGTGGCGCCGGTGAATGCGCCTTTCACATGGCCGAACAGTTCGCTCTCGACGAGGGTTGCCGGGACAGCGGCGCAGTTGACTGCGACGAACGGCATCTTTTTGCGCGGGCTGTTATGGTGAAGCGCCTGGGCGACGAGCTCTTTGCCGGTGCCATTCTCGCCGAGAATCAGCACGGTTGCATCGACGGGCGCGGCCCGCTGAATGCGCGCGAAAACTTCCTTCATTTTCTGCGATTGCCCAACGATCTGATCCAGCCCGAATTTCTGATCGAGCCGACGCCGGAGATTGTCGATCTCCTTGTCCTTCTGCATCATTTCCATGGCCCGGCGGATGAGCAGAATCAGCTCGTCAGAATTAATCGGCTTCGTGAGATAGTCGTATGCACCGCCCTTAATGGCTTCAACGGCGCTGTCCACGCTGCTATGGCCGGTGAGGAGGATAAACTGCGTTTCAGCCCGCCGTTTTTTCCACAACTGCAAAAGCTGTAGGCCGTTTACATCGCCCATATGCAGGTCGCTGAGAACGACGTCGATGTCCTCATCGATATAGCCAAGCGCCTTGTCGGCGTTCTCAGCTCCGAAGACAACGAACCCCTCGGATTTTAGAATCTGCATCACCGCGCGTCGCTCGGTTTCGTGATCTTCAACGACGAGTACTCTGCCCGAATTTGCCATACTTCACATCCTTACGCTGAACCAATCCCATCCTGCCGACTCCGACGATCTGTCATACCCGATTCAGGTCAATTTCCACAACCGGCAAATTTCACGGTTTCGGCAAAAGAAGGCGTTATTGGAGTGTCTTCCGGTGACCTTTGCCCCCGCTGTGCGGTGAATAATTTGTTCCTACATGCTAAAACGTGAGAAATCGACCGGAGCAGTCACTCGACGATTGCCCGCTCAACGCCACATGAACCATGTTTAAGCGCCTGCGCCAGCTTCGAATCTCGCTCGCCGCCAAGTGCCAGATTCTATTTGGCGCGGCGGTGCTGTTGATCATTGGGGCGGCGTTGGCGGTGCCATGGCATCGGATGGAACAACTGACGCGCGAGTTGAACGAGCGCACCGCCGCCGCTTTGGCCGAGAACGCCATCACCGAGCATGTTCGGCTTCAGCGAGCCAACGCCCCGCGCGATGTGACGCTGCTTCCCGCGACCCAGCCCAGCCGGCCCGCGCCGCAGCTCGACGCCGATGAGGGACTCAATTCGCCGCACCTGTTTGCCTTGTCAGGCCCCACCACCGCGACGCTGATGCCATTTGAGCGCAAGGCGATCGCCCACTTCAAGCGGCATCCCGACAGCAGCGAATACTTCGAGTATTACCAACCCAAGCCCGGCGCATGGCGCTATCGCTTTGCCCAGCCGGCGTTTCTCACCCGCCAATGCGCCGCATGCCATGCCGAGGGTGATGTCAATCCCACGGCCTTGGCGGGGAAAACAACGCAACCGGCCGTTGCCGCGAAACAGAGTCCTTCGCCGGCCCAACATTCTTTGCCGATCGAAGGCGCGGCTCATCTTGCCGGCGTTGTGACGGTCGATATTACCTCGCGCATTCAGGAATCGCAGCTTTTGCTGAATCGCGTTTTCATCCTCGGCGCGGGACTGCTTGCCGGCACGCTGGCGATTCTTTCATTCTACCTGATAACCACGCGGCTGATATTGCAGCCGGTGCGCGTGCTTCAGGAGACGGCGGAAAAAGTCAGCCAGGGCGACTTAAACATCCGCTCCGACATCAACACTGGCGACGAGTTCCAGCAGCTTTCGGAAACCCTGAACACCATGCTGGCGAATTTAAAACAAAGCGCCGACCAGCTTCGCGCGGTGAACAAGGGGTTGGATTTGAAGCTCGGGCAGTTGGCCGAGTCAAACCTGGCGCTGTATGAATCAAACCGGCTGAAGAGCGAATTTCTCGCGAATGTCAGCCATGAGCTGCGCACGCCGTTGAATTCGATTCTCGGCTTCGCGGATTTGTTGAAAGATGCCGCCCCGGGCGGCACCGACGCGCGCTCGGCGCGCTACGTGAACAATATTTTGCAAAGCGGCCGGCATCTGCTCGATCTGATCAACGACCTGCTCGATCTGGCAAAGATCGAAGCCGGGAAAATGGAAATTCGATCCGAGCCGATTTCGGTGACGGACCTGTTCGAGGGGCTGGCCAATATTCTCAAGCCGTTAACCGAAGCCAAGACGGTTGCGCTGTCGTTGACGATTGCGCCGGATGTGCCGATTGTGTGGACGGATCCGGGGAAGCTGCAGCAGATTTTGTACAACTTCCTGTCGAATGCGATCAAATTCTCGCCGCCGGGGTCGCGCATCGAATTGGCCGCCCAGCGCGAACGGTTTCCCGAGAGCGGCCAGGCCATCCCCGGCGATCGCGACGTCGAAGACCGCATCCGAATCAGCGTGACCGACGGCGGCCCCGGTATCGCCCCGGAAAAACAACAGCTCATCTTCGAGAAATTCCGCCAGATCGACGCCTCCCACACCCGTACCCACGGCGGAACCGGCCTTGGTTTGGCCATTTCAAAGGAACTTACCACCCTCCTGGGCGGATCGATCGGCGTATATAGCGTTGCCGGCCGCGGCGCTACATTCTGGGTCTCCATCCCCCTGCGGATCGAGTCCGGCGCGATGGATGTGCGGGGGAGAATGGTGTTCACATGATTCGGGGCGTGGTCACTTTAGTGACCATGTAGGATTTGTCATTTGTCATTTGTCATTTGTCATTTGTCATTTGTCATTCGTCATTTGTCATTCGTGATTCGGGTTCGACGCTCGATCGGTTAGGTCGCGACTCGCATTTCTGTCCCATTTCCTCTCGACAATCGCGGCTTTTATTCCAACAATGGTGTTGGTTTCGGAGCACCGCCGGGCCTTGCGCGCAGCCGGCGGTCGCTTCCTCATTTGAGCGGGATCGTCTTTATGCCATCAATCTATCCCCTCCCCCGGGCAATGGTTTCGATCGGGCTGATTCTGGCCGGCGTGTGCGCCGTCGTCCGCGCTACGCCGGAGTCGGAATTCGAAACCCGCCGCGACCAGGAGCGCAGAAATTACGACACCATGATCGGCAACATGCCGCTCCTGGACGTCCATCGCCTAGGCGACATTTTCCGCCTCACCGTTGAAAATAAGGAACTGGTCGTCCGGACGCAGTTGACCAACACCGCCAGCGAAGGCTACATGCGCGTGAAGCTTGGCGATCAGCAAAGCGCCGGACTGGTCCGCATTCAGGGCGGCGCGACGCTGCCGGAACACCCGGCCATTCCCGCCCTCCTGCAGTTCACCCTGACCGATTACACCCAGGCGATGCGCATCACCACGATGTCGGTGAACTCGCAGGCGTCTTATTGCAGCATCACCAAGTCGACGCAATTTCCCGGCGGCGGGTTTCACAGCACGTCGATCATCCAGCAGATGGGCCGGCTTTCCGACGGCGGCGGATCAATCCATCTCACGGTAAACGAAGTGGGCCGGGACGGCTCATCGCCGGTGAATGTGGAACTGCAGGCGAGCGATTTCTTCACCCTTATTCACACCCATTCCGAGGAATGCGATGCCTATATCCGGCCGCTGCTTCGCGACCTGGGCCAGGAAGCGATTTTCGCGCCCGATCCGCTGGTGGCGTGGCAGGTTTTTTCCGAAACCTGGAAGCCCGACCCCGCCGTCAGCCAGCAGATTCAGAAGCTGCTGCCCGGCCTGGACGTTGACGATTACCACAAGCGCGATGAGGCCACGCGCGAATTGGAAAAACTCGGACGCGACGGCGCAGCGGTGCTGATTCACCTCGACCGCAGCAAGCTGACACCCGAGCAAAATGCCCGCGTCGATCTCGCATTGGGGCCCTACGCTCAGTTACCCGCCAAACAAGCCAGCCACCTCCGCAGCGACCCGGCATTTTTGCTGGATTGCCTGTACAGCGATGATGCATCGTTGAAAAAAGTGGCTTTGGAACGGTTGCGTGAAGTTGCCGATCCGACGATTCAGTTCGACATCAACGCCGCCCCAGCCGTTCGCAACGCGGCTATTTCCGCATTGCGCCTCCGCCTTGTTCCAGCCTCCAAGCCGTGAGGGCGATTGAGATTGCGGTTTTTGAAGGCGCTCATCGTGACACGGCCGTCTCGGCCGTGCTGGCCACGGAATGAGTTCAAGAATTACTGGCAGCGATTATTCTTCGCATTCTCGCGTCGCCGGCACGGCCGAGATGGCCGTGTCACGATGAGGTTGCAAAATTCCCCCTAAATCCCGTGTGCTTTTCACCGCCGGAGCCAAAAGCCGCTCAGTTTGAGTAAATGACCTGCGCGATTCGGTGCGAACGATTTGCGCAAGGTCATTTTGCTCAGTGCATTTCCGGCATCGGCACGCCCATTCCCGCCACTTTCTGCAAGGCCGCCTTTCCATCGTCGCTTTTTCCGACGAGGGCCATCAGCCAGTTGGTTTCCAGGGCGGTGTTGGCATCAGCCGGTGCGAGGAGCGTCATGATGGATTGAACCACCGGGGTTCGGGGATCATGGCGAAGCGTGTCGGCGGCTTTTTCGGCCTCGGCGGGATTAACGGCCTTGAGCCAGGCCCATTCGTAGCCGCTGCGATCCTTCGGAAAACGGCGGCCTTGCTCGATCAATATCGCCGTCGCCTTTTGCACATCCGGGTCGGCGGCGACGCGCTTCTGAAACGATGACGGCTCGCTGAGTGCGACGGTCATCAGGTTCGCCAGCCCCACCGAACGCCGATACTTCCGGTAAAACTCCGCGAAAGCGGCGTCGCCGCCGCTGAGGCGCTTGGCGGCGCGGAAGAGTTCCCCGCTGATCAACCCATTTTGAGTGAGCGCCGAAGAATGCAGCGTGTCGGCCTCCTGCATCAACGCCGCCACTTTTTCCGCATCCACATCATCCGTGAAAAGGTCGAGCGCCATCATGGCGTCGGCCAGTTCTTCGACTGCGACGGACGCGGTAACGCCCCCTACCGGCCGCACCTTGGCCGCCAGGTCCTGGCACCGTCTTACCGAGGCGGTCGTCGTTGCAGTGTCCTTCTGGTCGCGCACGCCGCTGTAAAAATCCTTCTGCCGCGCCAGTTGATCCGAGGTATCCAGGTCGGCCGCCTTCAGCCGGGCCAGCAGATCGATCAGCGCGGGATCGTTTTTCGTGAATTGATGGATCGGATCGACGGCGGCGTATGAGCGTGCGGACCGGGGTGAAAGCACCATCGCCTTGTTCAAGTATCCCAGCCCGCGCGCGATCCCCGGATGGTCCTTCACGCGCTTGATGATGATTTCCCGGTCGGTTTCGTTCGTGTAAAGATGTGCCAGCAAAGTGAAGTTGCCGGTTTCGTGAAGGGCGTGCAGGTCGATTTCCTTGCCGGCCACGTCCGAAAGTGCCGCGTCGATTAGCGTGTCGCCGGCATTATAGAGAAGGATCGAATCGGCCGGCGACAACTCGACGGCCTGCTGGAAATTGTCGATGCAGCGCTCGAGTGCGGCGCGGTCGCCGTTGGCGCGGAAGATCGCCGAGTAGGCCAGTGCCGTTTGATTCAGCGTGGTGGCCGATCGCGGCATGGCGTTGTAGGCATCGGCCGAGATTTGGAACTGCCTGGCCGCCTCGTCATCGTGACCGTCGGCAAACGCCTTCAGTCCGTTGGCCTGCGCCAGCTCGGCCTTGATGGTCGGGCTGGCGGTGTCCGATTTATTCAGCCAGTCGATGCGATCGTCGGTATCCTTGAAACAGAGAGCGCGCAGGTTGGCGCCCTGGTAGCGTTCCTCGGCGCTCCCTGCTTTTTTATACGCTTCCTCGGCCAAGGCGCGGGTCTCGGAATCAACGCCGAGCTCGCGCAGGCGGCTGGCAATTTGCATTAGCGATTGAAAAGTCCGACCCTTGGTCGAGAGGAAATCGTCAAACAGCTTGCGGCCGTCGGCCTGCTTTCCCAGCCAGTAATCCACCTGCCCCAGCGAAAGCCGATATTCATCCGACTGCCCGGCAACCCCGCCGATCGCCAGAAAAACCTGCTCGGCGGATTGCAGTTCGGCCTTTCGCGCCTCGCTTTCGTGGATCGCCTGTGCGCGTTGCAGCATGACCATTCCCAGTTCCAGCGCCACCGGCACGACCGATATTTCTCGCTCCATTGCCTCCTGGGCGCCGATCAGGCTCGGATCGTTCTTGAGGCGGGCGTCGATATATTCGCGAATCATTGCATCGCGCTGCGGCTTACTGGCGGCGTTTAACTGGTCATAAAATGATTGCGGCGCTTTCTCGTTGCGAAGCAGATCCAGCTCGCGGTCGTCCAGGCGCTGCACCGTGTCGGTGTAATTCTTCTCGGCGTTGTGAAAACTGTCCAGGCGGGTCTTCACGTAAGGCCACAGCAGCGCATACGCGCCATCGTAGTCTCCCTCGGCTCCCAGAATCGTCCCCAGCACCCGCGCGCCTTCGCCATCGGATAATTTATTCTTCACCGGCAGCAACAGTTTTTTTGCCTCGGGTCCGCGATGCTGGTCGGCAAGCAGCGAGGCGAGCGGGACGATCACCTCAAGATTTGCCGGTTCATTCGCAGCGGCTTTTTGCAGCAACACCAGCCGCCTTGCATCCAGCGGGCGCGTGTCGACTACGAGCGGCCGCACGGCGTCGAGAACCGCCACGCCATTGCGCGGGTCGGCATCTCCCTTGTCGGCCACCAGCTTCATCGCCGCGTCCGCCACGTCCGATCCGGGAATCACATGCTTGTCGCGCGCCACTTTGGCCAGCGATGCATAAACGCCCTTCGATTCCGACAGCGGCGCGTGCTTGCAATCGTTATCCATCAGGCCCTTGATGGCATTGGTCGCGTTGACCGCCTGGTCGCTCAGGGTGGCGATCTGGGTTTGATAAATGAGGGCGGCGTCGGCGAGATGCCCTTCGCCGACGGCCTTGTGGGCGAGCGCCATCTGCTGTTTGGCTTTATAGCTGGGGGATGATCGATAGGAATCGAATTGCGTGCCGACGATCAGCGCGATAATCCCCGCCACCAGCGACAGATTCCACAACTTGGCGAACTTCGAGAGCGGCTCGCTGCCAATGAAATACCACCCCCGCTGGGCGCGCGCCACGCGATACGCCTTGAGGCTCATGATCGGCACAAAAACGAGGCACAGGCACAGGGTGGCGACATAGGTGCCGGTTTCGGCGTCGTGATCGCGACTGCCGTAAAGCGCCATCCCGCAGCCGTTCAACCTGAACATCGGCGGCGACGATGCGCCAATTTTCAGTTTTGGAAATCGAGCGGCAAGTTCATCGCGTGTCATTGCGCCTCCCTGTCAAAAACCGTAGGCCCTGAAATTGGAAAGGAACCCCGAAATAGCAGAGGAGAGTCTAACCGCCATGCTGGCGATGGCAAAGCGCTGGGCCTGAACGCGATTCGCGAAATCGCAAGCGACCTCAGGGCGGCACGGCGCGATCGTGGAATTCAATGGCGCACCGATCGCGCTTTCGCAGTTGGGTTCATCGCCGGCGATGTAGGTATTGTTTCGATCGAGGAAGTGCCCGTCGCACCGCTCGCGCCCACCGGTTAAACGACACCGCACGATTTCACATTTGAAACGGCTGATCGCGCAGTGCCGGACCGCAGTCGCTTGCGATTTCGCGATTGCAGTCGCGCGCCTTGCGCTACACACTCGCGCAGGTGACGCCCGCCAGGGCTTTGAAGGCCGTGACTGGCGACAGGGTGATGTATCCGTTGCCGGTGCCGTCGGCGTTGCAGCCCCAGGGATTGCGCAGCGTGACGCTCTTGACGTTGCCGGTGCTGTCCAGCGCCACGCTGTCGACGGTGTAGGCGTGGCTGGCGATCAGTGCCGTGCCCGGCGGAGCGGAATTGGTGGCGCAGGTGACGCTTTGGCCGGCTGAAAGGGCCTGCTTGATCACGTTCATCAGGGCCGCGGCACTGGCGAAGGTGTAGGTCGAGACGGATTTGTTGACGCCCAGCGCCTGATATGCTTCATCCATCCATCCCACATTGAGCGAAGGATAGCTGGCCTTGCTGGTGCGCACGTAGGCGAATGCCTTTTCCATCAGGGCGGCCCAGCTCGAGTTTTCCGTGCCCAATCCGGCGTAATAAAGCGAGCCGTCGGTGCTGGCGGGAAGCATCTCGTCCTCGCGCACATAGATCGGCTTTCCGTTTTTAAACAGTTGCACGATGGCCGTGCCGTCGCTCATGTCCAGGATGCTTTGCTGAATGCGGGTCGGATCGATCTTGGCGATGGAGGAGAGGACAGACAGATAATAGCAGTCGCTCAGATCGCCCTGGAAGATGTCGTTTTCCGACGGGCCGGTGTCGGCGAAAATGGGGTTGGTCGCCTTTTTGGTGTAGCTGACGCCGGAATCGACGGTCGGCTCTTTCACGGTGCCGGTGGTAAAGACGCCTTTTGTTTTGGCGGAATTGGCCGCAGCGCCGGGGACGGAAATCGCCGATCCGTTGTAAAAACTGGAAATGCGATGCACAGCGCCGGCGGCGGTTTCGGCGGCGGTCAGGTTCTGGATTTTCTCGGCCGAGGTGTTGTCGGTCCAGAAGCTGTCGTGGCCCGAGCCGCCGATGAGGGTGTCGCCAGTGGAGCCGAGGGTGACCAGCGTGTCATTTCCGGTTCGCGATTGCAGGACGTTTTTCCCCGAGCCGCCATAAAGCATGTTGTTGCCGCTGCCGGCGACGATATTGTCATTCGCGCCGCCGCCGATGACGGTGGCGTTGAGGGTGACCGAGGCATCGAGGGCGATGGAATTATTTCCGGCGCCGCCGTTGATCCAGAGAGTTTTGACGGGGTCGGTGATGGTGCGCGTCCAGCCGCCGGTGTTGCCGACGAGCAGGCCGGTGCGGGTTTGCTTGACGGTGATCTGGTCGTTGCCGCTGGTACCGGTGATTCGCAGTTGCAGGGCGCCGTCGATGGTGGTCTCGCCGATTCCCAGCGGGACGGCAGTCATGAGAATTCGCGGCGGGAGATCCTCGACGGTCACCCAATGCGAGTTATGCGCGCGATGCATCTTCGTTTCCTTCCGATGAGTCACGTTCACAATTCCCTTCGTAACGTCTATGCCGACTGTGCGATTCACGACGGCTGATCCGGTGTTTCGGCCGCGATGATTTCGCGCCCGGCAAAGGCGTTGATGTGTCATCGGCCGGGAGTTGGGAGGAGTGAAGAGACTGCGGAAAGAAGTGAAAAGATGCGGCCTATGCGGGCGCGGGTATTAACTCAAACCGAGCGGTTTTGAAGGCTTGGTCGTGACGCGTCCGTCTCGAATTGAATACTGTGGGAATTGCTGAAAAACGTGTGGTCTAATCTCGCAGTGCGCCGCAGGCATGGGCGAGACGCCCGTGTCACGAAAAACGCTGCAAAACGCCCGCCGTTTCGGGCGTTCTCGCCGACAAGGTTTCCGAAAGCCGCTCAGTTTGAATACTAGAACTTTTTTCTGGTGATCGAGCGGGCAATCGTCATCGTGAGACCTCATGCGGCTGCGCCGCACCCGCGACGGATGAAACTCACCTAGGGCGGGCACTGCCCGCCGAGCACGGTGTTGGCACGTAGGGCGGGCACACTGCCCGCCGGGCACGGTGTTGGCGGGCAGTGCCCGCCCTACATTTCCAGAGCAGGTACTCCGAAGGATATGGCTTGCTGTCCCAAATCTATTTTCCATCCTGTTTCAGCGTATCGAAGTAATCCTTCACGGCCTTTTGCGCGCTGCGGGGAATGCGGTCGGGTTCGACTTCGCCGGCATCCTCTTTGGAATCGGAGTCGATCACCTTGCCCATGGAAATCTTCGAGGTGCCGCGATCGGTGGGGGCTTTCACGAAGCTCTCGGCGATGATTTTGCCTTCCTCATTGGTTTGAGATTGGGAGAATTCCTTTTTCACCGCAAACGGCGCGACCTCCGGGTCGGGGCGACGGCCGCCGACACCGCCGGCTCCCTGGCCCTGGCCGGGTTGGCCGCCCTGCTGGTTGGGTTGGTTTTGTTGTCCCTGGCCTTGGCCTTGTCCCTGTCCCTGTCCCCATTGCCCGGCATTGGCCTGCTGATTTCCCTGGCTCTGACCACCCTGAGCGGCTTGTTGTTGAGCTGCCCCAACGCCCTGCTGGTCCTTGGCCATCGCGCCAAGTTGCGCCACCTGCTGCTGCATCTGCTGTTGCAACTGCTGCATGCTCGGCGCGCCGCCTTGACCCTGGCCTTGCGCTTGCCCTTGGCCGCCCTGTTGGCCCGCCTGCGCCTGCTGCTGGCCCTGTCCCTGTCCCTGACCCTGGCCCTGTCCCTGTTTTTGACCCTGTCCCTGACCGGCTTGCTGACCCTGCGCTTGTGCCTGGCCTTGGGCGCCCTTTTGTCCCTGGGCCTGGGCTTGTTGGCCCTGGCCTTGTTTCTGACCCTGGCCTTGGCCTTGACCTTGCTTTTGCCCGTTCTGTGCCTGCGGCTGTTGACCCTGGCCCTGTTTTTGGCCTTGTGCGGCGGCCTGTTTCATGGCTTGGGCGAGCGCTTGCGTCGTGTTGGCCATTTGTTGCGCGCCAGCCTGTTGATTGGTCTGTTTCTGACCCTGATTGACCGCGTTCTTAATTGCGTTGGCCACGTCCTTCTGTTGCTGTTGCGTCATCCCCGCCTGCTGATTGGCCTGTTGGGCGGCTTGCGTGGCCATCTGTTGCAGTTGTTTGGCAGCGCTCTGATCGCCATTGGCGGCGCTCTTCATCAGGTCGCTCATTTTCTTGGCGTCTTCCTTACTCACGCCAGCCTGCTGGAGCTGCTTTTGAACCTCTTCCTGCGTCTTGGGATCCTGGGCCTTTTTCTTCATCTGCTCGGCGAGCTTCTGCATTTCCTCGGCGTTCTTTTCCTGTTCCTTCTTGTCCATCTTGTCGAAGTTGTCGACCGCCTTCTTCAACTCCTCAACCGCCTTGTCCACGTTCTTGTCTGCCAGGGCGCGCTGGGCATCGGCCACCGGCCCAGTTTCCTCCGGCGACGGCGCGGAAATATCCTGCAATGCCCGCATCTCGTTGTTTTCCGTCACGAACTTATTCGTCTCGGCAATTTTCTGCTTAATGGCGGCGATGTCCTTCAACAGGTCCTGCGCCTTTTGCTGGGTCTTGGCGGGATCGCCGACGTGCTGCTCGACAGAGCGCTGTAATTCACCGACCGCCATCTTCACGCGCTCATCCTCGGCGACTTCCCGCGGGGCCGATTCGGCCTCGGCAATCGCCTGGCGGGCGATCGGCTCAACCTGCGCCCGCGTTATCGGATGGAACGGCGAAATGTTTCCCTTGGCCTGCGCCGGGGCGAAAAAGTCCTTGCTGGGCAGGAAAATCGTGCAGATCGCCGCTGCCACGGCCACCACCAGCCAGGCCGTCCATCGGCCGGGAAATTGAATGGGGAACTTCCGGCTCAAGTCCGCCGATTCCGCCGCCCGCTCGGCGTCATTGACAGCCGCCGCCGCGAAGGGATCGTTGCTGGCGCGAACGTATAGAGCGGTGCTGAACTTTTCCTGAAGCCCTAGGCGTTCATCGATAACCACTGCAGCCTGGCGGGCTGAGGGCCGGCGTACGATGGCAATGGCCAGTGCCGACGCGATGCTCACGCCAACGCATACCCACACCCAAACATGCGCGCGCGGAAGACGCCAGTGCGTGAAATGCTGGGCCAAAAGAAGGCAAAATAAGATCGTGGCGAAAATCGTTCCCAGCCACGGCAGCGCACGAATGAACGTCGCCAGCATCAAGCGGAAGCGAACCCTGGACACATGTTGATCGAGACGGCTCATATTGGCCTCCCTGGCAGAATCGAAGAAAACGATGCCAGTATTGTACGCACGGTCCTCCCCGCCACAATTAAAATCGCGGAGTCTGCTGCTTTAGATGCGCCCGCCGTCCGGGAGTTACAGATTTCGCCGGGATTTTGGGGCACGGGATTTCAACATGGCATCCTCATTGCGTGGTGGCTCAGCAAGCACGGAGGCAACCGCTGACGGTCAGCAAGAGCATCCGGCCCCAACAAGGAGAACGCCATGAGAGTCATGACACCCCCCGAACAGCGTGAAGGAACAGTCGCGAAAAACATCGAACAACAGACGGCCAAATTGCCGTCCGATACCTTTCTTTGGATGGCATTGGGCGCGATCGGCGTGTC
This sequence comes from Tepidisphaeraceae bacterium, assembly GCA_035695715.1. GTDB lineage: Bacteria > Planctomycetota > Phycisphaerae > Tepidisphaerales > Tepidisphaeraceae > RYN-428. Next base: position 16,966 of record DASRRM010000007.1, read on the forward strand.
GCTGCTGTTAAAGGGCACGAAAAAAGATCACGCCGCCTTATTCATTGGGGAATGGGCGCCGACCATTCTGATTTTCGGACTCTACAACAAGATCGTGAAGCTGCTTGGGTCGGATTGAGCCGCCCAATGGCCTTGAATCTGCCTGATGGAGTGCTACAGGTCGCGGCTCCTCGAGACTGGGGCGTGGCGCTTGATTTCGGTCAGGATGAGTCGGTGGAGCAGACATTCATTCTTGTCTGCTTTGAATGGCTCGCCGAGGACATTCTGGTCGTTCGCGAGCCATTCGAGTTTGCTCGGCGGGACAGAAATGTCCCGCACGGGTGAACGCAAAGGTTTCGTTGCGCCTCCACTTTCCCACGCCGATCAATACAATTGCGCTCCATGCCAACGCGCCTGATCCAGATCGTGGAGCAACTGCCCGCCAGCCGGATTGTATTGGTCGGCGATTTGATGATGGATCGATATTTATACGGCAACGCCGAGCGGCTTTCGCCCGAAGCGCCGGTGCCGGTGTTGCACTATCGCCGTGAGGAATTGCGACTTGGCGGCGCGGGAGGCGTTGCTGCCAATCTTGCGGCACTGGGGGCGCAGGTCGATGTGGTCGGCGTGATCGGAAAGGACGACACGGGGCAGAGCCTGCGCAAACATCTGCGCGAATGCGGCGCGATGACCGAGCGGCTCATCGAAGCCGATGATCGCCCCACGACCGCGAAAGTCCGGCTCGTGGGGTTGGCGCAGCATCGCCATCCGCAGCAAATGATGCGGCTTGATTACGAGGAGCATTCCGCTCTTTCGCCGGCCGACTGCGACAAAATCGTGGCACAGGTGGAAGCTGCTTTGAGCGGCGCGGCGATGCTCTGCATCGAAGATTACAACAAAGGCCTGCTGCACGCGGATGTGTGCCCCCGGCTGATAAAGCTGGCGCGGGCGCGGAATATTCCGGTGCTGATCGATCCGGCAAACATCGCCGATTTCTCAAAATACGCCGGCGCCACGGCGCTTAAGCTCAATCGCACGGAAACCGAAAAATCGACGGGCTTGCCGGTCGGCAACGAAGCCCAATACGCCGCCGCGGCGCGAGCCCTGATCGCAAAGCTGGATCTGGAAGCCGCCGTCGTCACGCTGGACAAGCACGGCGCTTACCTTGCGACGCGCGAGGGGGAACATAAATGGCTGCGCACGCGGCAGCGGCAGGTTTATGACGTCACTGGCGCCGGCGACATGGTGCTGGCGATGCTGGCCGTCGCCCGGGCGGCAGGCGCGACGTGGGAGGACTCCGTTGCGCTGGCCAATGTGGCCGGGGGGTTGGAAGTCGAGCGCTTTGGATCGATTCCCATCAAGCCGCGGGAGATCATCGACGAACTATTGGCCGAGGCAAATCAGCATGAGGGAAAGGAGCGGACGCTGGAGCGCCTGCTTCCGGAATTGGCGCGATACCGCGCCTCGGACAAGAAAATCGTCTTCACCAACGGCTGCTTCGACCTGATTCACCTGGGCCACGTCAAGTATTTTCAATTCGCCAAACGCCAGGGCGACTTACTGGTGGTCGGCGTGAACACCGATGAGAGCATCCGCCGGCTGAAGGGGGAAAAGCGCCCGCTGATTAATGAGCATGACCGGCTGGGGGTGTTGGAGGAATTGGAAAGCATCGATTACCTGGTGCGTTTCGGGGAAGACACGCCGTTGCAGCTCATCAACGCCATTAAACCGGACGTGCTGGTCAAAGGCGCCGACTATAAAAAAGAGCAGGTGGTCGGCTGGGATGTTGTAGAAGCCAGCGGCGGGCACGTCGCCCTTGCTCCGCTCATTGATGGCCGAAGCACCTCGGCGGTGATTCAGAGGATATTGGAAGCATATCAGGCTTGACTGCAGGGAATCGGCAACTTGTGAATCACATATATGGGCCGATCGTCATCCTGAGCTGGCAATCAGCAGGGTGGCCGGGAAGTGGAAAACGGCCGTGACGGTGCGCAGCGACGCCCAGGGCCATTTTCAATTCACCACGGCGCCCACTGGCGGCTTTGATGTTGTGGCCAGCGCCGACGGTTACGCGCCACGAGTCGTTGGATACGCCGAGCTCCGGGGAAAAACTTCAAGTCGGTCTTTCACGGCTTGGCGTTTTCTTCAACACTGACAGGGCGGGCGTTGGGCAGGCCATCGGGGCAGGTGGCGCTCATTACCTTTCCCCATTTGATTTGCGAATCGGAATCACCCTCTTTGAGTTGAACCCACTCTGTTTCGCCCGGGCGCTTGATCATCATCCCATGCGAAAGATATTGATATTCAGCGGAAAGAGCGGGCTTGCCCGAAGCAATTTCCGCTTCGATTTTCCCCTTCGAATCGGCGTCAAAACATTCAAGCCGCTGCACGAACGGCTTGCCGTTGGGGCACTTGTAGAGCAGGGCGCGGTAGGCGGTTTTGCCGTTGTGGTCGTAGGGAGGAACGTGCTTGGTGTCGTCGATGTACCAGGTTTTGCCGTCGTCGTCGCTGAAATAACAGGTGGTGGGAATCTTGGGCGCCGGGCCGGCGTGGCCAATGAATTTCGAGATGATAAAGCCGAGGGCGGCGAGCATGATGACAACGGTGAGGATTGTCGTCACAACGGGATTCTCGTTCATTGTCTGGCGAAGGCCCACGTGTTTATCTCCTGATGATTGAGTTTGTGCCAAGACATGGTAAACCGGCAAACGCGCACTGACAAGCCGACTCTTCCCGCCGCTAGCCGCCTATTTGCCCAAAAGGAGCCGCGCACGAAGGGTACTCCCGAAGTAAGC
>DASRRM010000008.1:0-61409 GCA_035695715.1 Tepidisphaeraceae bacterium
CCATTGAAATCCGAAGGTCTCGTCCGCGCAGGCGGCGAGACCTTTTGTCATTGATTCGCGGCAAATCTGACGAGTCGCGGCAAATCTGACGTTACTTGCAGAATTCCTTCCGCCCGCTGTCCATGAATTGCGTCCACTGTGGCGGCGATGGCCGGGCGTCATTTGGTTCGCTGGCGGATGCCTTTCCCCAACTCGGGACTGCTTTCTGCCCGGGAAACGAGGGAACCGGCTTCAATTCTTCGGGATTATGGTTGGATTCGTTTGTCATGGTCCTCCAAATGACAGGCCGCTGAAACATCTGACAGCATACTACTGCCGATGTCCTACGCAAATAATATACCGTCAACGAGAACGAAAAAAACGGAGCAACGGGTGTTAACCGTTGCTCCGTTTATTTTTCGGCATCAATTTCTATCGCAGGGCGAGTCCTCTATTCGATGCGGTGGCGGCAGTTTGAATGAGCCGAGAGGCTGTGGCACCGGTCCACAGTTGACAACCCGCAACCCTCTATTCCGCCTTCGCGGCAGCATCGCTCGGATTTTGTGGCTTTTCTGTCTTGTCCGTCTCAGCCGCCGGAGTTTCAGCCAGCGGGGCGGTGGGCACGCTGCTGTGATCTTGCCGCTCTTCCACAAGCTGGCTCGTCCATTCGATCTCAACCCGCCGGTTTTCGCTCTGACCGGCGGAGTTATATGCCCGCTGATGCACCGGCTCAAATGTCGAGCACCCCTGCACCCGCAATACGTCCGGAGAAACACCCTTGCCGATCAGGTAATCCTGCGCCGCCTGGGCCCGCCGCAATGAAATATCCATCCGCTGCTGGGGGGTCGATGGATCAGGCAGGTCGTCCAGCGAGGCGTGTCCCTTGACCAACACAATCGCGGTATGTCCACGGATTTTCTCCGCAATTTCATCCAGTATCTGAACGGATTCGGGCGTCACCTTCACCGACCCCTGATCAAATAAAACATGCGACCCGACGATGATATGCTTGCCGGGACGCAACGCGGTGACATTTTTATCAGTGCCTGCCGGCGCTTTTCGAGGCTGGAGATTCTCCGCCCCGTTTTTGGTCCCGCGGGCGCGCTTGATCATCTCCATGTCGATCGGATCGTGGCTGTTGGGATCGGGTTTGTAATCAAAGGCCTCGCGGATCCCGATGACTGCATCCTTCCATTGCTGGCCCGGTGCGCCGGCCGTGGTGGCATCGCTCGCCCCCTGTTTCCCCGCCGGCGGCTTCAGCACCCAGAGAATCACGAAGAACCCCATCATGAGCATGACAAGGTCGGCAAAAGTGAAGATCCACTCAGGGCATTCTTCACACTCGGTCTTCTTGCATTTGCATTTCGATGACATGTGTTATCCGCGTTCTCTGCCTCGCTGCGGTGGATAATCCTCAAGCTGCCTTGGGAATTGACGCCTGCTGTTTGTTGCTGAGGAAGCTCAGAAGCTGCATCTCCACGACGCGGGGGTTATTGCCGGCCTGGATGCTTAGCACGCCTTGCAGGATGATCTCCTTGGCGAAGATTTCCTCCGCCGAGCGCAGCCCGAGCTTTTCGGAGATAGGCCCGGCGACCAGATTCTGGAGGATGCAGCCGTACAATGTCCCGGTGAGGGCGATTGCCAGGGCTTTGCCGATGACGCCGGCATCACCGTCGAGGTGCCGGAACATGGCGACCTGGGCGATCAGGGTTGCCATCAGCCCGAAGCCCGGGCCGAACTTGGCCAGGGTGCCGAACAGGTGTTTGCCGTGCTTATGGCGTTCAGTCATCGATTCGATTTCGATGCGGAGGATGCGTTCGATGATTTCCGGGTCGGTGCCGTCGATGGTCAATTGCAATCCGCGGCGCAGGAACGCATCGGGCGCTTCGCGGGCCACGGTTTCCAGGGCAAGCACGCCGTCGCGGCGGGCGGTTTCGGCATATTGCACCATTTCCTTGATCAGGTGCTCGACATGAGCCTGTTTGTTCATGAGCCATTTCTTCATGAACCCCACGCCGCCGGTGATGGTGTGCAACGGCATGGAAAGCAGGGCGGCGCCAATCGACCCGCCAAACACCAGAAACAGTTCTGCTGGCTTAAAATAAGACCCCAGCGCCCCTTCGGAGGCATGGTACATGGAAAAGAGCACCGCGCCCCAGGCAAGCACGAGTCCGATGATTGTGGCCAGATCCATTTGCCGTTTCCCGTTTCAATAACCCGCGGCCAAATGCCCGCGCAATCCCAGACCAGGCCGCCAGAAAAATTCGCGGCCCACAACTGTAGATTTCGGCAGATTGAAGGTCTTTGGATGAGTGATTATGGGGCGTTGGCCGAAGGAGCATCTAAAGCACGGGCGAAGAAAGCGGGGTGAAATGGATCGAATATTGCGATTGAACTCGGATATAATGGGCGCACCATGAAAAGCCCCTTTCCCGGCATGGACCCTTATTTGGAAGACTCAATGGTCAATCACGGCGTTCATGTCGTGGAGATTGACTTACTGCGGCGTGGCCGTCGAACGGAATTGGCAAAGCCCTTGCCGGCCGGCCACTACTATGCGTTTGTGTTCCGCGCAGATCGTCAGCCCGATGTCAACGTCTACGCCTGGGATATGCGCCAGGCGTTACCGCGGATTGCCATACCGCTGGCAGCGCCGGATCCGGATGTTGAACTTGATTTGGCCGCTGTTGTCGCCAATGCCTACGCGCGAAGCCGGTATGATCGAAAGCTGCGATATTCACTACCCCCGCCGGAACCAGTGTCCGCGGTTGACGGGGCCTGGATTGCCGATGTCACGGCAAGAGCGGGGATTGCATAAAAGTCGTGATTTTCCGGGTAGTCCTGGCCAACAAAATTATGCCTGCGCAAGATCGACGCGGCCGTCGTTCTTGGCAACACGTAGTAGGGTGGGCGTACTCGCCCACCATCTTTCGCGGGTGGCAAATGGTGGGCGAGTACGCCCACCCTACATTGACCAACCAATTGTAAAAAAAAGACGGCCACATCTGCGCAAGATATTTTCTCGTTCGGCGTATCGCCAAACAATAGAAGCTGAGCGATAACGACATAGCACCGGCGAGTGTGGATCCGTGCTGAAGAGGAAGTTTTTATGCAACACCAAGCTAAATCAAGGCGGCGTTTTTTCCTGCTGGGCGTTGCCTTGTTCGGATTGACGTTTTGCTTATTCAACGCCCGACTTGCGATGGCGGACGGCGCGGCCTCCGCGCCGGCGTTTTCCGGAAGCTTTAGCGACAACCAACTGACGCTGACGCTGAGCGAATCACCCGCCGGTTATTCCGGCGTCATCGTTAAGGGGGACAATCGCTTTCCCGTCACCGCCAGCGTCAAAGGACAAACCCTCAATGGGACTTTCCAGGCCTCCGGGGCGGCATTTCCCTTCACGGCAAGTTTCGCCGACGGACGGCTGGTGCTGGCCACTGGCGGCAAGACGCATACGCTGGTCAAAGCGGTTCAAAACCCGCTGAGCCGAACCGGTCAGGGGCTCGCGCACGCACCGCCCGCCGCGGCAGCGCCCGGAATCTTCGACGATGCCCAGACGTTTGGCGACTTCGCCGTGCTCGGCTCAACGCCAGGCGGCAAAACGCTCTTCATGCAACTGAAAGATGCGCCGACCCTCGAGTCGGCGTTGACGCAAACCGCCGACGCTCTAGGAAAGGTGCTAGACGCCAAGCCCGCACTCGGCAACGCATTTGCCGATGCCAAAACCAAGGAAAAGGGGGGCGTCAGCTTCACCGGCAAGTACAAAGGCCATGACGTTCGCGGCGTAATCTTCAGCGGCGTTGCCAAAGGCACGGCGTCGGCGACGGTTATTATCGCCGCCGCCGATGCGACCAAGGACGATGTTGCCGCTCTCTATGCCGCCATGCCCGCGCCGCCGGCAAAAATGACAACCCACAAGTTTCCCGACGGCAGCGGCAGCATCGATCTGCCCGAGGGCTGGACAACCCCCGATCAAACCGCCGCCTTTGGCATCGGCGTTATCGGGCCGGCCGGGCAGCGCGTCATCTGGAACGCCAGCCGCACGATCATGGACCCAAACTGCGGCATGGTGCGTACCGGTCGCCAGGCCTATCAACTTCAAGTGCAGAATTACCACTTCGCGGTGAATCGATACCAGCAATTGTTGGCGTTTCGTCAGCGAAACCCCAATTTCCCGCTTCCACCGGCGCCAACTCCTCCGGTCGAGCCCAATGCCGACCCGAATATTCAAATGCCCGGCATCATATTCTGCCGCGAATGCAACAGCGAAGAGGACATTATTAAATATTTCAACCCCATCCTGGAACAAAAACAGCGCATGGGCGGCAAGGGATACAGCACCATCGACAAGGTATTTGCCGTATTCCCCGGAGAGCCTAACCCGTTTATCGCCGGCTCGCATTCCGGCACGGCTTATCTTGCCATAACCGATCATATTGGCGATGACGCACACCGCATGCGCGCCGTCACGTCCACCATGACTTCGCCGCTGATCAAGGGAGAAAGCTGGGAGATGTCCACCTGCACCATGCGTGCGCCGGATGAGACGTTTGACAAGGATTTCCCGGTCATGTCGGCAATCATGAACAGCGTGACTTTGAACATGGACGTAGTGAACCAGGTGCAGTCGCGGCAAGGCAACGCGATTCGCAAAATTTTCGCCGACAAGTTCAAGGTGATGATCAAGGCCGGCCAGGATTTCCAGGACCAGCAGGCGCGCCAGTTTGCCTCCCACGAGCAGCAAATCGCCGCCCAGGAACAAGCCCGCCACGACAGCAATTCCGATTTCATCGAATACATCGGCGGCGTGAGAAAAGTGCTCGACACGCACACTGGAAAGACTGTTGATGTCGACCTGTTCCATTCCGACGCAATCACCGATGGGCTCAACGGCCTGTCCAACGACCCGCACCAGTTTGTACAGATTCCGCTGCGATATTTGCGGTGAGCGGATGTGTTAACCTCAAGGCCGGAGGCTGGCAGATTTTCAACAGTCCGGCGAAATGCCCGTATTTGTAATATGCCCAGCGTCGTGGCGAATATCGGCGACGCGCTCAACCCGGCCCACTGCAACATGCCGCTGCGAATCGTCCTTCTACTTCTCCTCGCTGCCTCATTTTTCAATCTGCCGCATGCAACTGCCATCGGGGCGGAGGCATCGACTGGCCAGGTGGTGTATAAGGCCGAATGCGCCCGCTGCCATGGGCCAATGGGCGAAGGGACGAAGAAAACCACCGAGCCGCTGGCGGGAGAGAAATCGCCGTCGCAATTACTGGCGCTGATTCGCCGCACCATGCCGGATGATGATCCGGGATCCTGCAGCGCCGACGAATATAAGAAAGTCGCCGGGTATATTTATGGCGCATTTTACTCCCCCGACGCCCAAGCCCGGCTTCATCCACCCAGAGTGGCGCTTTCCCATCTCACCGTTGGTCAATATCGCAACTCCGTCGCCGATCTGATCGGAGGATTTCGCGCGGCGGCAAAGCCAGATAGCCGCCATGGCCTGCGCGGCGAATATTTTAACGGCAAGGACGTCCGCAACGGCAACCGCCTCATCGACCGCATCGATCCGCAGGTCGATTTCGACTTCGGAACCACCGGCCCTGATGCCGGATCGAGCGACGCCAAATTCAACCCCGACCAGTTCAGCATTCGTTGGCAAGGCTCGGTCTTTGCCAACGAGACCGGCGAGTATGAATTCGTCGTCCGCACCGAACATGCGCTTCGGCTGTGGGTGAACGATGACAAAAAGCCGCTGATCGACGGCATCATCAAATCGGGCCACGACACCGAATACCGGGCATCGGCATATCTGCTGGCGGGGCGGTCATATTCGATTCGGCTGGAGGTTTACAAAGGCCGGCAACTGAAGGACAAGGACAAGAAAAAAGACGCGCCCAAGCCGACGAAAGCCTCGGTGGCGTTGCTGTGGAAAGTGCCGCACCATCCGGCCGACGAGGTGATTCCCACGCGCTCCTTGTCGCCGGGACCGGCAACAGCCGTTGCGGTGATGCAGACGCCATTTCCGCCGGACGACCGCAGCTACGGCTGGGAGCGCGGGACGGCGGTGTCAAAGGAATGGGTCTCGGCCACAACGGATGCGGCACTGGACGTGGCCGGGTATGTCGACGCGCACCTTGCCGAGCTTTCAGGAGCTGGCGATGAGGCAAAGGATCGCAAGGACAAGCTCCGCGCGTTTTGCCGTTCGTTTGCCGAGCGGGCTTTTCGCCGGCCGCTTTCGGATGCAGAATCGAAACAGTTGGTGGATCGGGAATTTGATGGCGGCGGCGATCTTGATCTGGCGGTGAAGAAGGTCGTCATCCGCGTGATGATATCGCCGGAATTTTGGTATCCCGGAGCGCTGGCTTCGTTTGAGAAGATCGAAGCGCCGTCGCAAATCCGCGATGGTCAGTATGCAGTTGCGGCGCGATTGGCGCTGGTGATGTGGGATTCGCTGCCGGATGCGCCGTTGCTGGCCGCGGCGGCCGAGGGAAGGCTCGCGACGCGGGATGAGATTGCCGCCCAGGCTCAGCGGATGCTGGATGATCCCCGCGCCCGGCTGAAAATTCGCCAGTTTCTGCTGGCGTGGCTGCGCGTCGATCAGCCGATGGATTTGGTGAAGGATGCGAAGAAGTATCCAGACTTCACGCCCGCCGTCGCCTCCGATCTGCGCACTTCCCTGGAGCTGTTCCTCAATGATGTCGTGGCGAGCGATGCCTCGGACTTCCGCCAGCTTCTGCTGAGCGATGATGTGTATCTCAACGGCCGGCTGGCCAAGCTGTACGGCGCGGATCTGCCGTCGGATGCCGGGTTTACCCGTATGAAGCTTGACGGCGATCATCGCGCCGGCGTGCTGACCCAGCCGTACATGTTGGCGACGTTTGCCTATCCCGGCGAAAGCTCGCCGATTCATCGCGGGGTTTTTATCATTCGCGGGATCCTCGGCGTCACCCTCCGCCCGCCGGCCAATTCGGCCTTTACGCCGCTCCCTCCGGAATTTCATCCCGAACTGACCACCCGCCAGCGCATCGCCTTGCAAACCAACCCCGACGCCTGCGTGGCGTGCCATTCGATCATCAATCCGCTCGGCTTTGCACTGGAGCATTTCGACGCCGTCGGCCGATTCCGGGAAATGGACAATGGCAAGCCGATCGACGTCAGCGGTCACTACGAAACCCGCTCCGGCGACGATGCGAAATTCACCGGCGCTCGCGAGCTGGCAACGTTCCTGGCCAACAGCGAGGATGCACACGACGCCTTCACCCAGCAGATGTTCCAGCAGATGGTGAAACAACCCGTTCGCGCGTATGGACTGGATAAGCCGGTGCAATTGAGGGAAACGTTTGCCAAGGATGGTTATAGTATAAAGAAGCTGATGGTGGAGATTGCGGTGATCGCGGCTGAGCGTTAGCAGTACACGGGTTTCTAATGGCCTTACGAGAATTGGCGCTTCGAATATTCGTAGGGTCCGCACCGCGGACCGTGTTTCCAAAATGACGGCAATCGGTCCGCAGTGCGGACCCTACAGTTGGAGCCAACATGTCCCGTACACGTCGACAATTTATCCGCGATCTCGGCCTCTCTGCCGCGGCGATTCCGTTTGTGCTCAACCTGCCGGGGATGGCGTTTGCAAACCAGCAGAAACGCAAGCAGCGCATCATCTTCATGTTCAGCCCCAACGGCATCGTCCGCAAGAATTTCTGGCCCGACGAGCAGGGCGCAAACTTCAAGCTCAAGGAAATTCTATCGCCCCTTGCGCCCTATCAGGACAAAATGCTCGTCCTCAACGGCCTGGCCGACCGGATTCGCGGCGACGGCGACGGCCATATGCGCGGAATGGGCTGCCTGCTCACCGGCATCGAGCTTTTCCCCGGCAATATCCAGGGCGGCTCAGATACGCCCGCCGGGTGGTCGAAGGGAATTTCCATCGATCAGGAAATCCGAAACTTTCTGCAAAAAGATGAAGCAACGCGAACGCGGTTTGGCTCGCTGGAGTTTGGCGTGATGGTTCCCGATCGGGCCGACACCTGGACGCGCTGGATCTATGCCGGGCCGAATAAACCCGTCGCGCCGATTGACGATCCACAGCAGATGTTCGCCAAGCTCTATGGCCGGGCCAAGGACGAGGATGCCCTCAAGAGCGTGCTCGACGATGTGAACGGCGATTTGAAGAAGGTGAGCGCCGCGGTTGGCTCAGAAGACCGCCGGCTGCTTGACGAGCACGCCACCTTCGTGCGCGAGATGGAAGAAGAACTGCGACAATCGAAGGATGCCGCGGCTCATCCGGTGCCGGTGCTGGAGCCGGGCGTTCGTAAGGACAACGACCACATTCCGCAGATCAGCAAGCAGCAGATCGACCTGATGATCAACGCCTTCACGGCTGATTTCACCCGCGTGGCGTCGATGCAATACACCAACTCCGTCGGCAACGCCCGCATGCGCTGGCTGGGCATCGATGATGCCCACCACGCCCTGTCGCACGAGCCGAATGCCAAAACCGCCGCCCAGGAAAAGCTGGTGAAAATCGACAAATGGTTCTGCGAGCAGTTGGCGTACATGACCAAACGCCTCGCCGAGACCCCCGAGCCGGGCGGCAGCGGCAGCCTGCTCGACAACACGCTGGTCGTCTGGACCAACGAGCTGGGCGAAGGCAACACCCATTCGCTGGACAACATCCCCTTCGTCCTGGTCGGCGGCGGCCTGGATTTCAAGATGGGCCAATCCCTGAAATTCCCCCGCACCCCGCACAACCGCCTGCTGATGGCCCTGGCCGGCGGGTTTGGGCATCATATTGACACGTTCGGCAATCCCAATTTCTGCGGAGAAGGGGCGATGTCGTTGGGCGCGTGAAGTATGCCAGCCATCACCCTAAAGGCCCACTTTGATGGCCGGCAAATCGTGCTTGACGAAGCATTCGGCCTGACACCAGGCACCCAGCTTCTGGTCACCGTGATGCTAACGGTTCAGGCCGAGGAGATGGATTTGGAACGCAACGCCTGGGCAGAACTTGCCGCACAGAGTCTTTCACGTGCGTATGGTGAAAGCGAACCCGAATACAGCGAAGCGGATGTGAAGGATCGCGTATGAAAGAGTGATGTCGCAGCGCCGCCAACCGAAAAAATGATTCCGCGAAAGGGCGAAGAAATTCCCCCCGCGGCTTCCTTCCAAGACCCCACGCCCTTCGCTAAACTCGCCCCCACAATGGGCCAACCTCCCAACACCCTGTACTACGGGGACAACCTCGACATCCTCCGCCGCTACATCGACGATGAATCCGTCGACCTGATCTATCTCGATCCCCCGTTCAACTCCAACGCCGATTACAACGTCCTCTTCGCCGAAAAGGACGGCACGCAAGCCCACGCCCAGATCAAGGCATTCGGCGACACCTGGACATGGGACCTGGAAGCCGCCCAGGAATACGCCGAAGTCCTCCGCTCCGGCCATGATCGCATCGCCCGCGCCCTCAAGGGCATCCACGATTTCCTCGGCGGGTCCGATATGCTCGCCTATCTCAGCATGATGGCGCTGCGCCTGATCGAACTCCGCCGCGTCCTAAAACCCACCGGCTCGATCTACCTGCACTGCGACCCAACGGCATCGCATTATCTGAAGATGATCATGGATGCGGTGTTTGGGCCGGACCAAATGCGCGGAGAGATCGTTTGGAAGCGCACGTCTGCCCATGGAAATGCGACGGGGAATTACGCGGGCGTTCACGACCTGATTTTCTTCTACGCTAAGGGGCCGCATCCGACCTGGAACCGCGTCTATCAGCCCTACGACGAGGCGTACATCGCCGAACACTTTGTCCATAAGGACCCGGACGGCCGCGTATTCCGTCGCGTTGATATGCGCAATCCTGGCTACCGGCCCAACCTTGTCTACGACTACAAGGGTTACAAGCCGCATCCAAACGGATGGGCCGTGTCAAAAGAAAAGATGGAGCAACTCGACCGCGAGGGCAGGTTGTTCTTTCCAAAGAAAGGCGTTACGGGTCGTATACGAAGGAAAATATATCTCGAAGACAGCCCCGGCGTTCCAATAACGGACGTTTGGACGGACATTCGGCCAATCCATGCGGCGGCGGCAGAACGGTTGGGATATCCCACGCAAAAACCCGAAGCGCTGCTGGAGCGCATCATTGCGGCTTCGAGCAATGAGGGTAACGTCGTTCTCGATCCATTCTGCGGCTGTGGGACGGCCATCGCAGCAGCACAAAAACTCAAGCGTCGCTGGATCGGCATCGACATCACGCACCTCTCCATCAACCTAATCAAAGTCCGCCTCGCCGATGCATTCGGTGCGAAAATCGTTCAGAAATACAAGGTCATCGGCGAGCCGACCGACCTGCAAGGCGCGCGGGCGCTCGCAGCACAGGACAAGTATCAGTTCCAATACTGGGCGCTTGGCCTCGTGGGGGCGCGGCCCGCACAACGCGACGAGAAGAAAGGCGCGGACAAAGGGATCGACGGCCGGCTGTACATGACCGACCGCGACGGCGAAACCACATCGATCATCATCTCCGTCAAAGGCGGCCACGCGACGGTATCGCAGGTGCGCGATTTGCGCGGGGTGATCGAGCGTGAAGGGGCGGCCATCGGCGTGTTCATCACCCTCGAACCCGCCACCGCCCCAATGCGCAAGGAAGCCGCCGACGCCGGCTTCTGGCAATACACCGGCATCGGCAACACAAAACACCCGCGTTTGCAGATTCTGACGATCGAAGAGCTGTTGGCCGGCAAACGGATCGACATGCCCGCCCAACAAGACATCCGCTCCTTCAAGCAAGCCCCCAAAGCCAAAGGCAAGAAACCCGACGATGCCCGGCTGTTCTGAGCGTGCATGCTGCTTTCTGGAGCGTTCGCAAAATCTTCCCCCGCTGCAACGACCAGCCCCCGATCAGTCCCCAAAGCGGCGGTGACGCGAACGGTCTTTACGGGCGTTCCGACCATGTTCGAGCCGGGCCATCGAGCAAGAGGGAAAGGTTGTTCAGCACATTCCGCCCCAAAACGCCGTACCAGCTGTCAATTAGCAGGAACTGTCCGCGAAAGGATTTGCCGAGGAACTGCAATCTGCATCGCCCACCTCGCGAACTTCCATCACAAAATCGCCCGCATCTTCCGGATGGGCCAACCTTGGGGTGTGAATCTTCGGGGTTGACAGGACAGGGGAGGCGACGGGGCTTGGCTCCTGTTCAACAACGCTTAAATGGACGCGCATCCCCTCGCGCAACGTGAGCGGCACAAGTGGCCGAAAGGCACCCTGACTGAAAATGGCGTCAATATGGCGAACCATGCGTCAATTATAACCCGGACGGAGACAAATCACCCTTTGGTCTCTACCCAATTCAGAATTTTCCATTGACGCCGGCCGTTTACCTGCTAGAGTATTTGGCGGTTTATTGGCAAACGCACTGATCAAACTCCAAAGACGTCCAGAATGGCCCCATCCAGCGGGAGGGGGACGTTCTGTTATTGTTTATTGCGCTTGACCGGTGTAGTTGGTCCGCTAAGATAACAAGTTAAAGTATTTCCCCGGGCGATTCCCTGGTGTGGTGCCCGGCTGACAAGCCGCTTCAACAGTTAAGCGGCTAATTTTATCGGCTGAATGAGCCGTGTGAAGATAAGTAAAAGCGGCATCTGAATTTACGTGGCGAAGCCCTCCAGCAAGGGGGCGTGAAAAGAAGCTAAGTGCAACGCGGCGATTTTAAAAAGTCGAGGCGGCGGCACTGTCGTCTATTTTCTTACGGAAAAGGACAATCTGATGCGAACGCACGAAGTGCGCGACTTCAGCAAGCGTGGCGATGCGCTGGCTATCCCAAATCTCATCCGCGTCCAAACTGACGCCTACATGCGCTTCCTCCAGAAGGATATCGACCCGGCGAAGCGTAAAAATGAAGGCCTGGAAAATTTACTCCGCGAAGTGTTCCCTATCGAAAGCTACGACGGGAACTTGCGCCTGGAGTACATGAACTACCAGCTTGCCGAGCCGCGATATACCACCGATGAATGCCGGGCGCTGCGGCTGACGTTCGGCATGCCGTTCCGCATCCAGGTGCGCTTTGTCCGCAAGGACAAGGACGAGGTGATGGAAGATTCCATCTACCTGGGCGAAATCCCCATCATGATCGGCGGCGGCGAATTCATCATCAACGGCGCTGAACGCGTCATCGTCAACCAGCTTCACCGCTCGCCCGGCGTTGACTTCCTCATCGAAGTGCAGGAAGGCGACCGCCCGCTGCACGGCTTTCGCGTCATTCCCGAACGCGGCTCGTGGATCGAATGCTCGGTCACCAAGAAAGACGCCCTGGCCGTCCGCATCGACCAATCGTCGAAAATCCCGGCAACCACCTTCGTCCGCGCCCTCGATAAGAAATACAGCTCGACCGAAGCAATCATCAAAGAGTTCTACTCGATTGAAACCGTGAAGGTGGGGCAGTTGCAGCCATCATATTATTCGGCCACGCCGATCATCGACGCCGAGAGCGGCGAAGAACTGGTGAAAGCCGGGGCGATGCTCGGCGAATCGATCAACAAGATTCAGGCCTCTTCGCTGAAGAGCATTCAGGTCATCACCAAGGTGGCCGACCCGCTTATTCTCAACACGCTTGGCGAGGATAACTCGACCAGCCATGAAGATGCCCTGATGCGGATTTACGCCCGGCTGCGTCCGGGCAATCCGCCGCAGCTTGAAAAGGCGATTACGCTGTTTGAAGAAAAGTTCTTCGATGAAAACCGCTATCGCCTCGGCCGCGTCGGGCGCTTCCGCATCAACCGCAAGTTCGACCAGAATGTGCCGGAAACGGTCATGACGCTGCGCGGCGAGGATATCATCAACTCGCTGAAGTACATGTTCAAGCTTCGCTCTGGCGAAGGATACGTCGACGACATTGACCATCTCGGCAACCGCCGATTGCGCACGATCGACGAGCTTGCCGCCGAGGAACTGCGCAAGGGCTTCCTGAAGCTCAAGCGCACGGTGCAGGAGCGCATGTCGCTGAAGGATCCGAACGAGCTTGGGCGAATTGCCGAGCTGGTGAACTCCAAGAGCATTAGCAGTTCGATCGATTTCTTCTTCGGTCGCGGCGAGCTTTCGCAGGTGGTCGACCAGACCAACCCGCTGTCGCAGCTGACGCACGAGCGGCGGCTCTCGGCCCTTGGCCCCGGCGGCTTGAACCGCAAACGCGCGGGCTTTGAAGTGCGCGACGTGCATATTTCGCACTATGGCCGAATCTGCCCGATCGAAACGCCGGAAGGCACCAACATCGGCCTGATCGCGTCATTGTCGATTTACGCTGATCTGGACGAATACGGCTTCCTCATCACGCCTTACCGCGTGGTGAAGGATGGGAAAGTGAACGGCGAGCACAAATACCTCCGCGCCGACGAGGAAATGAAGTCGATTCTCGCGCCGCCGGACGTGGTCGAGCCGAAGGAAACGCATTTGAAGAAGGGCGCTGTGCTGGCGCGCGTGCAGGGCGATTTGGCAACGGTCGCAAGCAAAGAAATCCAATACGTTGACATCAGCCCCCGGCAGGTGGTTTCGGTGTCGGCCGCCCTCATTCCGTTCCTAGAGCACGACGACGCCAACCGCGCGCTGATGGGATCGAACATGCAGCGCCAGGCGGTGCCGCTTCTGCGGACCGATCCGCCGGTCGTATCGACCGGCATGGAACGGCCGGTGGCGCAAAACAGCGGCATGGTCGTCCGCGCCGAGCGCGCGGGCGTGGTAACCGCCGTCGATGCAACCCACATTCTGATCGACAACGCCGATGAATACATGCTTCGCAAATTCGTCGGCCTGAACGAACGCACCTGCCTGAACCAAAAGCCCATCGTGAAGAAGGGCCAGCGAGTCAAGAAGAACCAGATTTTGGCAGACGGGGCGGCAACGCACCAGGGCGAACTGGCACTGGGCCGCAATGTGCTCGTCGGGTTCATGACCTTCGACGGCTACAACTTCGAAGACGCCATCGTCATCAGCCAGCGGCTGGTGAAGGAAGACATCTTCACCTCGATTCACATTGAGGAATACGATGTCGAAATTCGCGAAACCAAGCTTGGCCGCGAAGAATTCACCCGCGACATTCCCAATGTCAGCGAGCGGGCTTTGGCCAATCTTGACGAGAATGGCGTGGTTCGCGTGGGAACGCGCGTCGGGCCGGGCGATATTCTCGTCGGCAAGATTGCCCCCAAGAGCAAGAGCGAGCTGACGCCGGAAGAAAAGCTGCTGCATGCCATTTTCGGCCGGGCCGGCGAAGACGTGAAGAACGATTCGCTGGAAATGCCGGCCGGCGAGGAAGGCGTGGTTATTGGCGCATCGCGCTTCAGCCGCCGCATGCACATGACTGAAGAGCAGAAAAAGCAGCTCAAGAAAGACATCGACAAGTACGAAAAGGACATGAATCTGCGGGCCATCGAGCTGTTCAAGCAGATGGTCAACGAGATCAACGAAGTGACCGGCCAGCTTCTGGTCGACCCCGGCACCAAGCAGAAGGTCGGCCTGTCTGAAAAGGATGACGTCATCCTTGAGCAGATTGAAGGCTTCAGTGCTGAATGGGTGAAAGGCAACAAGGAATCGAAGGAGCAGGGCCTCAATACCCACAGCCGATTCTGGCCGCGCGTGCAGGCGGTGTTGAAGGAAAAAGTCCGCCGCATGGAACATATGAAGCGCGGCGACGAGCTTCCATCCGGCGTGCTGGAAATGGTGAAAGTTTACGTTGCCACCAAGCGACAGTTGTCAGTCGGCGACAAGATGGCCGGCCGGCACGGAAACAAGGGCGTTATCGCCCGCATCGTGCCCGAGGAAGACATGCCGTTCCTGGAAGATGGAACGCCGCTGGACATTCTGTTGAATCCCCTGGGCGTGCCGAGTCGTATGAACGTTGGGCAGATTCTTGAGACGCATCTGGGATGGGCCGGCGCTGTGCTGGGCTTCCAGACCATCACGCCGGTCTTCGACGGGGCGACCGAAGATGAAATCTTCAACGCCGTCGCCGAGGCCAACAAGGCCGTGAAAGAGCGTCGCAAGGAGCGCAAGACGAGTCATGCCGTCCTTGGCGACCGCGACCTGGATGCGGAAATGCCGTGGGGCGGGAAGATTCAGCTTCGCGACGGCCGCACCGGCGAGCCGTTCGAGCAGCGCACGACGGTCGGCTACATCTACATGATGAAGCTGCACCACCTGGTCGACGACAAGATCCACGCCCGTGCCACCGGCCCATATTCGCTCATCACCCAGCAACCCCTCGGCGGCAAGGCCCGCACCGGCGGCCAGCGGTTCGGCGAAATGGAAGTGTGGGGCCTGGAAGCTTACGGCGCATCGTATGTCCTGCAGGAACTGCTGACCGTGAAGTCCGACGATGTGGAAGGTCGAACGAAGATTTACGAGAGCATGGTGAAAGGCACCAACACGCTGGAGGCGGGAACGCCGGTCAGCTTCGACGTGCTCTGCAACGAAATCCGCGGGCTGGGATTGAATATCCAGCTTGAGAAGAAGAAAGGTTTGGGCGGCGAGCCTGAGGATGAGGACATGATGTAGGTTCCTGAGGAGGGATGATATGGATGTTCTCGGGCCCCTCATGCATGTTACGGGGCTGATAGTCACCATATGGCTTGGAAGAAAGCTCTGGGCCTGGGTGGAAAAGCGGAATCGAATTCCGTCTCGGGAATCATCGGCCGCAACTTCGAAGGTTGCTGCCGTGGAAGAGACCCTCGCTGAGGTAGTTGCGTTGGTTGAACGTCACCTTGAGCGGAATCAACCCGCTGGCTATCGCCTTTTCGTTCGGCGAGATCAGGTGGTGCGGCGAGACGGTTGGTGGTATGTGCCGGTGAAGGCCGACTGGGCCGGTGTGCCAGTGAGTGAATATGCCGATCGCCTGCAGGAAATCGAAATTGATCTTCGTGATGCAACGAAGAAAAAGATCGTTCTGACGACGAGATTGCCGGTCGCACCGTGATTCGCAATGGCAAAGAGGCCTAAACTTTCGCGGAAGCAGCGATTCCTGGTCCGGCAGGAAGCAAAGGATCGGTTGGAGCGGGTTCGGATATTGGTGGAAAAGCACCTTGAGCGATACCAGCCGGCCGAGTGCCGTTTGGTAACTCATCCCGGAGCTGTCTTGGAGCATGACGGAAATTGGTATGTGCAGGTGGAACCAGATGTGTTGGAGATATCAAGCGTTAAATACACCGACCGTTTGCTGAAAGTAGAAGCTGAGATCGAACGCGCCGAAGGCCTGCGAGTGATGCTGCTTTCGATGCTGCCCATGGGTTGCGAGTTGGAATTTGAGATGCCGGTGTTATGGGCGCTCCACGAATCGTGTCGGAATCGGGATGGCAGCGAACTGATGACAGGAAAGTGAGACTTCGACAATGGCGGAAGAACGACTGACATCCTTGGACACGATCCGTGAACTACGGAGCCGTCAGCCGTTTATCCCATTCACGGTGGTTCTCACGAGCGGCGATCGGTATGTGATTGAAAGCAGCGAAGCGCTGGCGATCGGCAGTACGCAGTTGCACTACTACCTTCCGCGATCCGACCGGGCCATTCACATGGCCTTGTTCGAGATCGCCGCTATCGAGGAAACGCAGGAACGCATTAGCAAATAGCGCGAAGCGGGTGCTGCGGAAGCTGATTGAATTGATGCCGACTCCGTCGGCAAAACGGCGAAAGACGAGATGCTATTGCTCATCGCAATCTTTGCCGTCATTGCAGCGTTTTTTGTGATCTTCGCGCTGAAAGAAGCACTGTTCGAGTGGCGGTCGCGAAGAATTCGTCCCGGCGGTTTTGAAGTGAAACCCTTCACGGGCAGTTCGCCCGTGTTACTGAAAGAGAAAGACAACGATCATGGCTGAAAGCGTCTACGATCGTATTAACGACTACGGTTCCGTCCGCATTCAACTCGCCAGCCCGAACGATATTCGTTCGTGGTCGTTCGGCGAAGTGAAGAAGCCGGAGACCATTAACTATCGCACCTACCGCGCCGAAAAGGACGGGCTCTTCTGCGAGCGCATCTTCGGCCCGGAACGCGACTGGGAATGCTCGTGCGGCAAATACAAGGGCACGAAGTACAAGGGCATCATCTGCGACCGGTGCGGCGTGAAGGTCACGCACTCGCGCGTCCGCCGCAAGCGCATGGGCCATATCAACCTGGCCGCCCCCATCGTGCATATCTGGTTCTTCAAGGCCCTCCCGTCGCGCCTCGGCGCGCTGCTGGACATGAAGACCAGCGACATCGAAAAAATCGTCTACTTCCAGGACTACGTCGTCACCGATCCCGGCAAAACGCCGCTGAAAAAGAAGCAGCTTCTCACCGAAGACGAATATCGGGCGGCGTACGAGAAATACTCCTCGGAATTCGAAGCCGAGATGGGCGCTGAAGCGATCAAGAAGCTGCTCGGCATGATCGATCTGCCCAGCGAAGCGGTGAAGATCCGCGCCGACATCGAAAAAACCAACAGCAAACAGAAAATCAAGGACCTGACCAAGCGGCTGAAGATGGTCGAAGCCATCCGCGGCTCGGAAAACAAATCCGAGTGGATGGTCATGGACGTGATCCCCGTGATCCCGCCGGACCTTCGCCCGCTGGTTCTGCTCGAATCCGGCAACTTCGCCACGAGCGACCTGAACGACCTATATCGCCGAATCATCAACCGCAACAATCGGCTGAAAAAGCTGGTCGATCTCAATGCGCCGGAAGTCATCATCCGCAACGAAAAGCGCATGCTGCAACAGGCCGTCGATGCGCTGTTCGACAATGGGCGCTGCCGCCGGCCGGTGCTTGGCTCGTCCAATCGCCCGCTGAAGTCGCTCACCGACATGATCAAGGGTAAGCAAGGCCGCTTCCGCGAAAATCTGCTCGGCAAGCGCGTCGACTATTCCGCCCGCTCGGTCATCGTCGTCGGGCCGGAACTGAAGCTGCATCAGTGCGGCTTGCCCAAGAAAATCGCGCTGGAACTCTTCCAGCCGTTCATCATCCGCAAGCTCAAGGAGCATGGCCTTGCCGACACGATCAAGTCGGCCAAGAAAATGCTCGAGCGGCGCGATCCGGAAGTCTGGGATATTCTGGAAGAAGTCATCTATCAACATCCGGTCATGCTAAACCGCGCGCCCACGCTTCACCGCATGGGCATCCAGGCATTCGAGCCGGTGCTGGTCGAAGGCAACGCCATCAAAATTCACCCGCTGGTCTGCAAAGGGTTCAACGCGGACTTTGACGGCGACCAGATGGCCGTCCATCTTCCCCTGAGCGTCGAAGCGCAGACCGAAACCCACGTGCTGATGCTGGCGCCGAACAACATCTTCTCTCCCGCCAATGGCAGTCCGATCATCACGCCTTCCCAGGACATCGTGCTGGGGACGTTCTACATCACCACCGACCGCGAGGGAGACAAGGGCGAATTCGGCCTGTTCAACTCCGTTCGCGAGGCGCTGATGGCGTTTGACCTTGGGAAGATCAAGATGCACTCGCGCATCTTCGTGCGCCTGCCCGATCGCCAGGAAGTGGTGCCGGATGACAAGTCCGGGCCGCAGCCGATCCAGGACATTTCCTGGAAGCATTTGGAAGAGCATCGCAAGCGCAAGGATCCCAACTACGTCAGCAAGGGCCGCTCCAAGCATTTCAAGAGCCACATCATCCTGACGACGGTCGGCCGGTGCATTTTCAACGATGTGCTGCCCAAGCAGATGGCGTTTTATAACTATGCGTTGACCGCCAAAGGCTCCAGCCGCGTGATCGCCGACACGTATGCCGTGCTTGGCCGCCCGGCTACCATCAAACTTCTGGACGACATGAAGTCGCTGGGCTTTAAGCGCAGCACCCTGGCGGCGCTGAGCTTCGGCATCACCGACATCCGCTCGCCCGACACCAAGGGCGAAATTCTCGCATCCGGCCAGAAGAAAGCCGACCAGATCGAGAAGGCCTACAAGCTGGGCGCCATCACCAACCCCGAGCGCTATGCCCAGTTGATCGATACGTGGGGACATGCCCGCAAGCTGGTCACTGAAGATCTCATGGCCGGCCTGCAAAATGACTATCGCGGCGAAGATGGCAAGCCCATCCCGCCAAAGCAGGGCGGCGCGCTCAAATACCTCAACCCGATCGCCATGATGGCAACATCCGGCGCTCGCGGCAACGTCGACCAGATTCGCCAGCTCGGCGGAATGCGCGGCCTGATGGCCAAGCCGTCCGGTGAAATCATCGAAACGCCGATCAAGTCCAATTTCCGCGAAGGCCTGTCGGTGCTGGAATATTTCTCCTCCACCCACGGCGCGCGAAAAGGTCTGGCCGACACGGCCCTGAAGACCGCCGACTCCGGCTACCTCACCCGCAAGCTCGCCGATGTGGCGCAAAACGTCATCATCAACGAGATCGAGTGCAGCACGCTCAACGGCATCACCAAAACCACGATCTACAAGGGCGAAACGGTTGAAGTGGAGTTGAAGGACATGATCGTGGGCCGAACCGCCCGCGATACCATCCGCAACCCGATCACTGATGTCGTCATCGTGAATGAAAACCAGATCATCACCAATGAAATCGCCGACGCCCTGAAGGAATTGAAGCTGGAAAGCATCCGCGTGCGCTCGCCGCTCACCTGCGAAAGCCCGCGCGGGGTTTGTGCACGCTGCTACGGCATCGACATGTCCACCAACATGCTGGTGGAAGAGGGCCTGGCGGTTGGCATCATCGGCGCGCAGTCCATCGGCGAGCCGGGCACGCAGCTCACCATGCGTACGTTCCACACCGGCGGCGTCGCCCAGGGATCGTTTGCCGAAAATGACATCAAGACAACCAGCGAAGGAACCGTGCAGCATCGCGACATCAACGCGGTGACAGTCGTCGGCGAAGAAGGAAAGAAGTACCTCGTCGCCCTGAAGCGTAACGGCGAAATTGCCGTGCTCGACGCCAAGGGCCGCGAACGCGAGAAATACAAAGTGCCCTACGGCGCTACGATTCTCGTTGCCGACGGCGAAAAGGTGAAAGCCCGCCAGCAGGTCGTGGTGTGGGATCCGCACATCACGCCGATCCTGGCCGAAAAGGGCGGCACCGTCCGCTACGAAGACATCGAGGAAGGCGAAACCGCCCGCACTGAGGAAGAGCGAAAGGGCGGCTCCGGTGAAAAGAAGCTCGTCGTCATCGAGCACAAGGGCGAGCGCCATCCGCGTATCACCATCGAAGGCTCCGACGGCAAGATCCTCGACTTCCACTACCTGCCCGCCAAGGCGCGTATCGAAGTCACCGACGGCCAGAAGATCGAGGCCGGCCACCTGCTCGCCCGCCAGCCGCGCGAAAGCGCCGGCACGCAGGACATCACCGGCGGTCTGCCCCGCGTCACGGAAATCTTCGAGGCACGCAAGCCCAAGGACCCAGCCGTGCTGTCGGAAATCTCCGGCCAGGTCGAGCTGCGCTCAGACAAACGCCGCGGCAAGATGACCATCCTCATCAAGAACGAGACCGGCATGGAAAAAGAGCACCACGTCCCCCAGGACAAGGAGCTGCAAGTCCACGCCGGCGACTATGTCGAGGCTGGCGACCCGCTCATTCGGGGGCCGATCATTCCGCACGACATCCTTCGCATCAAGGGCGAAGAGTCGCTCTATCAGTACCTGCTGACGGAAGTGCAAAACGTCTATCGTTCGCAAGGCGTGAAGATCAACGACAAGCACATTGAGATCATCCTTAACCAGATGCTTCGCAAGGTGAAGGTCGAGGACGCCGGCGACACCAAGTTCCTGCCGGGCGAAGTGGTCGACAAGTTCCGTTTCCGCCAGGGCAACGAACTGACCGGCCAGAGCACTCGCATCAGCGAACCGGGCGGAACGAGCTTCAAGGAAGGCGACGTCGTCCTCAAGAGCGAGTTCAAGGACGCCAACGAAGCCGCCGAGGCGGCCGGCAAGGAACCCGCCAAGGCCAAGAAGACCAAGCCCGCCCGCGGCAAGACATTGCTATTGGGCATCACCAAGGCTTCGCTGCAGAGCGAATCGTTCATCTCTGCGGCAAGCTTCCAGGAAACCACCAAGGTCCTCACCGAGGCGGCCCTGGCCGGCGCGGTCGACAAACTGGTCGGGCTGAAGGAAAACGTGATCCTGGGCCACCTGATCCCAGCCGGCACGGCCTTCCAGCCGCACCTGAATTTGAAGATCAAGCACCTTGCCGAACCGCCCGCATCAGAGCCGGAACCGGCAGCGCGCCAGGTCGTGGTTCAACCCAGCGAGCCGCGTGAAGTGGTCCCGCAAGCGGGTGCGTGAAGTGGCTGATAGTCTGAATTGAGTATTAGAAAACCGTCCCCCGGCAATCAGATTGCCGGGGGATTTTCGCATTGTGGAATTCGATGGCAGTTCTCACTGGCCGTCGCTATAGTTAAGGACAATGACTTTAGGTTCGCCGCCAACTCGATTCACGCCGGACGACCTTCTTCGCTTGGAAGAGGACGATGATCATCTCTATGAACTTGTCGATGGAAAGCTGGTGGAGAAGGAAATGAGTTCACTGGCGAACAAAACTGCCGCCCGAATTATCACTGTTTTGAATACCTTTTGCCTACAGCACAATTCCGGCGATGTCTACGCCGAGCAGTCGTTTCAGTGTTTCCCGCACGATCCGGACCAAATCCGCCGTCCCGATGTCTCGCTTATTGTGTTCGATCGGCTGAAATCAGTGCCCGAGGAAGGCCATATTCGAATCGCCCCCGATCTTGCGATCGAAGTCATCTCGCCCAACGATAAAATTTACATATTCGAGCGCAAGCTCGCCGACTATCGCAAGGCAGGCATCCCCCTGGTCTGGGAGGTCAATCCCAAGTTCCGGTTTGTCCGTATTCACCGCTTGGATCGAAAGGCCGATCGCCTGGAAGAAACCGACGCTATTACGGCTGAACCTGTTCTGGTGGGGTTTTCGGTACTCGTGAGTGAATTGCTTCCGCCTGGAGAAACCTTGCCATCGTCAGAGTAGGCTGCGATAATATAAGTAACAGGAGCAGCGATGAATGGTCTGCAGATTCTGGACTTGCTTTCGCACGACGAGGCTTTGACCACGCCGCTCAGCAATGACGAAGACGTGGTGGCCCAATTCGCCGAAAAGTTGGTTGCCAACGCAATCGACTCAATTAAGACGCTTCGAGAGTTACGCCCAAGAATGTTTCCTTCAACCGCCGATCTCAAATCCCTGGAGATCGCCCGTGCATTGCGGGTTGAATTCGAAAAATGGGTTCAAGATGCCGAGGCGCTGTTTGCCGAGGGAATGCAGTTGCGGGCGGCAGGACATTCGATCCCGCGGCTTGAAGAACTCGGGGACTACAGCGGCCATACCCAGGCGATGTTGCAAGTCTCGTTGGAAAGCCATTTGCGCTCGATCGAGCAAGCTGACCGCGGAGAGGTGATTTCAATCGAGGAAATGCGGCGTGAAATACAGCTTAACGGGAACCGTTGAATTTCACGCCGACCTGGGATCATAACGCAAAACATCTCACACTGCTCGGCGTCGGCCATTTCTGCCGTAAGTCGTAAATACGCAAAATGAAAAGAGGGGCGACCGTTTCCAGTCGCCCCTCCGCAATTCACTTTAGATTCAGTTGCACAGCCGCCAGGCTTACTTCAGCTCGACGGTCGCGCCCTGCTCTTCCAGCTCCTTCTTGTGCTTCTCGGCCTCTTCCTTGGGCAGCGCTTCCTTCACGGTCTTGGGGGCGGCTTCCACCAGGTCCTTGGCTTCCTTCAGACCCAGGCCGGTGGCCGCGCGGACGACCTTGATGACCTGAATCTTCTTCTCGCCGCCGGCCTTGAGGACGACGTCGAAGGAGGTCTTGGCTTCTTCAACCGGCGCGGGGCCGGCCGGGCCAGGGCCCGCCGGGCCCGCCACTACCGCCGCGGCGGCGGCCTTGATGCCGTGCTTTTCTTCCAGATAGCCGGCGAGTTCGACGGCTTGCTTGAGGGTGAGGCCGGCGAGCTGGTCGCCCAGCGCATTGATGTCTACTTCTGCCATGATAAATGCTCCCGGGAGATAATCTCCCACATCGGGATTTTTAAAATCCCGCGGGACGTCACGTGTCCCGACCGTGTCGAGATCCTCGCCTCAAGAGCCCGCCTCACGTTGAGGCGGTTTGACCCGTTGGGGACAGTTGGGGCTGTTGGATCTGTGAAAATCCGTTGCTTTTCCCTGACGATCCGTGGCCTTCCGGCCTCGGCTATCAAGGAGTTTGATTATGCAGTTGCTGGTGCAGCCGCTGCTTCGGGGGCTGCTTCGGGGGCGGCGCCGGCTTTTTCTCCAATTGCCTTGAGCAGGGCGCCGAGTTGGCCGCCGGGGCTCTTCAGCACACCGGCCAGCTTGGAGCCGGGACCGAGGATCAGGCCTACCAGGTTGCCGATGGCTTCTTCGCGGGTCGGCAGGGTGCTGACCTTTTTCACGCCTTTTTCGCCGAGATAGATTTCGCCGTCGAAGAAGATGCCGCGAAGCTCCAGCGTGTCGTTTTCCTTCTTTTCGGCCATCAACTGCCGGGCGACGGCCGAGATGCTGGCGGCTTCGCCGTAGATGACGGCGCTGGGGCCATCCAGCAGCTTGTCGAAGCCATCCAGCTTTTTGCCGGAGACGGCTTTCTTGGCCAGCGTGTTCTTGACGACCGTCATCTTGAGGCCGTTCTCGCGAAGCCGGCGGCGAAGCTGGTTGGTCTTGATGCCGTCGATTCCGCGCGGATTGATGACACCCACGCCTTCAATTTTGCCAAGGCGATCGGTGAGTTCTTTGGTGATCAGGTTTTTAACTGTTTTGCTCATGGTAGCTCCGGGGATTGGTAGGCAGTAAGCAGTAGGCAGCAGGCAGAAAAAGCTGCCGCCAACCAATTGCTTCGTGCCACCGACGATCCTCTTTGTCTTCTCTGCCTACTATCTTCTGCCCATTAACTGACTGCGAGATTCACCGCCGGGGTCATCGTTCCTTTCAGAACGACCTTCTTGAAATAATGCCCCTTGCTGGTCGACGGCTTCACCCGGCGAACCTGGGCGATCATGGCATTGATGTTTTCCGCCAGTTTGGCCTTCTCAAAGGAAACTTTGCCAACCACCGTATGCACATTTCCGCCGGAATCATTGCGGTATTCGATTTTGCCGGCGGCGTATTCGCGAACGGCCGCCGCCACGTCCGGCGTCACCGTTCCGGCCTTGGGCGAGGGCATCAATCCCTTCGGGCCGAGCACCTTACCGAGCCGGCCGACGAATCGCATCATGTCCGGCGTAGCCACTGCCACGTCGAAATCGGTGAAGTTTTCCTTCTCGATCTGCTGAACCAGTTCCTGCCCGCCCGCCTTAATCGCCCCGGCGGCCAAAGCCACCGGCGCCAAATGCTCGGGGCAGAAGGCCACCACGCGCTTGGTCTTGCCCACGCCGTGCGGCAACGACAAAGACCCGCGGATCATCTGATCCGCCTGCTTGGCGTCGATGCCGAGCGAAAAGATCAGCTCGACGGATTGATCGAACTTGGTGGCGTTAAACCCCTTGAGGATGTCGATCGCCTTGTCGATGTCGACGAGGTCAACGATGGCCTTCTTGGCCGCTTCCTTGTACCGTTTGGACCGTTTTTCAATAACGACTTGAGCCATGCTCTTACGCGCTCCTGTTGCGGGATGAAAAAGCCACCCGCGGAAGCTCCCACTGTTACGGCCCGTGGTGCGGCCATTGTTATTTTGCGGGACGGCGTTTGGGGTGCCCGTTTCCCTTATTTCTGCGTTGCGGATTAACCGTGAACCTCGTCACCAGGAATAAATCGATCATATGAACCCGCTCGGTCCCTTTCGGGCTTGCGACATAGATCATTCGCGACGCGGGCGGATGCCAGACGAACTCCCGACTCCGCACGCCTACCGTTCGCCCGTCGGAGGTGAAAATCCGAAAGGGCTGGAACGGTTGATTCTCCAATAGCTCATCGATCTGATCGACCAGCACGGCAATCCTCTCATCAGTTCAATCTTCCGACTCCATCACTAACTCGACTAGTTTCACCAAATCCGATTCTGCTCTCTCAAAAGCCGAGGCATCGTCCCCCGGATCATCGTCGCCGATCGCGCCGGTAAGGATTTTCATCCAGTCCCGACCTGCCGATGCCGGCTTCCGATGGACAAGAATGTTCTCCTCACCGATCCGGACAAACCACAACAATGCTCCGCATGACGGACATGGGGCGTCAGAAAAACACGACGACGGAACCATCAAGACACATTCTCCGCAAACCGGGCATTTTGCCAGTTCACCTTCCGGCGTTCGCGAGGAAATGACCATGCTCCGCTCTTTCTATCCTTCCACCGTAATCCCCATCGACCGAGCCGTGCCTGCGATAATCCGCGCGCCGTGGTCCAGATCAAAGGCGTTCAAATCCTTGATCTTCGCCTTGGCCATCTCCTTGCACTGCGCCATGGTCACTTTCCCAATCTTGTTCTTGTTCGGCTCGCCGGAGCCCTTCTCGGCTTTCACGGCTGCCTTAAGCAACTCCGCAGCCGGCGGGCTTTTCAGCTCGATATCGAAGGTGCGGTCCTTATAGACCGTGATCAAAACGCCGACCACCTGCCCATTAAGGAAGGCGGACATCGCGTTGAATTTCTGGATGAACTGGCCGGGGTTGACGCCGTGGGCGCCCAGGGCCGGGCCGATAGGCGGAGCCGGGGTGGCTTTTCCGCCGGGGGCCTGAATCTTGAAAATGTCGGTAATTTCCTTCTTTGCCATGACTCACTCGCCATTCACTTCGTCGGGCGCTTCATTGCCCTGGTCCACTACTCTTGCATCCACACGCCTGGCTTCAATCCGGCGGGGGTCCACATCATAGATGACGACGGCCCCGTCGCTCTTTACTGGAGAAGCGGTCAACGCCCTGAGCAGCATGTAAACCGGGATCGCCAAGAATAAAAGAGCGGCAATACTAACGACCACCGCGAGGATTGACAAGCCCACCAGCACAATTCCCGGAAGGATCAAAATCCCAAACACCGTCCGCGCCCAGGGCGGCAACCCCGTCAGGTTGCTCCGCACATCGTCAAACCGGGCATGATAGGTGCGAAATTGGGACATCCCCATAGCATAGGAGGCTGTCGCCAATAAGCGACTGCGGACATCGGATTCGCCATTGAAGTGTGGCTGGGATTGCTCGAAACACGCCTTCGTATCACCCTCCGCAAACGCAATGCGGCGGTGATGCACTGGTCCGGCGCTGCTACCCGCCTTCACCTTCGTTTTCAGCACGCCAGCGGGGTTCGATGCGCTGGTTTGCTATGAAATGCGCTGGTTTTGAAGCTGTTCCAAGCAACAATTTGACAATTCAGCCAACTCCTTTCAGGTGCTGTGGTTACAGTAATTCGCCGTTGCCACCGAGGCCAGAAGCCTTTGCCAACGCCTCTGGCGATCAGAAGAGTTCAATGAATGTTAAACACAAGTTTCATGCGCCATTCGATGGCATCGTTGTCGGCGTCAATCGCGGGGCGCTTGATGTTCTGGTGATTGGGTCCGGTATCGACCAGCGTGGCGACGCGTTTGCCGGTGGCGGTGTCGTAGACGCTCACGCCTCCGGTGATTTCACCGGCGACCAGGCGGTTGGCATTGGCGCTGAGGAGCGCTTCGCGTCTATTTCGATTTCATTTCCACCCACGCTGTCTGCACTTTTTCGCCCGGATCGAAATGCCAGGTCGCATCCTCGGCGCCGGTGGCGGCGGGGTAGGCGTGGGTGGCGGTTTTCAATTCGCCGGCGGCGTTTTTCCAGGCGAAGGTCACGTCCGTCGCGGTTGCGTCTTTCTCGTCGTAGACGAGATAGGCTTCGACCTTGCGGAAGGTTTTTCCGCCGTCGTTGCTGAAGCGAATTCGCACGGGCTTGCCGGCCGTCGCTCCTTTAAGATCGACGTCGCCCCAGGTGAAGCTCTGGCTCCAGAAATCGCCCGGCTCGGGCTTGCGGCGCTCGATTTTCCAATCCTTCACCACCGGCTGCCAGCTCGTCCCGCCATCAACCGAGTAATCGATGTTGTACGACACAGCGGCCGGAGGCGAGCCTGAGGCCTGCCACGCGGCGGCGTGAATCGCCACCGGCATCGCCCCGCGGGGCGCGGTCAGTTCAAGTGTCACCGTTTTCGAATTCATCTTGCCATCCACCACGTGAGCCGCTGCCTGATCCAGCGTCGGCCCGGCGGCGACGATTGCTTTTCCGCCGGCCAGATAGGTGATGGTGTTTTCGCCGTCGTGAAGATGGGGAATGACCGCGACGTTGGCCTGGCAGATGGTGCGCCAGGACAATCCTGCCTCTTTCAAGCTTGCCGCTCCCGCGCCGAATTTCAGGAAATACTGCTGAAATCCCTTGACGCGATCGGTCAAATCCAGCCCATCGGCAAAAGCTCCGGCATCCTGCCAGGTTTTGCCCTGATCGACGGAAATCTGCACCGGGCAGGTGGCCTTCCCATGCAGAACCAGGCCGTTGGTGCAGCCGGTATCGTAAATGCCCCATGCGCCGGAATTCGGCGGCGTGGCAGCGATCACATACGGCGAGTAAAATTCAAAGGTCACGTGATCCGCCGACTCATCAATCACCCCTTGCTTGTAACTTCCATCGGCGAAGTTCGGCGTGTAGGTGTAAACCGCGTTGGCATATCGCACCTGCCCATTTTTCGCGCCGGTACCATGTTTCGACTCGTACATTTTCTGCGGCTGATTCACCCATGTCCGGTCGCGGGTGGGACCGGGAATGCCAATGTTGTAATTGCGGCCCCAGAACACAAACGTTTTCCCGTCGTCCAGGCCCGGCTCGAGATATCGCCGAAACGATTCGCCGCTGCGCAAATTAACCATCGGCGGCGCGGCGGCATAGCCGGCGAGATACTCGGCGGTGTTGACCTGGGTATAGACGCCACGCGCATCGTTGTCTTCCAGCCCGGAGATATACCATCCATGATCGCGCGCCGGCTTAAAGGCGGGGTTAGCCAGTTGCCGGAAGTTGGGAACAATTTCCGGAAGCGAAAGAAGCCGGCTGCCGTCGGGGGAATAGATGATGGTGGAAATATCGTGGTCGAGCAGTGCCCATTGGCCGCTGCCGTATGCGCCGCCGGTGAGATAGACCTCGAACGAATTATGCCCGTTGACGCCGACCACGCGCGAGCGGCAATGGCCCAGCAGCGCGTCCATTTCGGCGCACCATTGGGCGTGGGTGGTGCCGCACAGGGCCATCCCGTCGGCGAAAAGTCCGGTCCAGTAGTCGCGGCTTTTGTCGCCGCCGAACTTCTGCTCGTTGTAGCAGTCGCGCTGGCCTTCCTCGCCATGCCAATAGTGTGTGTTTCGCCAGAACCACGCGGCCAATGCCTTGTCCTCATCGCTGACCACCGGCTTGCCGGTCACGCGGGTATAGGCCTGTGCTTCGGTCTTGAAGAGGCGCTGGAAAGTGGAGCAGGAAAGTTCGCCGGGGTACCACAGGTCGTCGGTTTTGATTTGCGGATCGCCGGTGGCGGCCAGCGCGGGGGATGAGATGGCGCCCAGAAGGATGGCGCTTTTGAGGATGTTGCGGGTGAGTTTGCCGAGTCGCGTGTTCATGACGAATTCTCCAGAAGGGATATGGAGAATTACGCGCGGTGGGGAAGGGCGTTGCGGTAAGGCCGCATCCGGCGGGCTAATGAACGCCAAGACGCCGAGGACGCCAAGGGAGGAAACGCCAAGTTGGGCGATATGCGATCTTCCGCGAATGACGAATGCAAATGAGCCGCGCACGGAGTGTGCTCCGTCTCCATCGCGGACCCTGCACGAATCGCGCGTCCTTCATTCGTGTTCATTTGTGTCGATTCGTGGAAAGCACTTCGCGACAAGCTCCGAGGAGATTGTCCACGAATTGACACGAATGGACACGAAGAAGAAAGGAAGTGGGAACCGTGCTTATGGGAGATTCGGTCTTTGTAGGGTCCGCACTCCGGGCCGGGTGCTCGGTCCGACATGCTCTCCGTCGCGCATCCTGCACGAATCGCGCGTCCTTCATTCGTGTTCATTCGTGTCAATTCGTGGACAACACTTCCCGTCAAGCTCGGAGGACATTGTCCACGAATTGACACGAATGGACACGAAGAAGAAAGGAAGTGGGAACCGTGCTTATGGAAGATTCGGTCTTCGTAGGGTCCGCACTCCGGGCCGGGTGCTCGGTCCGACATGCTCTCCGTCGCGGATCCCGCACGAATCGCGCGTCCTTCATTCGTGTTCATTCGTGTCAATTCGTGGACAGCACTTCGCGACAAGCTCCGAGGAGATTGTCCACGAATTGACACGAATGGACACGAAGAAGAAAGGAAGCTGTATTTTCGTACGAGATGCGGCCTTGGCGTCTTCACCTTGGCGTCCTTGGCGTCTTGGCGTTCATTTACGTATTTGCAATCTCAATGCCCGTGATGCGCCTTGTCTGGTTCGGGCGAAGGGTCGATCCATGATGTGTTTCTTGCCGAGAAGCGGGGGACCATGTCGATTTTCTGGCCCTTCACCGTCGCGTTGATCGCGTTGGGCGCGGTGAACTCTGAAATCTGCAACTGCTGGCTCCACAGCTTGGCCTGCTGGTTTTTGATGTGGTCATGAAGCTCGGCGTTCTGGTGGCGCAGTTCAAGCTCCTGATGGCGCAGATTGAGCATGAACAGGGCGACTGCGACACCACTCAAGAGACAGATAAGAAGTTTAATCACGATCAGCCCTCCTGGCTTTTTATAGCTTTTATAGCTTCCGAATCGGAAGTCGGTAAGTCTTTCCCACGATCAGCAAATTCGGATTTTGTTGCAACGATGGGTTGAGCGCGATGATCGCATCACGATTGGCTTTGGTGTTCGCGCCGAGAAAATGGGCCGCTAACTTGCTCACGGTATCGCCTTTGACGGCAACGTGCGTTTGCGTCCAGATTCGCGCGTTCCGGCCAGTCGGAGTTGAATGGCGCACTGTTGCGTGCGTCAAAAGAGCTGGTTGAGTGTCAGCATTGTTGAAGTCGCTCAGGAGAAATCCAAACGCGAGTAAGGGGATAACGATCAGTTGCATCGCAATGGATCCCAAAAGGATTGTTACGGGAGGATCTGCGCGGTTTGCCCGCTTTAGCGGGCCGACCCATCGCTAAAGCGATGGCACCGCGCAATCGACTTACGCTCTGACGCTACTGAATCGAATTTTCGCACCGGTCGATCGACAAGCAGCGCCCGCTCAATTCGTCGAAGCCAATGGCTTGGCCGGCAAGCGCAATCGCATATTGGGGCGAAGATTCTCTCCACCCTTGAGTACGTCCTTGTTCAGTTCCTTGATGGCGGCCCAGGCGGTGCCGTCGCCGAGCTGCTCGGCGGCGATTTTCCAGAGGTTGTCGTTTTCCTTCACCGTGTAAAAATAGTGCGGGCCATCGGTCGTGGCGACGGCAGGGATTACCGGCGCGGAACGAGCGGGAGTCGTTGCGGTTGCGACAGCGGGTTTGGACGCCGGTGGAATCATATAGGTGCGACCCACGATCACATTATTCGGATTGGCTTTCAGCGATGGGTTGATCGCCATGATCGCTTCGCGGTTGGTCTTGGTGTTGCCGCCCATGAATCGGCCGGCCAGCTTGCTGACCGTGTCGCCTGCGATTGCCACGTACGCCTTGGCGCCATTCACGGTCGGCGTTGGCGCTGCCGGGGGAGCGGCGGGGGGCGCGGGCGTGACGGGCGGCTCGCGGGTTACCGGGCTATGCGCGCCAGCCCATTCGGTGCCGGGGATGCCGGTCGGGCCGACGGGCTCAGTGGGAACGGGATTGGGTGTCACCGCGCCAGGCGTGTTGCCCACGACGGGTGGCGTGGGATGTTGCTCGGATTGGGCTGACAAGGTTGGGGTGCCGCCGGGCGCGGGGGCGGGGGTGATGTCAACGATCGTTCCCTGGCGCAGGTCCTGGGCGGTCGGCACCTGCCGGGACGGAACCGGCGCTGCGGGGGGCGGAACAGCCACCGATTGGTTCGAGTCGTTATGCAACGTGGCCGTGCTGCTGCGGACGTTTTCATCCACCTTCGCCAGCGGGGCGTTTTGTATTTCGTTGCGATTGTAATCGGAAAGGAGAATTCCGATCACAATGATAAACGCCAGCCCAACGAGCAGTCCGATCTTTGTCTCGCGCGTCATGATACGACTCCCGGATGACTTATTGCTTCACCACAGCCCGCAGCTTTGCGGATCGGGACCGGGGGTTGGCGTCTAATTCGGCTTGCGTGGGAGTGCGGGGCTTTTTCGTGAGAATCTGAAGTAGCCCGGCCTGCTCCGCCTGCCGAAACGTCTGTTTGACCAGCCGATCTTCCGTCGATTGAAAACTGATAACCGCCAGCCGGCCGCCTCGCGTGAGAAGTTTTGGCGATTGCTCCAGCAATGCCGCGAGGTTTTCCATTTCCCGGTTGACCAGCATCCGCAGGGCCAGGAAGGTTCGGGTGGCGGGATCAATCCTCTCGGGGGCTCCGCCCCGAAACGGGATTGCCGAGCGAACAAGCCCGGCCAATCGATCCGTGGTCATAATCGGCGAACCGCGCCGCGCTTCGACAATCTTTCTGGCGATTCTTCGCGAATAACGCTCCTGTGCCAGTAGATATAGGACGTTGGCCAGCTCTTCCTCCTTCATTTTGTTCACCACGTCGGCAGCGGTGGTGGGGTTGTCGCTGTCGATGCGCATATCCAGCGGCATCGGCTGCGAAAATGACATGCCGTACTGCGATTCAAAGAGTTGATTGGTGCTGATTCCCAGATCGGCAAGGATGCCATCGACGGCTGTTACCTTGGCCGCGGAAAGCACTTCGGATAGTTGCGAGAAGTTGGCGTGAAAGAATCGCACCGGGCAGAGTGATCCCGATGCGGAGGACAAGCGCTGGCGGGCAAATTCCAGATTGCGCGGGTCGGCATCGAGAGCAAGGAGCAAACCATCGGGGCCGAGGCGGGCGGAGATGGCCGCGGCGTGGCCGCCGCGTCCCAACGTACAATCGACGATTGTTTTCCCCGGCGCAGGATTGAGTGCTTCCAGTGTTTCGTGCAGAAGCACCGGATCGTGGCCCGGGCCAGACGGCGGTGCGTCAGCGTGATTTTCTTTCACTGGAATTGCCTATCCGTCGAACTTCTTTTTCGTGCCGACCCAACCGCCTTTTTTCGCTTTCAGCGAAGGCTGTTGCAACGGGGGGACCAACTCCCTGCGGAACTCGGCCGGCGTCTTCCCGCTTGCGTTGCGGAATACATCGCAAAAATAACCCCGCGTGGCAAATCCCGCCCGCTCGGCCAAGAGTCGCGGCGCGAAGACAAATTCGTCTTTTGTGTATATCTTGGCTGGCGGCTCATTCCCTGCCGTTTGGCGGTTGCCCCTTTCTGGAGGAGACGATGGTCCGCAGGTCTTTGGCGTCTTTGGCGATCCTTGGCGCGAGTTGCGGTTTCTGTGCGGTGGCGGCCGGTGCCACTCCAATGCCATCAATCAAGCCAGACGCGATTCAGACTTCATCCCACGCCAGCGCAAGCGAAACTTTCATTGATGTGGAGCGGGGATTGTCAACGCGCTGGGGAACCGGCTGGGCCAGCCGGCCGCAGGCGGAAATCAGCCGGGCGATTGTGGTGCTGGCGGAATCGTTGCCCCCCGGCGGCGCGATCAACCTGCCCGGCTCTGTCGCCAGTGGCACGCTCGATTTCCGCGGTATTGCCGACGATGTGCAGATCACCGGCGGGCACGATGGAACCATCGTGCTCGGCACTGGGCAGCGCGGCATCCAACTCCTCTTCTCATCGCTCGACGAACAGATTGAAGCCGGCGTGGCCAGGCCGCTGGAAAAGCTCGATCTGTCCCATCCTCAATCGCGGTTGGCTGATGCGAGATTCAAAGACATCTCAGTCTTCGGCGAGCCGACTGCGCCGGCGTCGGATCTTTTGGCTCTATTCAACCACGGCGGCATCCGGATCAACGCCGACGTGAAGAATTGTGCATGGATCTGTGGGGAAAACGCCTTCGGGAAGAACGTGGTCACCGCCGACGCCCGCGTGGACAATTCCCTGTTCCTCTGGTTCGGGATCAATTGGCCTTTTCAGGATTACAATGCCCATTGGGACCCGAAGAACGCCGGGCGCAATTGGGTGAAGGAGAACGCGCAGCTTCATTTCAATCTTCACGGCGGCGGGCAGGGGACGCGGCTTTACGAGATGATCGAGACCAACTACGGCAATCCGGGGCCGGGCGCCGTCTTTGAAAATTGCGACGGGCTGGCCGTTTATCACGGTTCGACCGAGCGTGCTTCGTCACAGGGTCCGGGCGTCTATTATCTGCGCGATTGCCGGAACATGCAGTTGGGCTTGCGGGGAATTAACGCGTTCGGGCAGAACAACGGCGACCCCCGCAACGCCGACGCCGCACGCGATATCACCATCGAGGGAGGCAACGGCAACATCCTGTATGCCATGCGCATCTGGTCCAACTCCAATGACGTGTCCCTCTGGAACAGCGACCCGAATCTGCAATTGTGGGAGGTGGCTTGTCAGTTTGAGATGAAGGGGATCGACAACAGCCTGAAATTTGCAGTCACTCCCAATACCGGGAAGCCGACGGCGGCGTATTGGGCCGCGCACGATTTGGGCGCGAAGGTGCAGGGGATTATGACGCTGCGGGCGCGGAAAATTCGCCCGCCGATGGTCAATCCGGATACGCAGGCCTCGCTGACGGAGAAGGTTCGCACGGGTCGGCATCTGGAGGATGTGCCGCTGAATGCTTCCGAGGAGATCACGTTTGAGTACGGGAAGGCAGATCTCGTCAAAGCAGAGAAGGCAACGGGGAAAATCCCGCCGCCGCCGGTCGTGCCGGCCGCCGATGCGCCGGTAACGCGACAGACCATCGCCTTCACGCAAGCGCCGGAATTTGGAAAAAAACTGCTCGCGGTTGGCGCTGATCCGACCGGGCAAAAGCCCAGCGATGACGCGTTCTCGCAATATCTCTACGGCAGGAGCCGGGAGGAACTTCAGAAGCTGATCGACCAGGCGGAAAAGCTGGAAGGCGACTATCGCAAGATCAGGGATGAGCGCGATGCCCGCATCCGCAAACTGGCCAGGGACGATGATAAGGCGCGCGATGCCGTCAAGGCCGAATATGAGCCGCAGTTGAAGCCGATCCAACAGCAGATTGCGGAAAACTGGAAGCAGTTCGCGCCGAAAGAATCCCGCGGCAAAGGCAAGGCAATGCCACGGCTCGAAAGTCCGGCGGGCAAATTTCTGCTGACCAGGCCGCTCTACATTCTTCGTGAAGTGGACGGAATCTTTGGCGCCGGACCGGAAAAAACGATTCTCCGCACCGATCAGCCGATCCAGGTCGTGAAGATGCAGGTGCGCTGCACGCTGGCGAACATGGGCATCGACGGAGGGACGGCCGGCCTGGCGATGACCGGATCGAACCATGACGATGAGGTCAGCCCCGCGCTGCACAGCTATATTGCCGGCCAGGATTTTTACAACATCACCTTCCGCAACCAGACATTTGCAGGCATCCAGGTCGGCAACGATCAGGAGGGGCTGATGGGCGGAAGCGAGCACGATCAGAACAAATACGTCGATCTTCGCTTCATCAACACCGGCAGCTATGGCATTTATTTCAACGTGGGGATGCTCGATAAGTGGCTTTGCCTGCACAACGAATTTTCCGGACAGAAAAAAGCGGGCATCGCCTGCCAGTTCAACAACCTGATTCACGGGTGCATCGTCGGCTCATCATTCTCGAACATCGACGGCCCGGGGGTCGATTTTTTCGGCGGCAATGTCGAAATTGGCTTTCGGCCGTGGGAAGTGTGGATTGACGGCTGCGATTTTACCGAGTGCGGCAATCAGAGCCACTTTGCCGTCGAGCAGGGCCTGTGCGAACTGAGCGCCTTCACGCATAACACGGTCGTCACGAAGTCCAAAAAAATCGCCGGCGGGTACGCCGGCAGTCCGCAGATTTGCCAGGACAACATCATTGATGTTTCCCTGGCGGACGGTGCGCCGGCGCTAAAGCTCCGCGGGGTGCGGACGATCAGCGTGAGCCGGGCCAATGGCCATGTCCTCCGCGACGTCAAAGCGAATGGCCCGCTGGTTTTCGTCAATGACGCCGACCAGAACGGCACGTTGTTCGACAAGACGATTGGCTGGCTCAGCGCTCATGGGAAAGCGCACGTCGCCAGATGGGACACAAACCCCATGGCGCATGAGCTCGCGCCGGCGGATGGCTGGACACACCCGTTTATCTTTTACAACTGCGACATCGGCGGGCGGCATTATTCCTACGACCTGCTGAACGTCGATGTGGACAAAGGAACAATCAAGCAGGAAATTGACATCTCTGCGATTCATTAGCTGATCATCAGCTGAGGGAACACGGGCAGGGTCTGCGATTTATTCGAGGGAAGTATGAAGATGAAATCATGCGCCGTGAGAATCACGCTGGCAGCAGCGGTCTCTGTTTTTCTGGTGACGATGTCGCGCGCGGATGTGAAGCCCAACGACGCGGGGCCGTATAAGGTTGTTGCCGCTTCCTGGATCGGCGGGGTGGGTGAGGACGAGCTGGTCGGCGCGGCGATTCTGCCCGATGGGACGCTTCTCGTTGCCGGGAACTCCGAAGGGTATGCACCGGCGGGCGAAAGCGTGCGCCACCTTTCAACCGCAAGTTTGCCGGCTAGTGATTCTCCGACTCCCAGCGCAAAAAAGGGGAAGGGCGACAGCAAACAAAAAGGAAGCGGCTTTGTCGCCAGACTTTCAGCCGACGGAAGCAAGCTTCTTTCCCTGGCCGACATGGCCGGATCACGTATCGTTCGTATGAAAGTTGACGGCGGGGGCACCCCGTTCGTGCTTGCAAAGGCCGGCGGCGACACCACCATCGCCGGCGTCAGTGGAAGCGGAAGCTTTGTCGCGCGCCTCGCTCCTGATTTGAAGCAGGTCAACGGTTGCTTGTTCGTTGAAGGCGCCGACGACTTTGGCATTGACGCCAACGGCGAAGTTGTCGTGCTGACCAAGGGCCGAGTCTCCCGTTTTTCCGCCGACGGGAAAACTCAAAAGTGGAGCGAACCATTTGCCAGCACCGGCGACAATCGCCCCGGCGGAATTGACGTCGATTCCAAATCGGGAACGGCCGTTGTCACCGGCTATGGAATGACCAGGACCGGCCATGAGCCGTACAAAGATCCTTATGCCTACGGCTTCAGCCGCGAAGGGAAACAGGTGTGGGCGATCTGGAACCCCGATCCGAAGCGCGAGGTCGATGCGAAGTTCGGCGGCAACGGTTTAATGGCAGATACCACCGGCAAGGCGGTCTTCGCCGGCGCGGACGGAATGATCGACATCCTCCTGTTCGCCGACGGCGGCAACAGCGTCTGCACCCGCGATCCGCTCAATCCCGACAAAAAACTCGACCCGGCAATCATGCAGGGCGTGTATCAGGCAGGCCCTGGATTTGGCTTCCGCGGCGCAAGCAAGACCAGCATCATCTTCCGCGTTGACCCTGCCACCGGAAAATTGCTCAAAGGAACGTGGATGAGCGCGTGGCTGAATCCGCAGCACGCCAACGGCCTGGGAATGAACGGTGCGGCCGCCGATGAGCAGGGGACAACTTTCATTGTCGGCGACTCCGCTTCGGGATGCCCCACGAAAGAGCCCTGGTTCGTCGCGCCGCCGGGCGGCTATCGAGGCGGCGGTTACCTCGCCATCTTCGACAAAAATTTCCAAATGCAGCAATGCGGCTACTTCCCCGGCTCGTCCATGAAGGCGGTCGCCTGTCGGAATGGAACGGTCCTGATCGTCGGCAGCGCGGCGGCCGGAAACAAGGCCAAAGATCCCGGCAACGCCTCTGCTCCTGAAACGGCTTACCCGGTGCCGACGCGAAATCCCCTGCAATCGGCGTTTGCCGGAGGCGAGAAGGATGGATACTTTGTGGTGCTGAGTCGTACAGCGCGGTAGGAGCGGCGTCAGGGAGAGCCACGAATCTCCACGAATGGAGGAGTGAATTTCGCTGGTTCTATCCGTCTGTTTTTTTCGGGTAACGCCCACGGTGCTTGCTCCGTGGGTCCACACCTCCATCAGCGCCGCTTGCGCTTGGGCTTGG
This sequence comes from Tepidisphaeraceae bacterium, assembly GCA_035695715.1. Taxonomy (GTDB): domain Bacteria; phylum Planctomycetota; class Phycisphaerae; order Tepidisphaerales; family Tepidisphaeraceae; genus RYN-428. The sequence goes on from DASRRM010000008.1 coordinate 37,043, forward strand.
GCATCCGGGGCAGCGTCGGGGTGACCGGCATTTCCCGCGGGGGCGTTTTCACCGGTCGTAGGGCGGCCTGTTTAGCCAGCGCCTCGCGCACGATCGGGTTGGAGATTTCCTTGCTTTGATCTGATTTACCAGCCTGGTTGTATGGGATTCCCTTCACGGGCGTTGCTCCTGATTCTGGGTCAATGGCCCCACAATTTATGAATCATCGCGGAATTTGCCTTGATTTCCAGTCAGAGGTGACACATAATTGGCATGGTTTGGGGAATGTTTGCTGCACTGCATGCGACGGTGGTCGCATGGCAGCAAAATTCCGTCACGAATAAGAAGTGATTGGTCAGCCCCGAATAAACGATACCCCCAATAGCCGAGCATCCGTGCTCCCCTCTGCCGAGGGGCCCCGTCCGTGGGATGACTACCGGAGGTATCGCACACAAAAAAGCCGCTTCCCGGATAAACCCGTTGCCGGCCGCTGATTCATGCCCGACTGGAGAATCCTTCTCCGGGGTCTGACACGAACCAGCGGCCAGGTGGCGGATTTGAGGTGCCAAGGGTCGGCTCACAACCAACGCCGACTCAAGAAGCCTCCTGCACGACTGTGACCTGCTTCGCCTCCAGGCGAATGTCCGCCAAGCGGACTGCGTCACGATTGGTTCTGGAGCGTGCCCGTGTTGGCAATCCTTGCCCGGGGCAAACCCAGAATGTGATGGCGCGGAGCATCCGTTCTCTGCGGCCATCGCCAATCGGTCGTGGCGTGTACCAGGATGTACAAAACGTGGGAGCCTATCCTTCCCTGGAAGTTGGCTGATTTCCCTGATGGCATCAATAGGACGATGCCGAATTGGAGAGCAAGATTGCTCACCTTCCCGCAAGCACGGATGCGACTGACTCCTATCCCTGGAGTTGATGCACCCGTCTATCTGCCTTTGCCGCCCACAACCGAGTCTGCCCGACTCTCTGCCAAAACCATTGCAGTTTTGACGGCATTGGCATCTAGTTCGATGAATTTCCTTCGTCTGCTTCTTCGCTCTTTCGAGCCTCTTCTTCGCGAGCTGCTTTCAGTGCAGCCTGTATGGCGATCCAATCAACGCGGTTCCATATTTCGATATGATCCCCTGCGCCGACGATCTTCAATACCGATTCTGTCTTTGTCTCCTCGAGTAGATCGGCGGGCAACAGAATTCTGCCATTGCCATCGATCTCGAGCCGTCTTACTGTTCCGTACCAGAGCAGGTTATGCAGATGCTTTTTCTTGCCGGGCGTCAGGTTTAAGGGCTGCTCTGCCTGTTCCAGATACGCGTTTTCCGTCATGAGCCAGATTTTTTCATTCACGCCGGTGATGGCAAACAACGCCGTCCCATCGCGTTCAGGCGAAAGGGACCGCCGCAGTTCCGACGGGATCAGCAGGCGGTGCTTGCTATCCAGGGTGGCGTCGTGCGGGCCGTAAAATGCTGCGTATTTCTTCACGACCCACAATTCTCCACCGGCCCCCACTTTTTACCACTCCTTCTCCGTTTTTCAAGCACTAAATTAATCGGATTTTCGGAATCTTGAATTTTTCGTTTTTGTGAAGCTGGGGAAGTCGAGCCGAGGCCCAATGTGGCAGAAACTGCCGATTTTACGTCGAAACAGGTCGATATTGTGGGTTATTTGTGGAAAACCTGTCGTCTGAGCGGTGGCACTTCGGCGTGCGAAATTTAAAAATCTTCTGCGGTCCCGATGGATGTTAGCGTGATGTTTGGTGATTTGTGAACGGGCGTAACAAAATAATCTGCTGGACCGCAAAAATCACGCCCCCGGCCAGAGCCGCCGCCACCAAACAGACCCAACACCCCCATTTTTCGGCCGAATTCGTTGAACTGACCAGGGTGATCGCGCTCATTAGGGGCCCGCTGACGGCGGGTGGAATGGCAGTGGGTGGTTGTGGAGTGTCCGGCCGGTATTCCGCGTGGATGAAAACAAGAATCGGCCCCGCCGCCGCCCAGGTGGTTGCCAGTGCCCCGAGCACCCATTTTTGGCGCTCGTTCCCGCAGCAATACTGTCCGAACCACAAAACCCCCAGCCAGACTGAGACAAATGCCCCCGCCTCTAGAATGCTGCCCAGCGGCGCAGCAGCAAGCATCCCTGCCAGAATGACAAAAGGCCACGCCCCGGCCCCGGCGATAGCCGTCGAACGCCATCCATCAGCCAATCTCGGCGAAAGCAGGGCCGCGCCGATGATCTGGACCACCAGGAGCGTTTCCATGGCGAGGAATTCCATCGCCACGGGCGCGTGTTCCCAAAGCCGAACGCGCAGGGCTGACAGCACCAGCGCGCCGGTTTGAATAGTCAGCCACCCGAATATGCAGAGTGATGAAGGCCGGGAAGTGGTGTCGAGATCGAAGGCGGCCATTTCTGAAGGCGTGGGCACGGAAGCGATATTACCCCGCTGAAAAAAGCAGGCAAGACAACCGCGTTCGTCCCAATGGCCGATACGTTCTACAACATGTGGTTCGTCATCAACAACAATGCCAACACCTACCAGGTGTATATTCAGTCCAGCTCCGACCCCGCAGTGTCGTCGATCACTCAACTTTCGATTACAGCACGCGCCAGCACTTTCCCGTTTCGCAATCCAATCACCGGGCTTTCGCCCGACCATCTTTCGTTTAGGATTTAGAGGAATTAAAGTTCTGACCATCGAATTACCCGCGCCTGACATGAACATTCGTCACGACATGATCTCGTGCTACATCGTCCGCCCATCCGGTGACGGCTCGCACCAATTCCTCCAACTGCGCCGTAGCCCGGGCAAACATCTGGCTGGCGCATGGTCGACGGTGCGCGGGAAAATTGAAGGGGATGAGAAAGCCTGGCAGGCGGCACTTCGCGAATTGCGTGAGGAGACGGGTATTGTGCCCGCCGAATTCTACCAGCTCGACACCGTCGACATCTTTTATCTCTGGCAGGACGACACGCTTTGGCACTGCCCGGGGTTCTGCGCCGTGGTTGCGGCGGACGTAAGAATCACGATGAATGACGAACATGATGCGATGCGATGGGTATCACAAAATCAGATCGGTCAAGATTTTATCTGGCCCGGTGAGAGGGCGCAACTCGCCGAGCTTATCCGTGAGATTATCGGTAACGGTCCTGCGAAAGCCTACTTGAGAATCCTGCTGTGACCTCGCCAACGCCAAACCGTACAAAACTCTTACCCTGCTGATGACGAACCGCTGCAATTCGGGTATGGTCCTTGGCAGTCCAACTTCAGGAGCAGACAGGGATGTCTATCGAGTTGTGTGTTTTGGCCAGTGGATCATCGGGTAACGCCAGCGTCGTCCGCACGCCTGCCGGGGCGATGCTGATCGATTGCGGCATCGGGCCGCGCGTTACCGTGCAGCGCCTTCTCGGCACCGGGGTCGATCTTTCTGACATTTCCGCCATCTGCCTGACGCACCTCGACAGCGATCATTTTTCCGCCAACTGGATTGCCACCGCCCTGCGCGGCAATATCGCAATCCATTGCCATGCCGATCGGATGCATCAGGTGCTGGACATAGCCGGCGATCGCCGCGTGCGGGACCTGATCCGGCCATTTTCGCACCATTCATTTGAGCCGATCCCCGGCCTGGCGGCGCAGCCGATCCGGCTGGCGCATGACCGGGAAGGATCGCATGCCTTTGTATTTACCGGCTTCGGACATCGCGTCGGATATGCGACCGATCTGGGGAGGGTGCCGCCGGGATTGATCGAGCAGTTTGTCGACCTGGATGTGCTGGCGATCGAGAGCAACTACGACCCGCGCATGCAGGCGAGCAGCCCGCGCCCGGCATTTCTCAAACGCCGAATCACCGGCGGGCATGGCCATCTTTCCAACCAGCAGGCGTTGGACGCCATCCGCCAGATTCTCGATTTGAGCGAGCGGCAATCGGCGGGCATGCCGGGGCATATTGTTTTGCTGCACCGCAGCCGACAGTGCAATTGCCCGAGGCTGGTGCGGGCGCTTTTCTCGGCTGATGCGCGGATCGCGCCGCGGCTTGTGCTGGCCGAGCCGGACAGCCGAACGGAGTGGATGAGCGGCACGGGACGGAACGCCGCCGTGGGAGAGCAACTTTTGCTGGCATGGGGATGAAGAGCGAGGAAACTATTATCCTGATCTTCACGCTGGTGTCTGAGGCACTCAACATTTTTCCTCGATTCTGCTATATTCCCGCCTACCGCCTTCCCACCGTCGGGTGCGGTTTTCATCATATTGCGAGGGATTAATCATGCCTGAAGAGATGCAAGCGGAGGTCAATCGTCGGAATTTTCTTGCTGCGGCCGCCGCGCTAACCTGCGGCTGCGCGCTGTGCCCGGCCGTCATGGCCAAGGATGACGATGACGACGCCGACGAAGATGTGCCCAAAGTGCCAACCGGTCCGGTCGATGTGGGCACGGCGGCGGACTTCGCCAAGGACGGCGCCTATGACAAGTGGATCAAGAATAAGCACATGCTCGTGGTGCGCGAAAACGGGAAGATTTTCGCGGTGACCGCCATCTGCACGCACAAGCAGGCGCTGCTGACGATCGATCACAACCAGATTTACTGCCCGAGGCACAAAAGCCGGTTCAATTTCGAAGGCAAGCCCGTCCCCAAACCCAGCGGCGTGATCGGGCAGGCGAAAAAGCCGCTCTCGCGATTTGCCATCACCATCGACGCCCAAAAGCACATCATCGTCGATACCAGCAAGCCGATCGATGCGTCAAAGGCGGATGATCCCAGCGCGTTTGTGAAACTGTGATCGGGTTTGCGGCAACCCCGAATTTTGACGCGAAGGAGCGAAGGATCGAAGGTCGCGAAGAAACACAGCACCTATTGCTTTCCTGTAAAGCAGAAATCCGAATGACCGCAGGCGAACAATTTGCCTTTGGTCATTCGGATTTAATCATTGATTCGGGGATTCGGGAATCCATCATTCGGATTTGCTGCCCGATCTCACTTCTTTTCTTCGGTCTTCCCCGCCACTTCGCCGGTTTGCTGTAAATGCTCGAGGGATTCGAGCGGGCGGACCCAGATGTTGCGGAATTTCACGGGATTGCCGTGGTATTGCAGGGCGATGGGTCCCTTATCGGGGAACTTGTCGGGATATTTGGCGACGATCATATGGCCGGTTGGGCCTTCGATGCGCTGGTGGTCCTGGGTGAGGACGCCATTTTGCAGGACGGTCTCATACGCCGGCTCGGCCAGCTTCCCATCCTTGTAAATCGGACGATGGAAGATGATGTCATAAGTTTGCCATTCGCCCGGCGGCCGGCAGACGTTCACTTCCGGCGGATATTGCCCATAGACGGCACTGCACTGGCCGTCGGGGTAGGTGGGGTTGTTGTAGTTGTCGAGCACCTGAACCTCGAATTGCCCCATCAGGAACACGCCGCTGTTGCCGCGGCCCTGGCTGTCGCCCTTGGCGGGAACCGGCTCGGCCCATTCGATATGCAACTGCACGTCCCCGAACTTTTCCTTGGATTCCAGATATTTCGGGCCATAGGAGAGTGCTGCGCCATCGACAACCTTGAAGGTCGGCTCGCCGCCGCCCTGCGCCTGCCATTTGGAAAGATCGGTGCCATCAAAAAGGACGATGGCGTCAGAAGGAGGCTTGCCGGGTTTGTCGGCGGTGCTGGCGGTGCCGGGCGTCACGATGGGCGGCGCGGGGCGTTCCATGTCGTGAACGTGCCACTTCGACCAGGGCTGCTGCGGCCCCTGTTTTTCCGCGGCAAACGCCAGCATCCCCGCCGCCACAACGCACGCCGCCGCGGCGATTTTCGCCGAACGCCGACCGAATAACGATGTCATGAAATGTCTCCTCTATCCGTAGGGTGAATTCTTGCGAGCCCGCGGATTTCTGTCCGCGCGGAACATTGTATCTACCGGCGGGCGGAATGCATGTTGGAAGCGCGGTCTATCACCGAAACGCGTGTAGCGCTCAAAGCTGGCCAGGGGCTTGCTGCTCCCTCTCCCTCATGTACCCCAGGAGATGGGCGTTCTAAATGCGCACGCCGGTGTCTGAGGTACTCCGAAGACCCGGATCGATCGTGCGAAGGATCCGGGTCTTCGGAGTACCTCAGACACCGGCGTGAGTATTACGAATCTGCTGCGACCCCCAACCCCAGCCCTCCCCCTGAGTCACTGGCGCACGGTGCTGAAGTCGCCACATAAAAAAAGTTACACCCACTGAAACCAGAAGTAGCCCGTGAAAATGGCGGGCAATGAACCCGGTGGAACAGACCGGGCAAACAGAATTACACGGCATTTTTCATTTCACCGGCGCTTTGCTCTCATTCCCGATCCACTTCGCGAAAAAATCCATCGCCGCCCCCATCGCGTCTTTCGTCACGGCATGTCCCGTTTTTGGCTCGATGATCACCACGAAGCGGTCGGGAACGCCGTCGCGCTCGTAGGCGATGCTGGCGGCGTCGGTGCAGAGCTTGAGACCCTCCAGCGGATTTTTGTCATCGGTTTCGCCGTTGATGACCATCAGCGGCCGCGGCGAAATCAGCGGCAGCATCTGCGGGCCGTCGAAGGTCTTGTAAATCCCCGGCAGCACGCGGTCGTAAAAGCGCCGGACAAACGCCGCATCGGGATGGGCAACGCCGGATGATCTCGCGGCGGCGTTAAATCCCTTTTGCACGGTGGCGACGCGGGCGGGCCACGCGTTGTTGTCCAGCGCCCACTCGAAGCTTTGCACGCCGATGCACGGAATTGCCGCCGCGATGCGCGTGTCGGCGGCGGCCGCCAGCCAGGTTTCGATTCCGCCCTTGGAAAATCCGATCAGGCCGATGCGGCTCGCGTCTACATCGGGCCGGGTTTGCAGGTAATCGATCAGCCGCATTACATCCCACACCGTGTCGTAATACATCGGATGCTCGGTCCCCTGCGCAAAGGCCTTGGCGATGGCGGCGTTGTAGTCAGCGGGTTTTCCGCGTTCGCCGTGATACCGGCCGTCGATGGCGATGGCGATAAAATCCAGATTGGCCAGCCGTTTGAGCAACGTCGCCTCCCCCTCCTTTTTTCCGCCGGTGCCATGCAAGGCGATGACCACGGGATGGCGTTTGCCATCGCGGGCGAATTGCTCGCGCTCGTATAAAATCCCCGGCACGCGCTGATCGGCCTGCGTCGCATAGGAGAATTGAAAGCGGGCAATTCCCGCGTCGGCTCCGTCGGCCTTCACTTCCGGTGCAAGCGGAACCCTGGGCCGATCGATCACTTTCAGGAACGCATCGCGCGTTGGATCGGAAACCGCCTGCGGTGCGTCGGCGCGAGCGAAGGCGCCAAGCGACGCCAGCAAAATCGCGATAACAATCAAGCCGCCGAAGCGCGATCGGATGTGCATCGATATTTCCTCGTTAGCCTTCCCGCCAATGTTCCGCAAGGCGTTGGGATACCGGTGGAGAGTATAACGCATTGCCGCCAACCGCCAACGTTCAACATGGGTATATTTGACGAGTATCAGACGGAAGCAAACATTCACTTTTCCGCGGAGATTCAGCATGAAATACCGGAACGCCCTGATGATCGGCCTTTTGGCCGCTGGTTCTGTTTACGCCGCCGACACCAAGCCGCCCAAGACCGAAGAGAAGCCGAAAAAGGAAGCAACGTTTACCGACCCGGCAAAGGCCGGCATCGACTACAAGCTTCAAGGCGAATACGAAGGAACCGCCGGCAGCGCCAAATGGGGCGCGCAGGTGATTGCCATGGGAGATGGCAAGTTTCATGCGGTTTTCGAGCCGGGCGGATTGCCGGGCGATGGGTGGGATGCGAAAAATCGCTACGAGTCCGCCGGAGAGTTAAGCGGCGACGCCGTCACCTTTAAGCCGACCGACAAGGTTGCCTGGGAAGAGGGGCATTTTGCGCCGGCCGTCGAGATCAAGAAGGGTTTTGATGCGATGCTCAGTGGCGGCACGCTTACTGGAAAAACCGACGGCGGCGAAAGCTTCACCCTGAAAAAGACCCTTCGCCGCAGCAGTACCGAAGGCGCAAAGCCGCCGCAAGGGGCGATTGTTCTCTTCGACGGCAAGAACGTCGATGCCTGGAACGGCACGAAAATCATCGACGGCGATCTCATGAAAGAAGGCGGTGAAACCAAACAGAAATTCACCGATTACACCCTCCACGTCGAGTTCTATCTCCCCTTCAAGCCATCGGCCCGAACCCAGGGCCGCGGCAATAGCGGCGTCTATAACCAGCACCGCTACGAAGTGCAGGTGCTCGACAGCTTCGGCGTAAAAGGCATGGACAACCAGTGCGGCGGCATCTACACCAAGAACCCGCCGCTGGTGAACATGTGCTATCCGCCCTTGACCTGGCAAACCTACGACATCGATTTCACCGCCGCCCGGTATGAGGATGGGAAGAAAAAGTCCGATGCCGAGATCACCGTCAAGCAGAATGGCGTGCTGATCCAGGATCACTTCAAGATCAACGGCCCCACCGGCGGCGGGCAAAAAGAAGACCCCAAGGAGGCCATCCAATCCGGCCCGCTGTATCTTCAGGAGCATGGAAACCCGGTGGCCTACCGGAATGTGTGGATCGTGGAAAAGAAGTAATAAACGAATCGGAAAAAAATCGCGTAATCGCGAAGCGACATAAAAATGGCCCCGGCGAACCGCTCGTTCGCCGGGGCCATTGGTATTTCGCTTCGCGATTTCGCGATTTAATTTCACCCGATGCAATGCTATTTCTTCTGTGCAGCGGCGGCCTTGGCCTTCAGCGCCTTTTCCAGTTCATCGGTCACCTGCTTGTCATCGGGCTTCACCGGACTGCCGTAGCGGGCGATGACGTTGCCATTTCTATCAACCAGAAACTTGTTGAAGTTCCAGGCGATATCCCCGGCGAAATCACCGGCGGTCGGGGCTTCGGTCAGGAACTTATAGATCGGCGCTTTCTCCGGCGCTAGCGTGCTGATCTTCGCCATCATCGGAAACGTCACGCCATATTTGGCTGTGCAGAATTTCTGAATCTCGGCATTGCTGCCGGGTTCCTGCTTCAGGAAATCGTTGGCGGGAAACCCGAGGATGACAAAACCCTGGTCGGCGTATTTCTTATAGAGCGCTTCGAGGGCTTTATATTGCGGCGTGTAGCCGCACTTGCTCGCCACGTTCACGATCATCACAACCTTTCCCTTGTATTGCGAAAGATCGGCATCCTTCCCCTCGATATTCTGCACCTTGAAATCCAGCGCGCTGGCCGGCTGATTATCCTTCGCCACGGCGGGCTCCTTTGTCGGTTCCTTGACCACGGTGATCTGCGGGCTCGCAAAAGCCGAGGCGGTTAAAGCGAACATCGCGACGGCGGCACATAGTCTGGAGAGTTTCATGAGTGTTCCTTTGTAAAAAGCGTCTGGGCTTCTGAACGATTCTACTCTCCAGCCGCCGATCCCGTTGTACCATCCGTTTCGTTGGGAGTGGCCGTTATCTTCCGCCAAACGCCAAACCGTAGGGTGGGCGTACTCGCGCGTACTCGCCCACCATCTTTCGCGGGTGAGAAGGCAGCCCAGGACGCCCCGACGTCCGGCCTCGGAGTTTTCCAAAAGGACCACACGCGATTCCGGCCGATCATTGACGGATCACGCTGACATGCGTCATGCCCCCGGCAGTCGGAAGCGACAGCGTAGGGGCATGCGGAGCGACAATCGAAACCGGCGGTTGCTGTTGCAAAACCGGAGCACTATGCAGTGCATCGCTGCCATCGTCACCGGAATCATCGCCGCCCGAATCATCGCCGCTGGAATCGTCACCACCGGAATCGTCGCCGCCGAAATCACCTCCGCTCGAATCGTCTCCGGAATCGTCGCCGCTGAAATCACCTCCGCTCGAATCATCACCACCGGAATCCTCGCTACCTGAGTCGTCGCTTCCGGAGTCGCTCGATGTATCGCCGGAGTCGTCGGTGGTTTGGCCCGAATCATCCTGGCCGCTGTCGCTTTGGGTTCCCGAGTCGTCGGTGGTCTGTCCCGAATCGTCCTGGCCGCTGTCGCTTTGGCCGGAGTCGTCCTGCTGGCCGCTGTCATCCTGGCCCTGATCGGACTGATCGCCCGAGCCGTCGTCGGTGGTTTGGCTGTCATCGCCGCTGTCGCCGCAATCGGCGCCCTGGCTGCCATCATCACATGCCGGCGGCGTGGAAGAATCGTCGGCGGGCGGAGCGGTCGTTCCATCGTCAACAGGCGTCTGAGTGACGGGTGTTGCCGGAGTGCCTTCATCTGGATACCGGGGGGATTTTTCGTTGCCGGTCTGATCGACACTTCCGCCTGCGGCGGCCGGCCGCTGCACCACGACCTGGGTCGGTGCAACGCCGATCCCGGCTTCGCCCGGCTTTTGCGAAATGCCGGCGCCGGGCGTCACCTTGGCAAACAAATAATAGTTGCCGGCAGCCGTTCCGCTCGGCGGAACCAGCATGTCGCTGAATACCTCGCCCTTCCCCGGCTTCAACTTGACGGCCAGCCCCGACAACGTCCCGGCCGGCAGATCGCCCGAATCGAGCGTCTGGTCAGCCGACAGATAAAAGCTCAGCGACACGTCCCCTTTTGCCGCCACATTGCCAACATTCTTCACCAGCACGCTGGCTGGCTGGCCGCTCACGCTGGCTCCTTCGATTACGATCGGCGAAGTCGGGCCGCTTACCATCTGGCTCTGCAAGTCAGCCGACGGCTGATTGACCGAAATCGTCGACGGTGCAACGAACATGTCATTTGTCGTATCGACATTCGGAATCCGGCTGGCGTCGATTTGGGCCACCAGCGAATACTGCCCGTCGGCAAGCGTGGGAGGATCGGCAAAATGAATGTTAACCGACGCGCCGCGGCCCGATTTCAAATTCACGTTGTGCAGCACGCTGCCAAGCAGCACATCGCCGTCATCGCTCCCATCGGAGGAATCCGGCTGCGCGAAAAGATCAACTGCAACCTTTCCCCGTGCCGGGGCATCGCCTTCATTCACCACGTGAATCGCCAGATGATTGTTGTTTCCCGTATGGATTTCGGCAGGCAGGGTGCCGGTGAAAACGCCGGTTAAATCCGCGCTGAGCAAGCGGCGGACTTCCAGGGCTTCGATGGTTGAATTGATCTGCGAACGACGGGTTGAACGTGGGGCACTCATGGCATTGCGCTTCCTTCGGTGGAACCCTTCCGGGAAGCGCGCAGATCGCCGCTCAATCGTCCGTGGTTTCTCTCCACAGGATCGACGGGTGTCCGTCACGTTTCCAGTTCAGGTTCGGCACTTCATCAATCTGGACACCGCCGGTTGCGCGGGGTTTGTAAAATGCAAATTCTTTAAAAAACAGCCGGAAATGAGACGCTTTTTGGGGTGTCGGCCTTATGACACGCCCGGGCCGGGATTGGATAGGCGGGTGGAAAGATTTCACGAAAAAGCGAATTGTCCCGCATACGACCAGCCAAGTTCAAGATTTGAGCCCAGCCCATTGGCGGACGATTGAATGCGTACGCCCACGCACTCTACAGACAAAGACGAAAACGCTTGACGCGAAGGCGCGAAGAAGACGAAGAAAACGAAGAATTGTCAACGGCCGTCCGCGATCACAAAGCCCGGATGTGAATTCTTCAATTGCGGCCTTCGAAAATATCCTCCCGCATCTTGTTTTGACAAGAATTTCGCGACAAGACCGCCAAGACTGCCAAAAAAACTTCGAGGCTTGCAGCGCGGGTGCGCCTCATGCGGGAAATCTCTTCGAGTCCTTCGTTTCTTCGCGCCTTCGCGTCAAGATTCCGATACGCGGCACGGTTAGGCGCTCTTCTCGCCGATTGCTCCATCGATAACCGTTTCGCCGCTGGTCAAGGTCACGGTAAACGCGTGGGACGTCGTCCATCCCGACGGGGCGACGGCGCGGATGGTGTAGGTTCCCGGCGCGACGGCTCGGAAGTACCAGTAGCCGGTGCTGGTCGTCACCGTCTGGGCCGTCGGCTCGTTGGATTCAAGAATGCCGTCGTTATTCAAGTCGATGTAAACCTTCCAGCCGGCCAAGGGGGTTTCGTGCGGGTCCTGCACGCCATTGCCGTTGCTGTCGTTGAAAAGCGTTCCGCCGACGTAGGCGGTGGTGGTGACGCCGAAGATACCGACGCCGGCAGTATTGTTCCCGGTCAGCGTGACGCGGAAGCTGTCAGTTCCGGCGACAGGGAGGGTTCGGCGAAAGCCATTGTTTCCGGTGACGACATCGACGTACCAGGTGCCGTCGGCGACATTCTTGATTGTGAAATTTCCGGATGAATCACTGATGGCGCTGGGTTCGCCGGCGTCGAGAATCCCGTTGTCATTGTAATCGACGAAAGCGGTGATGCCAGCCTGGAAATGCTCGGTCGCGGGTTGGAAAACATGATCGCCGTTGGCGTCGTTGATCACGGTGCCGGTAACGGCCGCGCTCCCGGTTCCGCCGCCGGAGTTGGCGAGCAGGATTCCGAAATTCAGCCCATCGACGGCTTGCCCGACATTCTTGCCGACGTAAATTCCGACGCCGTTGGCAGGAGACGTCTGAAGGTCGCCGATGGGAAGGACCACACGCAGGATTTCCGGATCGGCCGGCAGGTTGGTGAAAGTATAGTTTCCCTGGGCATCGGTGACAGCGCTTTGTTCGCCGGCGTCGAGTTTATGGTTGTAGTTGGGATCCTGATAGACGGTGATGCCGGCCAGGCCGGCTTCGCCTTTGTCCTGGATGCCGTCGTGGTTGGTGTCGTTGAAAACGGTGCCGGAGATGGAGGCTTTGACCGGGACGGATATCCCGAAGTTTTCGCCCGTGAGGGTTTGGCCGGTGTTTTTCCCGACGTAAATTCCCACGCCGTTGGCGGGTGATGTTTGCGTAGCGCCGCTAGGAAGGACGATGCGCAGAATTTCCGGATCTGCCGGCGGCGCCAGGAACGGGCCGGCGAAGGTGTAATTCCCCGAAGCATCAGTGATGACGCTTTGCTCGGTGGCGTCTAATTTGTGGTTATAGTTGGGGTCTTGATAGACCGTCACGCCGGCCACACCGGTTTCGCCGTTGTCCTGGATGCCGTTGTGATTGGTGTCGTTGAAGACGGTGCCGGAGATGGTTTCGTTAACGGGAAACAGCAGGCAGGCGTCTTGCTGGCCCTCTTCGTTGGTGCCCTGTCCGACGATCACGTTCGACGCATTGATCGAGTCGACAAAATCCACCGTGAAGTTGGCGTTGGCGGGAAGGGTGTCGTTGAGATTTACACTTTGACCGCCGGAAAAGAAAAAGGGATCCTCGGCATCGTTGATGCCGAAGGGGCTGCTTCCCAACGGTGCGCCACCGGAATCCTGATATCCGAAAATCGTGTTGCCCAGCGACGGGGGAATCGGATTTCCAAACCAGGGGCCGGGCGCGCTGACGCTGCTGGTCAGTGGCGTGAGGGTGTTGCCTGAAACGAGGTAATATTCAACAGTGCCGCTGTCTTCCTTGAAGGGCGGGTTGAATGCGTTCTCGAAGATTTGTCCGTTGTTATTGATCGCCAGTGCGCCGACGTCGGTATCGCCCTGGGGAAGCTCGCTTACCTCCTTGCCGGTGCTGGCGCTATAGAGAAAACCATGGGTATAGGTGAAGAAATAGGGACCATCGGGCGTGGCGACGCTGCGTTCGATGACGATGATCTGCCCCTTGTCGTTGATCCCCACCGCCGAGGCACTTTCCATTCCGTCTGCCAGCGGCAGGGTTACGGCGGTGCTGCCGGCGCCGGAATAATAAAATGCGGTGGTGATCGGCTCGCCGGTATAACTGTTGAATTGCCCGGTGAGCTTGGCGCCGACCATTTGGCCGTTGTCATTAATACTGTTGATTTCCGCCTCATCGCCCAAGACCGGCGTGAGATCGGTGAGCGCGCCGGTGGAATAGTTGTAGACCCACGGGCGATATTCGGTGGCTGTGACCGATTGGCCGGCGATCTGGCCGGTGTTATTTACGGCGGTGGCGTTGGTGTCGATGTTGCCGGGACGCCCCAGGTCGATGACGTTAAAATGCAGCGGGGCGGCACTGAGCAATTGCCGGCTTTCCAGCGTCTCGATCCATTTGAGCCCCTGGACGAGCGCACCCCGGCGTAAGACGGCCGAGCGAAGAATCGCGCGTCGATGCCAATTTCCAGATTTCATGATTGTTTTTTCCAGAACTTAAGAGTGGTAGGAACCCCAGCCCGCCTCGCGCATCAGGGCGAAAACCCCAGGCCATGTTCTCCTTGCTTACCATACTCCACAGAATAAAAGTTGCGAGCGGAAAAATATGTATTTCCATTCGACCTGGTATCGGAACGAAGTCGGCGATACGTACAACTGCGCAGTGGGATGCGAAAAAGCCTGCGAAATTGGGATGCGGCGCAAAGAGGTCTGAGAAAACCGTACGAAATCAGAATGCAATATATATAGCGCGACGGGCATCACAAGTCACATCTACAAATATGGATTTCTAGTGCGCGCGGATGAGATTATTTTTCTGAAGCTCCCAATCAAATGGGTCGAACGCCAAGCTGCCAAGAACGCCGAGTTCAGAATAAACAGAAAAAATCATTTGTTTGTATTCTTGGCGGCTTTCCCTTGGCGACCTTGGCGTCTTGGCGTTCGCCTGCCGGGCGCGACGCCGCAAGAGTACCCGTGGCCGACGCTGGTGGCGGAATGAGCCGCGCAAAGCAAAGGCTCATCTTGTCATCCTCCGCCACTTCCCTATAACTCCCACCGGCGAAAGGATTGGAAACCATGGCGTCGCAAGGGATTCGCGTTGGCATTATTGGAGCGGGATGGGGGCTTCGGCATGCGGAGGGATACAAGGCCGCCGGGGGATTTACGATCACCGCCGTGGCCGACCTGATTCCAGCCCGGCGGCGGAAGTTGATCGACCTGTCCGGGGGCGCGCGCGAATACGCCGACGCCCTCGATCTGCTCAAGGATGTGCAGGTGGATGCAGTCAGCGTCTGCCTGCCTAATGCGATGCATCTGCCAGTCGCGCTGGCGGCGCTGAAGGCGGGGAAACACGTCATCTGCGACACGCCACCGGCTTTGAATGCCTCCGAGGCGAAGAAGTTAACGGCCGCAGCCAACAAAGCCGGCAAGGTTTTGCTCTACGGCTTCCAACGGCGCTTTGGCGGCGCTGAGCAGGCCGCCCGCCTTGCAATCGAAAAGGGATATGTGGGCACGCCGGGACATGTGAGGGCATCGTGGATGCGCACTCGCGGAATCCCCACTGGGACCGGATGGTACGCCGACCGCGCCAAATCCGGCGGCGGCGCGATGATCGACATGGGCGTGCAGATGCTCGATCTTGCCTGGAGCCTTCTCGGCCAACCCCGGCCCATCAGCGCATTTGCCGTGTTCAATCAGCGCTTTCGCGGCGCGCTGCCGCCGGAGGTTCCCTATGACGTGGAAGATGCGGCCCTGGCGCTGCTGAAGTTCGAGGGAAATAAGTCGGTCGAGTTGGCGGTGAGCTGGGCGATCAATCAGCCGCCCCGCGACAACGGCACCAAGTGCCAGGTCTACGCGGAAAAAGGCGCCGTCGTGGTTTACAACCCGCATGGCCCGCTGGTTTATCGCGGGTTTAGCCCCGCCGGCGAGGCCAAGGAAACGCCGCTCAAGACGCCCAAGGTCGTTCACTATCACGCGATGATGCGCCACTTCAAGGAATGCATTCACGGCAGCGCGCGCCCGGTGGTCGGCGGAAATGAAAGCCTGGTGCTGATGCAGATGATGGACGCGATTTCCAAAAGCGCTGAAAGCGGGAAGAGCGTGGAGATTCGCGCGGCTTCAACGATGGAAGCCCCTGCGGCGGTGCCGCATCAGAACGAGGAAGAATCCGACGCGGCGGCAGGCGAATGAAACCGTCATCGCATCATGCTTTGTCACAGTGAAAACTTAGGGTGGTATCGATTTTGGTGCGGCGGATCGCGGCGCTTGCCAAATGAATGAGCCGCGCACGGAGGGTACTCCCGGAGTAAGCGGTTTTCGCCTGATCCGCTTACTCCGGGAGTACCCGGAGTACCCTCCGTGCGCGGCTCATTCGTCCCAGGATACGAGGTCTGTAACGTTGAAACGGACAAATCTATGCGGCGGGTGTGCCATGATGGCGGTCGCGCAGACGCGCCGTAAACACAACAGCGCCGGATATCCTTAATCGATTCATTCCCATGCGCGCGATTCTGTCCTGTTTAATCCACCCTGCACCAAACTCAGAATTTGCCACGCCATCGCGCCGGTTAATATCGGACTGGCCGGCGGTCATGCGCGACATGCACCCTCATCCTTTGTCAACCCCGACTTTACACCGTCCGATTCTCTGAGAGTGTCCCAATGCGGGCTCACCGGAGAATGTCTGTGGTGCAACGACGCAAAACATCGCGCTCGAAAGATCAGGCGGTTGCTGTCTGCTTCCGGCTGTTTCTTGGAGGCCTGGTCATCATCCGAATCCTCGCGTCACTTAGCTCGGCCGAATGGAACGACCGCCACGACGCCCCACCCTCGCAGGAACTGCTCGCCAAACTCGATGCACTTTCCGCGACGCTTGACTCGACGGAGCTTTCCCGCCGGGCCTATGACCTCACTCACGAGACGCCATACCTGGCCGCCACACGCACCGACGCACAGGCCGTGGCCGAACGGCTCGTCGTGCTGAACACGCTGGTAGGCGACAATCCGGGCCGAGCGCAGGCGCTTGCCAGCCTTGATCCGCTGGTGCGCCGATGGACACAATCGCTTTGCAATCCCACTCGCGCGCGAACTGCGCCGCCGCCGGAAATTGCCAGGATCATCAATGGAATCCGCGCCAAGGAAGTCTTCATCCCGCCCGCCAGCCGCCGGGCATTGGCCGAGCAGGCGCTGTCGAGCAAGCTGGTGTCGCTGTCGCTGACGCTGATCGAACTGGCGGTGCTGGTGGCGGCAAATTGGGCGTTTCACCGGTTCATGCGGCGGCGGCGAACGGATGAGGAAATCCTGCGGAGGAAAGAGCAATTCGCGCGCTCCACCGTCGATGCCTTGACAACGCAGATTGCCATCCTCGACGCCTATGGAACAGTTCTTGCCGTCAACCGCGCGTGGCGGGAATTTGCTCACGCCAATGGCGGCGACCCCGATCGAGTCTCTGAAGGCGCGAATTATTTGATGGTCTGCGACGAGGCCGACGGTCATCACTGCGCCGAGGCGGCGGCCTTTGCCTCGGGCGTTCGCGCGGTGCTGGCGGGCAAGCGCGAGGAATTCTCGGTGGAATACGCGGCCCATGCCCGCCATGAGCGGCGCTGGTTTGTCGCACGCGTGACGCCGTTCCCCGGCCCGGAAAATCAGCCGGATGCAAAATATGTCCCGCGGCTGGTGATTTCCCACGATAACATCACGGCGCGAAAGCTCGCCGAAGAGGCATTGCAGAAAGCGAAGGAACAGGCCGAATTTGCCAATATTTCCAAGAGCGCGTTCCTGGCCAACACCAGCCACGAGCTCCGCACGCCGATGACGGCCATCCTTGGCTATGCGGAAATGTTGCTCGACCCGGGCCAGACGACCGAGGACCGCCGCGCCAGCGTGCAGATCATTCATCGCAACGGCGAGCACCTGCTGTCGATCATCAACGACCTGCTGGATATTTCCAAGATCGAAGCGCAAAAGGTGACAGTTGAAAAACTGACGACGCCTCTGCCGCAGATGATCGCCGACGTCATTGGCCTGACGCGCCCCTGGGCAATGAAGAAGGGCCTGACGTATGAGGTGGAATTCTCCGGCGATATTCCGACCACCATCGAAACCGATCCCCTGCGCGCCAAGCAGGTGCTGGTCAACCTGATCGCCAACGCCATTAAATTCACCCAGAGCGGCGGCGTGAAGCTCAGCGTTCGCCGCGAGATCAGCTATTTCCGGCAGACGCTTTATTTCGAGGTGACCGACAGCGGCATCGGAATGACCCCGGCGCAAATCGCCAAGCTCTTCCAGCCCTTCACACAGGCGGATGAGTCGACCACCCGCAAGTTCGGCGGCACCGGACTTGGCCTGACCATCAGCCAGCGGCTCGCCCGGCTGCTGGGCGGCGATATCGCCGTGCAAAGCGAAATCGGCAAGGGAAGCACCTTCATCGTCCACATCGAGGGCGGCGCGCGCGAAGGCGTGCAAACCATCAGCCACCTCACCGTCGATCAACTGACCGTCGGGGCCGACGAGCAATTTATCGATAATATTCATTCGCTGGCCGGAAAAGTGCTTGTCGCCGAGGACGGCGACGACAACCAGAAGCTGATCGCCGGCCACTTGCGAAAGGTGGGCCTGGACGTGGTCGTTGCCCATGATGGGCGCGAGGCGGTCGAGCAGGTGAAGGCCCATGCGTTTGACCTGGTGCTGATGGACATGCAGATGCCGGAAATGGACGGCTACAGCGCCACCCGCACGCTCCGGCAACTGGGCCATGCACTCCCGATCATCGCCCTGACGGCCAATGCGATGGCCGAGGACCGCGTGCGCTGCCTGGAGGCAGGCTGCTCGGAATATCTGTCTAAGCCGATCGCGCGCAATCAGTTGTTGCGTGCGGCGGCAAAATTCCTCAAGCAGCGCGAAGGGCCCAAGATGCCGGATTCCGCCGCGCCGGCGGCGCCGGCTCCCGCTCCGGCAGCGCCCGCCGAACCCGTTGCCGCAACGCCCGGCCCGGGCGTGGTGGTCTGTGGAATGCGCAGCGACTTTGCCGACGAGCCCACCGTGAAAAAGCTGCTGGAAAAGTTCATCGACCGCCTGCCCGAGCGCGTCAATACGATGCATGCACTGCTGGCCGGAGAAGACGTCGCGGCTTTAAAGCAAGCCGTCCATCAACTCAAAGGCGCCGGCGGCGGCTACGGTTTCCCATCGATCACCCAAGCCGCCGGCCAGGTGGAAGACCGCTTCCGCGCCGAGGCCGACCTGGAAACGATCCGCAAGGAAGTGGAATCGCTGGTGGACGTGGTGAGAACGGTGCAGGGATACGACCGCAATCGCGAAGCGCAGCCGGCAGCGCAACAAGTCTAAGCTGCAACCCGTTGCTTAGGGTGGATTCCCCAACCGGGCAACCGTTCCATCTGGCGCGATGACATGGAGCATCCTCGGCAATGGAGTGCTGAGCAACTGATGTAGAAATGGTGCGAAGGGAATCAGGTAAGGCAGCGCATTCGAGCGGCAGTCAAGGACGATGATTCTCAAAGCCGCTTCAGATCATCAAGCAGATCGTCGCCGGCAAGCATCAATACGGCATTTGCCTGCTCCTCCGTGACTCCTTCAAAGCCGTCGAGAAACTCATCGATCGATTCTCCCGCGGCGAGGCTGTCGAACAAATTCTTCACGGGCACGCGCGAGCCGTAAAAGCAGGGCGCGCCACTCACTCTGGCAGGATTGATCCAGATCAGACCAAAAAGCGGGGTACCGGGCTGAATCTTGTCGCCCTTAAGGTTGTCCGGGGAAATCGGTCTTATATTTTTCACCAATGGTGGTGCGGCAGTAAACATGGAAACTCCAAAAACGCACGTTGCCCGCCATTTCCAAGAATCCTAAATAAGCTTGTGTGAGTCGGCGCTTCGAATCTTCGTAGGGTCCGCATCGCGGACCGTCTTTTCCGCCTCAAACGTGATGGTCCGCAGTGCGGACCCTACACAAATTGCGCAAGGTTATTTACGACTCCTGTCCAATCAATACACCAGCGGAATCAGCCGCCAGGTTCGTTCGCGATAACTCGTATATTCATCCCCGAAAACCGCGATAAGCAATTTCTCCTCGGCAATCATTCGCCGAACCAGCGGCAGCACCATCAGCGCCGCCAGCAATATTCCAATATCGCTGCGAAAGGTGATCGCCCAGCCGAAAAGCGTGAAGATAGCGCCGGTGTAGCTGGGATGGCGAACGAAGCGATAAAGGCCGGTGGTTTGCAGGCGATGGTCGCTCTGGATCGCCACCCACACGCTGAAGCGCGGGCCGAGAATCAGCATCGAGGCAACCCGCAAAACACAGCCGATCAGGAAAAGCGAAAGGCCGGCGTAGCGCACGACATTGCCGCCGAGCGTGAGAAAATTGCGGCGATCGCACCATGCCGACCCAAATCCCATCAAGAGGCCGGCGATCAGCAGGAAGGGAAAGATCCAGTCGTTCCCGCCATGCGATTTCTCGCCTGCGCTGAGATTGCACCCGCACAATGGCGTCGCCCCCGCCAGCAACACCAGCGCCCCGCAGACGCCGGCGCGGGCGGGCTCGGCCAGCAGCGCCCTCCACGCGCCAAAACCCCACGCCGCCAGCGCGACATAGCCGATCGCGAATAGCATGGCCAAGAGCGAAAGCACGGGAGCCGAGATGGCCGGCAGTTTTCCTTCAGGATTCCACATCGGGCGCGATTGTAGTGATGCCTGGCGTTTTCGCAGCGCCGGAAGTTCGCCTTTCGATTTCCGCTTTCAGGCACGCGGGGCACCAGCAGCCTGCGCCTGGATCGCCACAATTCGAATTCCCCGCTGGCAACGGCATCAAGGTGGGCAGCGCCGCACACCAGCACGGCTCCCTGCCGCCGCATGCCATTGCGCATTGGAATGCCGCACCGCATCGCGGACACGACTGGAAGGCTTTGGCGATCGGGTGATTCATGACGAGGCGGGTGCTGTGTGAAGGTCTGGTTTCGAGGCGGCGATTACATTGTGAACGGCCCGAACGTAATTGAACCGGGCCGTGGAATCATCGATCTTCCCGCATTTTCTGAAAAACTGAAACGCACGTTTTGGGCATCGTCGTCTTCACGTTTGTTCACCGGTTTGAGGCCCGCGTTGCGATGGTGTCATTTACGCGTCTGCAATATGCGTCAATCTCACGCGAGAAATCTTCGGCCGTAACGACATCGACGTCTGGTTGGGCGACGGCCGTCATCGAAACACCCGCCTGCTGCAACCTCGCGGCCGCCGCGAACAGGCGATCGGCCGAGGCATTCACCAAATCTGCCTCTTTCCGCTGGTCGGCCGACAGCGGAGATGGCGCGGTGCTGATGATCCTTTCGTATAGCGATTCCCAGTCGCGTGCATCGGCCCCGGCGTTCGTACCAAGCAGCCTTGTCAGTCGATTTTGCGTCGCCGCATCGAACGCAGGGGGAGAATGCCCGCGCAAAATCTCCTGCACCCACTGTTCCTGAATAATTCCATCTGCGGCCTGCGGCACTTGCATCTTCTCCAGGGCATTCACGCATACGTCGGAAAAAATGCTGCCGGAAAATACGTAAGCGTCATCAGTCATTCTTGCATAGCGAAGAAGAAGCGGGACTGTTTCGTAGCGCTTTTCCCTGACAAACAGCGGCGCGCAGATGTCCGCCATCGCACGATGTGGGTGAGCGATGAACTTCTGTGACAGCACGCGGGCGGCGTTTGATCCGTCGCGATCGGCCAGGCAATCGACGTAATATTCCCGCCAATCGTCGCCAGAAATATAATCGAGTGCCACCGCGCTCCAATCGGCGTGATCGAGTGCAGCATAGACGCATCGAAGATCCTCAGGCGCAGCGCGTTCGTGGATCATCCAGATCGCCTGCCTACGGCTGAATGGACCGTTTCCCATCACCGATCGACGTGCAAGCGAAGGGAGCGCGACAACGAACAGGCCGATCCACCCCGCGACGGCGATCGAGCAGGCCGCGACAAAACCCTTGCGCGACGCTTTTTTCCCAGCCGCGGCACGGGATGCCCAGGCGAACATCGTCCATGCGACGACCGCCGTAATCATCGCTGCGAAAAAGTGCCCCCAATCAACGTTTTCAGTCGCGCCGTTGTGCAGATGTAAATCAAGGCGTCTCCCGGCAAGAAAGCCAATGACAATCGAAACGATACAAGCCGCCCCGATGGCCGCGCACGCCAGCCACGCCAGATTCGTCCAGCGTCTGTCCTTCAACATTGTCGTTTCAGAAACAGCCAGCAATAGAAGGATGATTATGCGAATGGCCAGGTCGAAGCCGAGATCGAGATAGATGCCGCGAACGTTTATGTCGCGTGTCGTCAGAAAGACGGCAGTTGCGAGGGACGCGCCGGCCAATGCGAAGGACAATGACCGCCAATTTCCCCGCCGCAGCGCACCTGGAAGAAACAGGGCCACAATGGCCGCGAATGTTGTGAAGCGAGAGCCAAACCGCCCGTCTATTAATTGCGACGGCCACTGCAAGTATTGGGCGAGGTAAACCGGAAGCAGCAGCACAACCGCCGCCACCGGCAACGGCACCTGCTTCCAGAGGGCGCTGAGTCGCCTGGCAGATCGCCGCCAGAAGGCGGTGGGAATTGAATCGCTGCCCCTTGGCGAAGCGTAATGCAATAAGGTGGGTTGGTTTTTGTCGGTCATCATGCCACCCGGCGCGGCAGTTGCGTATCGATACGATCACTGAAACTCATACCCAACATAAAACGTAATCCGCCCGTCCGGCAATTTCCTGATATTCGTCAGATAAACCGGCAATCCGCCTCCCAAAATCGATCGGCTCGACGGCGTCGTATATGGCGTGAAGGCGTTGTTGGCGATGCTCGGGTAGGGAACCGATGACAGGTACACCATCGGCCCGTTTGGTCCCTCAACGCCATGCGATCCTTCGAGCACGGGGCGATTATTCGCCACGCGCCAGATCAACAGGCCTTCGCCTTGCAGGCTTTCGTCGAAGCCGATCTTTTTGCGGTTTTCCAGCAGCAGATATTCCGAGCCATCGGGGCGAATCAGGATTTTGTAGCACTCGCTCGGCGAGTTTTCGATGGGGGAGAGAATCAGCTTTTGCTTGACGGCGGGGTCGATGACGGTTGGCTTGATCCAGCCGAGTTGTTCCTTGCTCCAGGCGGAAAAGTGCTGCGGCCGCCCGCCGCCGGCTTGCATGCTCATGGCATCCCACATGCCAAGCCCGATGGATCCCGGCGCTTCGGGCCGGGCGTATAGATCGGGAAGGCCGAGCATATGGCCGAACTCGTGGCAAGGTGTGCTGACCGAATCCATCCGGCTGCCGCCCTCGGGCACGATGAAATAATTCCACCGTTTCCGTTTAAATGGAAACATACCCTTGTGCGGCCAGTAAAGCCCGCCGCGATTGGTCCCCGCCACGCGATCGCCGGCGTACAGGAACATGATGCCGTCGAAATTACTCAACGCATCGTTCCCCTCGCGCTTGAGCAGTTGATCGGTCGCCTCCACCAGGAACGGCGTGCTGGCGGAATTGCCCGAGCCTTGCACATATTCCGTCCGCTTTTTGCCAACCTGCACCCAATCGAAAACCTGACCCTCCACATCCAGCTTTCCACAGGAAATCTCGTTGTAATAATCGTGCAGGCTGCCATGGACGGCCTGGCCGGTGGCGCTGTCTTTCTTATCGTAGATTCCCGAGCTGAACAGCGACTGGTCCCAATCTTCCAAATCAATTTTGTCATTGTGCTTCACATCGGGAAATTCCACGCAGATAACCGCCAGGCGATAGATGTTTTTCTTCCAAACGACAGGCGCGGGGTTTTGCTGAACCCGCGGGTCGGCTTCGGGGGCAGCGCCGAGCCGTAACTTCACCTCCGCCTCTTTTCCATCGCGGCGATAGACCACGGTGATGGTATCACCTGGCTGCTTTTGGGCGAGATTGTCGCTTACCTTGGCGGAGCCATTCAAGGCAACGCCGTCAATTTTCACGAGCACGTCACCGGCCTTCAGCCCGGCGGCCTCGGCGGGCATGCCGGGAGCAATGCGCGTCAGAGGCGCCCCGGCATCGGTTTCCTCGCCGGTGGTGACACCCATCATCGCCCGCCGACCGCCCAACTGCATTGGCCGGCTGGTGGCGGCCAAAATCACATCCAGCGACAGCGGCCACTTGCCGCGATGAACTTTCAGCTTCACCTCGTCGCCCGGCCTGTGTGCCTGCAGTTCATTGCGCAGTGCATCGGCCGTCGCGATCGGCTGATCGTCCAGATTGACCAATACATCTCCCGCCTCGACCCCCGCGCGCCCCGCCGGGGAAGTGGCTTCCACATCGTCCACGTGCAGCTTCCCATCGGCCACGGAAACTTCCACGCCAAGATACCCCGTCCGGGCCGACCCCAGCGGCTTGTCGTCGGCAACCTTGGCCTTGATGGCGTCGGCGACGGTATGAAATCCCGGGATATCGGGGAGCGCAGGCTGGGTTGCCGGTGCTGCGCCCGCCGACGAGATCAGCGCCGTGACGCCGATCGCGGCGACTATCATGAATGTCCAAAGATGATTGCGTTTTGCGCGCGCAAGCCGGAATTGCGACATGGGATCAACTCCTCTGAATTCAGGGTCTACCAGTGATACGCTGATGGGGCGGTTGTATTGTAACGCAAAGTATTTCCGAGGCAGTAGGCTGCGGGCCGAAAAATGCCCCGGCGAAAAGATGGAATATCCATGACGCGCGCGGGCACTTGCAAATAAGCCCAGCCGCAAAGAA
>DASRRM010000009.1:0-14316 GCA_035695715.1 Tepidisphaeraceae bacterium
CCTCGGGCAACTGGCGGTTGCCGCGGTGCGCTTTTCCTCGACGTGACGCGGCCGCGGAGGAGTTGATCCATGTGCTTGGGCATACCGGGCAAGGTGATTCGAACTTTCAATGAGCACGACGTGCTGATGGGGAAGGTCGACTTCGGCGGGGTTTCAAAGCAAGTCTGTCTCGAACACGTTCCCGATGTGCAGGTTGGCCAGTACGTGCTCGTTCACGTCGGCTTCGCGCTGTCGAAAATCGACGAGGATGAAGCCAGCCGGGTGTTCGAGTTTCTCGATGGAATGAATCAACTCGATGAGCTGCAAACGCCCGGCGCGGAAGGAGCGCCGACGTGAAATACCTTGACGAATATCGAGATCCGGTTGCCGCCACGAAGCTGGCCGAAGCCATCAAGCGAACGGTGACCAGGCCATGGGTCATCATGGAAGTGTGCGGCGGGCAGACGCACACCATCGTCAAATATGGCATCGACGAAATCCTCCCCCGCGGCATCGAGCTCGTTCACGGCCCCGGCTGCCCGGTTTGCGTCACCTGCCTGGAGATGATCGACAAGGCCCACGCCATCGCCTCGCGGGCGGATGTCATCTTCTGCTCGTTCGGCGACATGCTGCGTGTGCCGGGGTCGCATCACGATCTGCTGCAGGTGAAATCCAATGGCGGGGACGTGCGCATCGTCTATTCGCCCCTGGATGCCGTGAATCTGGCGGCGGCCAATCCGGACAAGAAGGTAGTGTTCTTCGCCATCGGATTTGAAACCACCGCCCCGCCGAACGCGATGGCGGTTTGGCTGGCAAAGAAGCGGAAGCTGGCGAATTTCAGCGTGCTGGTGTCGCATGTTTTGGTCCCGCCGTCGATGACGGCGATTTTGCAATCGCCGGGGAACCGGGTTCAGGGTTTTCTTGGGCCGGGACATGTTTGCACGGTGATGGGGAACACCGAATATGAGCCGATCGCGGCCCGATACAAGGTTCCAATTGTCGTCACGGGATTTGAGCCGATCGACATGCTGCAAGGCGTTTTGATGACAGTTCGGCAACTGGAGGCGGGGGAGGCGAAGGTGGAAAACCAATACAGCCGGGCCGTGCGATGGGAAGGAAATCCGCAGTCGCGGCAGTTGATCGAGGATGTGTTTGAAATCTGCGATCGCAAATGGCGTGGCGTGGGAATCATTCCCAAGAGCGGCTTCAAACTGCGTTATGAGTATCGCGAGCATGATGCCGAGCGAATTTTCGAGGTGGAGGATATCGAGGCGCATGAATCGACGGTGTGCATCAGCGGGCAGATTTTGCGTGGCTTTAAAAAGCCGCACGATTGCCCGGCGTTTGGCAAAACCTGCACGCCGCAAAATCCACTGGGCGCAACGATGGTTTCGTCGGAGGGCGCCTGCGCCGCCTATTACGCCTATGGCCGGCATTTGGATTCGCGGACGAACCGGCAAAAGGAGACCCCGGTGCAGATTGGAACGGTGAAGGATCGAGCAGGAGCAATGGCGCAGGCATTTGGCCGACGATGACCGGTTTTCTTGTTCAGCGGCCCAGTTTGCGAGGCGTCTCCGGGTTCCTAATGCGAGTGCGCCGTCGTGACACGGCCGTCTCGGCCGTGCCTGGATTGAAATTGGAGAGTTGTCGAGAGAGAAATGAGCGTAATTTGACCGCGATAACTCACGCACGGGCGGGACGCCCGTGTCACGACACAGGCTCAAGTTTCTATAGGGCTGGCGTACTCGCCCACCGGGTTTGCGTCGCGGGCAAGGAAACTGTGGGCGAGTACGCCCACCCTACGAAAATTTCATCCGTCCCGTCGCGGCCCGGCCGCATAAAGACTCAGGATGATCGCGCATGACGACACTCTCACACACCAACCCCAACACCCCCGGACCAGACAACCCCGCCCCCGCGCGCCCCGACTTCGCCGTCGGGGAATTGGCGGGGAAAGTCATGCGGCAGTGCCATGAAGTCACTGCCCTGAAGGAAAAATTCTTCGCCGCCAATTCTGAAAAGATCGTCGCCTGCTGTCACGAAATGGTCCGCCGATTTGATGCCGGCGGCCGGCTGTTTGCCATGGGCAACGGCGGAAGCTCGTGTGATGCAATTCACCTTTCTGTCGAGTTCATGCACCCCATCCTGGAAAAACGGCCTCCCTTGCCGGCCATCGCCCTGACGACAGATATGGCCATTCTCACCGCCATCGGCAACGATCAGGACTTCTCCATGATTTACACCCAGCAACTGAAAATGCTGGGAAAACCCGGCGATATGCTCATCGGCGTGTCCACCAGCGGCAAATCCGCCAACATCAATCGCGCCATGAAAGAAGCGAAGGAGCGTGGCATGCTGACCATCGGCTTCACCGGACGCGACGGAGGGCGAATGCCGGGCGTTTGCGATTATTGTTTTATTGTTCCCAGTTTCAGCATTCCCAGAATCCAGGAAACGCATGAAACTCTTCTGCATGTGATCTGGGATTTGGTGCATGTGATTCGGGGAGAAGAGGATGTGATTTAATTGGTTCGCTCGATCGCCTTGGATTCGGATGAGAAGACAGAGCTCGCGAAGGCGCGAAGCAGCGAAGGAAGACGCGAAGAATGCTTCGAGCAGATGATTTCGCGAGAAGAATTTTAACCACGGAGGCACGGAAGCACGGAGGCGCAATCGACTTCAAACGCATGTGCGCAAAGGTTTTTTAGACTAAAAAATGGAGAGATTCCGTGCGCGAAGGCGCGCAGGAGTCGAACAACACCTCCGTGCTTCCGTGCCTCCGTGGTTATGCTTCTTTTTGGTTTACTGAAAATCGAAGACATGGGCGGGCCGCCTATGCCACTTGGTAAAAAATGATCTCCTCAACCGCCCCCACGCTCGATATCGCCCAACTCGGCACCTGCCCGGCGCCGCAGTCGCGGTATGACCGCATTCTTCTGGGGCACGGCAGCGGCGGGATGCTCAGCGCGCAATTGCTGAAGAATATTTTCCTGCCTGGCTTTCGCAATGACACCCTCGCGGCGCTGGAAGATCAGGCCACCATAAGCCTCAACGGAAAACACAATGGCCACGCCGGCCAGCGCATCGCCTTTACCACCGATTCATTCGTTGTCCGGCCGTTGTTTTTTCCTGGCGGCGATATTGGAAAACTAGCCGTTTGCGGAACGGTAAATGACCTGGCTGTCGGTGGGGCGACTCCTCTTTATCTGTCGGCGGCGTTTATCCTGGAAGAGGGATTGCCGCTGGCCGATTTGCAGCGGATTGTCGCATCCATGCGACAGGCATGCGACGAAGCAGGTGTTTGTCTTGTGACCGGCGACACCAAAGTCGTCGACCGGGGCAAGGGCGACCAGGTTTTCATCACCACCTCCGGCATCGGACTCATGCCCGACGGCCGATCCCTTTCCATCCAAAATGCCCGGCCCGGCGACAAAGTCATCGTCTCCGGCTGCATCGGCGATCATGGCATCGCCATCATGTCCGTCCGCGAAGGCATCGAATTTGAAACCGTCCTCGAAAGTGATTGCGCCGCCCTGAACGACCTGACCCGCAACATGCTCGATGCCTGTCCCAATATCCGCTGCATGCGCGATCCAACCCGCGGCGGCGTCTCCAGCGCGCTCAACGAGCTGGCCGAGGCGTCAAAAGTCGGTGTGCGCGTGAATGAAATCAGCCTGCCGGTGAAGCCGGAAGTGAAAGCCGCCTGTGAGATGCTCGGCCTTGACGTGTTGTACGTGGCGAACGAGGGGAAGCTGATTGCGGTTGTGCCGCCGGAGGATGCCGATCATTTGCTGGTGGCAATGCGCGCCCATCCGCTGGGGCGCGATGCGGCCATCATCGGCGATATCGTCGACGACCACGCCGGCATGGTGGTCATGCGATCACTGGTTGGCGGCGAGCGCGTGGTGACATTGCTCGCCGGGGAACAGTTGCCCCGGATTTGCTAAATTTAGAACCTGAGATCGTGACACGGGCGTCTCGCCCGTGCCTTTGGCAAGGAACTAAAGAGACCGGCTTTATTGCGGTTTCAAATTTGGAATGCAATGCGCATGGGCGAGCCGCCTCGCGCCACCGCGCAAACGGTTCCGATCACGTGCGAAACACGAAACCCCGGAGGGGCTTTTTCTGGAGGTACATAGCCATGGCAGAATCAAATGGCCCCGCAACGGCCGCCGCGCCGTACGGGAGCAAGACCCAGAAGGCGCCGGCGGTAAAAGAGGTTCACGTCCTCTGGATTACCGCCGGGCTAAGCTGCGACGGCGATTCGGTGTCCATCACCGCCGCCATGCAGCCCAGCATTGAGGATGTTCTTCTCGGCGCAATCCCCGGCTTGCCGAAAGTTCACCTTCACAATCCTGTCCTGGCCTACGAGGTGGGCGAGGACTTCATGAAATACTGGTATCAAGCCGAGCGCGGCGAGCTTGACCCGTTCGTGCTGGTGATCGAAGGGTCGATCCCCAACGAGCGCATCAAGGAAGAGGGATATTGGGCCGCCCTGGGAACCGATAAGCAGACCGGCCAGCCGATTACAACCTGCGAATGGATAGACCGCCTGACGCCGCACTGTTTGGCGGCCGTCGCGTGCGGCACCTGCGCCACGTATGGCGGTATCCACGCCATGCAGGGAAATCCAACCGGCGCGATGGGACTGGCCGATTACCTCGGCTGGGGCTGGCGATCGAAGGCAGGGTTGCCGGTGGTGAATGTCCCGGGTTGTCCGGTGCAGCCGGACAATTTCATGGAGACGCTGCTTTATCTGCTGTATCAGGCGGCCGGCATCGCGCCGCTGATTCCGCTCGACCAGGAGTTGCGTCCCACCTGGCTGTTTGGCAAGACGGTTCACGAAGGATGCGACCGCGCCGGCTATTACGAGCAGGGCGATTTCGCCCATGAATATGGCTCGCCCAAGTGCCTGGTAAAAATCGGCTGCTGGGGACCGGTGGTCAATTGCAATGTGCCCAAACGCGGATGGATGGCCGGGATCGGCGGCTGCCCCAACGTCGGCGGCATCTGCATCGGTTGTACAATGCCCGGCTTCCCGGATAAATTCATGCCCTTCATGGATGAACCACCCGGCGGAGCAGTTTCTTCGGCAATGTCAGGCGTCTATGGCCGACTGATTCGCAAGCTCCGCGGCATCACCAATCACACCGTCAACGCCGAGCCCAAATGGCGTCATCCCGGCGCGCATCTCACCACCGGCTATCGCCCAACCACGTATCACGGATGAACCGATCCCTGAAAGGAACCGACTCATGTCCACCATCACCACTCCCAAAGTTCAACCCTCGACGGGATCGAGCAAGCTTGTCGAGATGTCGTGGGACCCCATCACCCGCATCGTCGGGAGCCTGGGCATTTACACGAAGATCGACTTCGACCAGAAGAAAGTGGCCGAGTGTCACAGCACCTCGTCCATCTTCCGCGGCTACAGCATCTTCATGAAAGGCAAGGACCCGCGCGACGCCCACTTCATCACCAGCCGAATCTGCGGAATCTGCGGCGATAACCACGCCACCTGCGCCACCTACGCCCAGAACATGGCGTTTGGCGTCAAGCCGCCTGCCCTGGCCGAGTGGATCGTCAACCTCGGCGAAGCCGCCGAATATATGTTCGATCACAACATCTTTCAGGACAATTTAGTTGGCGTTGATTTTTGCGAGAAGATGGTGAAGGAGACTAATCCCAAGGTATGGGACAAGGCCACCAAAACCGCCGCCCCGCACGGCGATATTCATGGGTACAAAACCATCGCCGATATCATGACGGCCCTCAATCCGTTTACGGGCAAGTTCTATCTCGAAGCCCTGCAAATGAGCCGGATGACCCGCGAGATGTTCTGTCTGATGGAAGGCCGCCACGTACATCCCTCCACGCTTTACCCCGGCGGCGTGGGAACGGTGCCGACGATTCAGCTTTTCACCGATTACATCGTTCGGCTGATGAAATATGTCGAGTTCATGAAGAAAGTCGTGCCGCTTCACGATGACCTGTTCGACTTCTTCTATGAGGCCCTTCCAGGTTACGAAGAAGTAGGCCGGCGGCGGATTCTGCTGGCGTGTTGGGGATCGTTTAACAATCCCGATGTGTGCGATTACACCTATCGCCGGATGAGCGAATGGGGCCGGGCGATGTTTGTCACGCCGGGCATCGTCATTGACGGCGAGCTGGTGACGACCGACCTGGTCGAGATCAACCTGAACATCAGAATCCTGCTCGGAAGCTCCTTCTACAAGGATTGGCAGCAGGATGAGATGTTTGTGAAGACCGACCCGCTTGGCAATCCGGTGCATCGCGATCATCCGTGGAACCAGACCACCACCCCCAAGCCGCAAAAACGCGATTTCGGCGGGAAATATACCTGGGTCATGTCGCCGCGATGGCACGACAAACGCACCGGCGAAGACCTGGCCATGGACACCGGCGGCGGGCCGATCGCCCGCCTGTGGGCAACTGCATTGGCCGGGCTGGTGGACATCGGCTACGTCAAAGCCACCGGCCACAGCGTGAAGATGTATCTGCCGAAAACGGCTTCTCTTCCCGAGCAGGAATTTGAATGGAAGATCCCCAAGTGGAGCAACGCCATCGAGCGCGACCGCGCCCGGACCTATTTCCAGGTGTATGCCGCGGCGTGCGCCCTGCATTTTGCCGAGAAGGCGATGGCCGAGCTGTACGCCGGGCGCACCAAGACGTGGAGCGAATTCACGGTTCCCGATGAAGCGATCGGCTGCGGCTTCCACGAAGCGGTGCGCGGCGTGCTTTCGCATCACGTGGTGATTCGCGACGGAAAAATCGCCAATTATCACCCCTATCCCCCAACGCCCTGGAACGCCAGCCCGCGCGACATTCACGGAACGCCCGGCCCCTACGAAGACGCCGTGCAGAACACGCCGATCTTCGAGGAAAACGGCCCGGACAAGTTCAAGGGAATCGACATCATGCGCGCCGTGCGCAGCTTTGACCCATGCCTGCCGTGCGGCGTGCATATGTACACCGGCGCAGGAAAGCTGCTGGAAGTTCGGCACGTGCCGATGTTCGGAGCGGCGGGAAATGCTGAAAGATGAACAAAGAATGAGGAGCGAGCGGAAACGAGGAAGGACGAACGAAGAACGAGGAACGTTAGAAACGCCTTCTGAATTCTCTCGAATTTTCGTTCCTCGTTCTCCGTTCCTCGTTCCTCGTTTCCTTCATTCCTCGTTTCCTCCTCCGGAGCTTCCATGACCAACCCTTCCGAAGAAGCCGACTTTCGCGGACGCGTGCAGAAGCTCGAAGGCCTGCTACGCGAGATCGAGGCGTTTGTCGATCCCGTGCAGCGCAGCACGGCCCTGGAAGCCGTGCAGACGCTCATGGAATTCCACGGGGCGGCGGTGGGCAAAATCGTGGACCATCTTGCCGCCGCGCCCGAAGGCGGGGCGATTCTCGCCAGGTTGTCGAACGACGATTTGGTGAGCAGCCTGCTGCTGCTCTACGGCCTTCATCCGGCGGACTTTGAATCGCGCGTGCGCCAGGCTTTGGACAAGGCCCGGCCCATCGTCAAGACCAACGCCGGGACGATCGAATTGGTTGGCATTAACGACGGCGCGGTGCGCGTTCGCGTGGAGCGCACCGGCCACGCCTGCGGGTCGTCAGCGGGGAAGATCAAAGCCGCCATCGAGGATGCAATCTTCGAGCGTGCGCCGGAAGTGACGGCCATTGAGATTGACGGCTTGGCGCCGGCCGCGTCATCGGGATTTGTGCCGGTGGAGCAACTGCTTGGGCATCGCAGCGCACAAGGAAAATCAAAAACAGGAGACAGCCATGATTCGCAGACAGCCGCCGCATCCGGTGCATGTGCCGGGGTCGAATAAAGGTGAAGAACTGGTGATGCATCACGGCCGCGAGGCGGGCCGGGAAACCAAAGGGAAGAAGGGCTACCGCTCTGCCCGCGATTCAACCAGCGTGAACCCGGAAAACCAGGGGCCGATCGATCCCCGCATGCCGGAAATGCCGCCGGCGTGAAAGCCTGGCGGCAAGCTGGACGCACCGTCTCGACCCTCCATCGTGACACGGGCGTCCCGCCCGTGCTTGAACTTTCATGGTCAGAGTTGCATTGCTTTCTCGATTAACTCTTCAACTTCGATTCACGCACGGCCGAGACGGCCGTGTCACGATCAAAGTCTACGACAGAGCAAAGCAGATCCATCAACCCACAGTCCGGGAATTTCCGTGGAATCCTCCGCCTCATCACCCCTCGTTCCACAAGACGCTCCCAATGCGGAACCCGGCCGCATTTCCCCCGGCGCGCTGGCCGCTCTTCGGCGATTCGCCCGCCCGCGCCCGCCGCGCGAGCGCTGCGATCTTTGCGCGGCCGATCTTGCCGTATCGCATCAGCATTTGTTTTCGCCTGCCGACCGCAAGCTCGCCTGCGCCTGCGATGCCTGCGCCATCCTGTTCAGCGGCGGGCAAAGCAGCCATTACCGGCTCGTGCCGCGGCGCGGGGAATATTGGCCGAATTTTCATCTCGCCGACGCCGACTGGCAGGCGATGAATATCCCCATCAACCTGGCATTCTTTACGGTGCCGAGCCTGGGTGAGCAGGTGCAGGCGTTTTATCCCAGCCCGGCCGGGGCGACGGAATCGCTGGTGCCTGCCGAGGCGTGGGAAGCGATCAAGAACGAAAACCCGCGGCTGAACCAGCTTCTGCCGGACGTGGAGGCGCTGCTGGTCAATCGCGTCGGCTCCGCCCGCGACTATTACCGTGCGCCCATTGATGAATGCTATAAACTCGTCGGCCTGATTCGCGGCAACTGGCGCGGACTTTCGGGCGGGGCCGATGTGTGGAAAGCCATCGCGGAGTTCTTTCGCGAATTGAAGGAAAAGTCGGTGACGCGAAATGATTAATCTCGGTTTCCACATTGAGGGAGTTGAAGCGCCGGCCCATGCCGCCGCGCCGCTGCTGATGTTCAAGCTGCGCATCACCGACGCCCAGGCTTCAACGCCGATCCATAACGTTTCGCTGCGCTGCCAGGTGCGCATCGAGCCGACGCGCCGGCGTTATGGGCCCAACGAGCAGGAGCAGCTGGTCGATCTGTTCGGCGAACCGGCGCGATGGGGCCAGACGCTGCGCAGCATGCTTTGGGCGCACACCACTGCGGTCATTCCGCCATTCATCGGCAGCACTTTGGTCGATTTGCCGGTGCCCTGCACCTACGACTTCAACGTGGCGGCGGCCAAATATTTTCACGGGCTTGAAACCGGCGACGTGCCGCTCTGCTTTCTTTTCAGCGGGACGATTTTCCACGCCGACGAAGACGGCGCTTTGCAGGTGGCGCAGATTCCCTGGGAAAAAGAGGCGAATTCCCGCCTGCCGATCGATACGTGGAAAGAAATGATGGAGCTTTATTATCCCAACAGCGCCTGGCTGCGGCTGCGCAAGGATGTTTTCGAGCGCCTGTATGCTTACAAGAGCGCCAACTTTCTGCCAAGCTGGGAGAAGGCGCTGGAGGCGTTGCTCGACGGGGCCGAGGAATCGGTTTCATGAACGAAGAAGTGGTGGAAAAAATCGCCCAGGCCGTGCTGTATGAAGGATACATTCTGTATCCCTATCGGCCCTCGGTGAAGAACCAGCACCGCTGGACCTTCGGCGGCCTGTATCCCAAAGCCTACAGCGAATCGATGCAAACCGGCGACCCTTGGTCGCTGCTCGCCGAATGCATCATTCTCGGCAGCGAAGCATCGACCGTCGAAGCTAAGGCGCGATTCCTGCATTTGATCGATCGAAAAGTTGCAATCCCGTCCGGTTCGGATTTGCAATCGCTGGCATTTGTCGATTCGGTAAGTGTCGGCGGGAAAAAATACCAGCGCTGGCAGGAGGCGATGGAGCGCGCGATCGCTATAACGCCGACGAGAATTAGAGACATCATCGCCGGCCCACTGCGGCAAGAGTTTTCATTCCCTGCCAGTCGCTCGCGCGAAGAGATTTCCAACAGTCAGGGACAGCTCGCGGCAGTATTGATTCGCGATCAGCACGCCATCGCCGGCACGGTGGAAATATCAGCCGGGCCGATCGGTGGTGGCGCGTTTAAGCTTTCGGTGCGGATCGCAAATTCCAGTGGGATGGGTGAACCGCTCACTTCGACCGGGGAAGGATCCGTAGGGCGGGAGTACTCGCCCACCGCCTCGCCATCGCACGCAGGAAACGTGGTGGGCGAGTACGCCCACCCTACACAAACCGCGCCAGATGCCGCGCGCACGCAACATGAAAACACGGGCGGGGCGCCTGTGCCACGTGGCATGGGCGGCTCGCCCATGTCTTTTGACATTGATGACGGACAAGCGCCACCCCAACCGTCGGCGCAGCCGGATGCCATCCGCACGAGCAATGAAAACACGGGCGGGCCGCCCGTGCCACGACAGTTCTCGCGCGACGAAGCGCTCATGCACGCCCTGGTTTCCACCCACGCCATTCTCGGCGTTGACAACGGCCGCTTCATCTCCATGACCGACCCGCCCGACGAATGGAAGGATGCCGCCGCCGCGTGCAACAACGTTGGCGTCTGGCCTGTCCTTGTCGGCGAGGCCGGCGCGGCCGATGCCATCCTTGCCTCGCCCATTATTCTCTACGACTATCCGCAGATCGCCCCGGAAAGCCCCGGCGATTTATTCGACGGCGGCGAGATCGACGAAATCCTCTCGCTGCGAATCCTTACCCTCACCGACGAGGAAAAGCGCGACGTCTCCTCCATCGACCCCCGGACGGATCTCATGCTTAAACGAACCGAAAACCTTGCGCGGGAGCAGCTCATGAATCTTCACGGCGGCATGCGAAATACCGACCCCTTTCCCGCCGCCGACGTGCTTCCGGCATGGGACCCGATGGCGGATCGTCCCAAGCTTCCCAGCATTCGCGCCGGCGGCGTTGAGCTACACGCCGGCGACCGCGTGCGTCTTCGCCCCAAAGGCGGCGCGGATGCGTTCGACATGATGCTCGACGGCAAGATCGCGACAATCGCCGTCATCGAGCAGGATTACGAGGACCGAATTCACCTGGCCGTCACCGTGGACGACGACCCCGGCGCGGATTTCGGCGTGGCGGGAAAGCCGGGACACCGGTTCTTCTTCCGGCCGGATGAGGTGGAACCGATTTAGAGCTTCTGAGTTACTGATGTGCCCGAAAATAACGTGTGCAGTTTTTCTTTATCGTTTCGCGGGTCGTCCGCTCGACGCCGGTTCTGAGGTACTCCGAAGAGCCGGGTCTATCCCGCGAAGAACCCGGCTCTTCGGAGTACCTCAGAACCGGCGTCTTAAGGCAATGGACTTCGGTGCCTTTCGTGAAATTCTGCATAGGTTTTTTCGTGCAGACCCGATACACATGAAAATAATGATGTCCGACCCAACCCCCATCCTCATCGCCGGCATCGGGAATATTTTCCTGGGGGATGATGCCTTTGGCGTTGAAGTGGCGCAGCGGCTGCTTCGGCGGCCGATTCCGGCGGGCGTGCGGGTGGTGGATTTTGGCATTCGCGGGATCGATTTGACCTATGCGCTGCTCGACGGATGTGATACAGCAATTCTTGTGGATGCCGTCTCGCGCGGAGAGGCGCCGGGGACGGTGTTTCTGATCGAGCCGCGGCCGCAGGATGATGTGCCAGTTGTCAAAGGAATTCCGCTTCTGGAAGGGCACAACCTTGATCCCGCCCGGGTGCTGGCGTTGGTAAGATCGCAGGGCGGAAAGGTCAGGCGCGTGCTGCTGGTCGGATGCGAACCGTCGCCGGTCAATCCGGAAACGGATATGGAAATGCAGATGGAGATGAGCCCGCCCGTTATGGCGGCGGTCGACCGGGCGATCGAAATGATCGACGCGCTGGTGGCGGAAATTCTCGGCGAAGCGGCGCGCGTCGCTGGTGAATCCGTCGCGTCCCTGAGCAGTCCGCGATAAAGATGCGAGTAGTTAAGCGCGATCGATATCGATAGCAGAAAATGGAATCCGCGAAGCGGTCAGACCCAGATTCGCTCGTAAGTGACCGCGCGTGATTGTTGTAGGGTCCGCACCGCGGACCGATTGCACCCGTGGAAAGATGGTCCGCGGTACGGACCCTACCAAGTTGGACCAAACCCGCGTAGCGGTCGGACCGAAGGTCCACTCTTGGCCCGTCGGTCCATCTCCGAGCGTGCAGCCAGAATCTCTAACAGAAGGAGAATCATCATGGGACGCATCGCAGAACTTATCGAACATCCCAGTGAACTGTTCCATCACCACAGTTCGCATCACCCATTCGCCCATCATAAAAAATCATCCATCAGCGGCATCGTCGTCCTGGCGCTGATGGCCATCGGGCTGGCGTGGATGTGGCCGGAGATTCAGCGCTACCTTAAAATGCGCCGGATGTAATCGCATGCACGAACTTTCGATTGCCATCAGCCTGCTCGACGTGGCCGCCGAAGAGGCGCAGAACCATGGCGGCGGGCGCGTGCTCGCGATATATCTTCGCCTGGGGCCGTTGTCGGGCGTGGTGAGCGCCGCGCTTTTGTCCGCGTTCGAGTTGGCCCGCGAAAGCGAAGGCATGGAGCAATGCCGGCTGCTGATCGAGGAGACGCCGATCGTTTTGGATTGCGCCGTTTGCCAGGGCCCTCAGCCGGCGCGGAGCATTCAGGAAATTTGCTGCGCCACGTGCGGCACGCCGACGATGAACCTGATCAGTGGCCGGGAGCTTGAGGTGACCGCGATGGAGTTATCCGATGAGCACGCAAACGCGTCTGGTTGAAGTCCGGCAAAAGGTCCTGAAGCAAAACGACGTGACGGCCCGCGCCCTGCGCGACCGGTTTCACGACGCCGGCATTTTCGTCGTCAGCCTGGTTTCCAGCCCCGGCTCGGGAAAGACGGCCTTCCTGGAACAGCTTTTGACACTGGTGCGAAAGCGCCATCGCACCGCTGCCCTGGTCGGCGATCTTGCCACAGACAACGACGCCGTGCGCTTGGCGCGCAGTTCCGTGCCGGTGAAGCAAATCGTGACGGGAACCGTGTGCCATCTCGAAGCGGAGATGGTGAAGAGCGCGATGGAAGGATGGCTGCCGGATCATGTCGAGGTGCTCTTCATCGAGAATGTCGGGAATTTGGTGTGCCCATCAAGCTACGACCTTGGCGAAAACTTGCGGCTGGTGTTGATGTCGGTCACCGAAGGCGAGGACAAGCCGCTGAAATATCCGACGATCTTCAACACCGCCGACGTGGCGGTGATTACCAAGATCGACCTTGCCGCCGCGGTTGAATTCGATTCCGCCGCCGCGCACAAAAGCATTCAGGCGGTGCGTCCGGGGATGCGGATTTTCGAGCTATCGTCCAAGAGCGGGGCCGGAATGCCGGCGTTGCTTGATTTTATTGAATCGCGGATTGCTGAGGCACGGGAATCGCGATCGGCCAAGGCCGCTCAGCAAGCTTCGGCGCCTGTGGCAGTTTGAAGTGGTGTGACGCTTATTGGTGGCGCGTCTGCGCGACCGTCATCCTGAGTTGAGGTATTCCGAAGGATGTAGGCGGTACGCCAAGGCGAGCCGGATCCTTCGGAGTACCTCAGGATGACGATTGTCCATATCGGACATTTTCATGCGGCAGGTGTGTCGGGATGACGATCAGCCGCCACACCAATCCGAAAACGCTCTAATCGTGGA
Organism: Tepidisphaeraceae bacterium; assembly: GCA_035695715.1. Taxonomy (GTDB): domain Bacteria; phylum Planctomycetota; class Phycisphaerae; order Tepidisphaerales; family Tepidisphaeraceae; genus RYN-428. Next base: position 13,624 of record DASRRM010000009.1, read on the forward strand.
GAACAGCAATTAGTGGAGCAGGCATATTGATAAAGGAGTTTCTCATGAAGTCCAGGTCAATTGTTATCGCCGCCGGCGCTTCGGTGCTGGCATTCGCAACGGTCGCATCCGCCCATCCCGGCCACGGCGCCAGCGGCGGGTTTTCCGCGGGCATTTCCCACCCGTTTCTCGGCATCGACCACATCCTGGCGATGGTTGCCGTCGGATTGTGCGCCGTGCAGATCGGCGGGCGGGCGCTTTGGCTTTTGCCGCTGACGTTTATTTCCTTCATGATCGCCGGGGGCGTGCTGGGCTTTAACGCCGGGCACGTTCCGCCCGCTGTCGAGCAGGGAATCGCCGCGTCGGTTTTGCTGCTTGGCCTGATCGTCGCCGGCGGCTCGCGGCTGGCCGTCCCGCTGACGTTTGGCCTCACTGCGCTCTTCGCGATGTTTCACGGCTACGCCCACGGCGCAGAAATGCAACCAGGCGTGGCCTTCGCGACGTTTGCCGTGGGTTTCGTCATTGCGACGACAATATTGCACCTGGCCGGAATCGCCCTGGGCGTGACGCTGAATCGCAACCGACTTCCCGCGCTGGCGCGCCTGGCCGGCGGGGCGATCGCCATTGGCGGGGTGCTGTTGTTTGTCGGGTAGTGCTTCAGTTTAATGGCGCGATGAGTAGTGCGACGCGGGGCACGGCGGTTACCAAAGACGC
>DASRRM010000010.1:0-25156 GCA_035695715.1 Tepidisphaeraceae bacterium
CTTTAAGATTGGGCAAAAGGAGCCGCGCACGAAGGGTACTCCCGAAGTAAGCGGCGTTCGCACGACTAACTCCGCTTACTCCGGGAGTACCCTGCGTGCGCGGCTCTTCAACCTCCTCACAAGATGCTAAAAACGAACGCCAAGACGCCAGGAACGCCAAGCGAAGAGCGCCAAGAGAACACGGAATTACCGATGATTCCATCTCTTCTTTCCGATCCTGGCGTCCGTGGCGTCTTGGCGTTCATCCCATTTTGTAAGGAACTCTTACCGCTCGGCTTTCGTGAAGTGGAATCGCACGCCCCCCGCCTCGGCCGCCGAAAGCAGTGCCTCAGCGGCTTTCAAATCGCGCAAGATAGGATTGGGCTGCTTGAAGTTGTTCAGGTTAGCGCCGACATGCTCGGCCAACCCGCGAACGGACTTCAGGCCTTCTCCCGCCGCGAACCATTCTTCCGGCGGAAGCCGCATTTTCGACGGATCGAATCCCTCTTCCTTCATCTGTGCGATGAGGGCGGCCTGGCTCTCCGACAGCATCGAGGTCAGCGACGCCACCTTCTTCGCCCGGGCGGCGGTTTCCAGACGCTCGGCTTCGCGCGCCAGCGCCCGGCCGCCGGCCGCTTTCTCGTAAGCCGCCTGCGCTTCGGGCAGTTGTTTCTCCAATGTGATGGTAATTGCCTGTGCCATGTGGCCCTCCGGTATCACGGCCGTCGCGGGACATGCCGTTCGCGCGATGCGATCGGGAAATGATAGACACTTATTGTTTGGATGAAAGCTGCCCGGTAGCGTCCGCCGCACCGCGCGCACGCGCAGCGATTGAATTCTCTGAAGTATGCACATCTTCTGCAAGGAGGTACGGGCCGTCGGGGCGCACGCAGTCGTCTAAGCGACCAGCGAGTCTACTCGGCCTTGTGCATGGTTCAGAGAATTCAATCGCGCAGCAACCGACGTAACTTGGAGGCTTTATATGCGCGAGGCCTTGGCGGCGGTATGCCCGAGCATTCGTAGCGCTCGCCGAATGATGCACAACAATGCACGGCGATGCGCCATCATGCATCGGCGCGGGCGGGATTCTCTGAACCGTGCACAAGGCCGACTAGACTTGCTTGTCGCTTAGACGACTGCGGGCGCCCCAGCGGCACGCACTTCCTTGCAGAAGATGTGCACACTTCAGAGAATCCCGCCCTGGCTCCGCATAAGATAGTCGCTATGAACGCGTCCGCCGAGGCGGACCCTACAGCGACGGCTCCTCCGCATCGTGCGCACGCGCAGCGATTGAATTCTCTGAAGTATGCACATCTTCTGCAAGGAGGTACGGGCCGTAGGGGCGCCCGCAGTCGTCTAAGCGACCAGCAAGTCTACTCGGCCTTGTGCATGGTTCAGAGAATTCAATCGCGCGGCAACGGACGTGACTTGGAGGCTTGATATGCACAAGCACTCGCGAGGCGTTGGCGGCGGTGTGCCCGAACACTCGCAGCGCTCGCCGAATGATGCACAGCAATGCACGGCGATGCGGCATAATGCGTCGGCGCGGGCGGGATTCTCTGAACCGTGCACAAGGCCGAATAGACTTGCTTGTCGCTTAGACGACTGCGTGCGCCCCGACGGCCCGCACTTCCTTACAGAAGATGTGCACACTTCAGAGAATCCCGCCCTTGCTCCGCGTCGGATAGCGGTAGGTTCCGCCTTCGGCGGACGCGTCCTTAGCGATTTTGCGAGGCAGGTCAGTGCGTTCAGGCGGATACGTGCTGAAAGCGTCCGCCAAGGCGGGACCCTACGATTCGTGTTTCCCGATCCGCACTGGATCCCGCGCGGCCGGATGGAAAGTGGAATCACGCCGTCGCCGTATCCTGGGCGATCTTCAGTTGATCGTTCAGAATCTTGATCTGGTCGGCGGCCAGTTTTGTCAGGCACGCCTGTTGATCCGAAAGCAGCGTTTGCTGGTCCTGCTGCAAGGCGGCATTATCGGCCGTGGCGCGGGCGGTCACGATCGCCTGCTGGTCGGCGAGAATGATCGACTGGGTATTGGCATCATCGTTCAGCAAAATCGTGCTGAATTTGACGTGATCGCTTTCCAACTGAATCTTGTCGGCAATCAGCTTCTGGTTATCGATTGCCAGTTGTGAGGGATTATTTTTATCCACACGAATGGTCACGTTGTCGCGCTTGATGACGCCGTTATCGCCGGCGGCGGCGATGTTGGCGTTGGCGCGGTCGAGCTTCAGCTTCGCGTTGCGCGTGGCCTGATCGGTGGCAAGCTGCTTCTGAAGGTCGGCCAGGTGCCTGCGGCCGCTCAGGCTGTCGGCATTCACCTTTGCCTTGTCGGTAGCAATCATCTGCTTGCAGGTTTGCATGTCGGCGGCGTAAGCCGCGTTGTCGGTTCGAAGTTGCTGCTGGTCGGTCGACAACGTCGCGGGGGAAACGGAGAGAAACGTGCGCGATTCCAGACGTTCAACGACTGCGTTCGTGGATGGGGGAAAAAATGAATTCATAACTTAAGATATCGCCCTGCTGCCGTTGGTTTGGACAAAAAATGGGTGAAATAAATGGAAACAGGTGAAATCACGCGGGAATTGCTTTGAAAGGGTTGTGATCAGCCCTGTCGCGAAGCTCCGTCGTGACACGGCCGTCTCGGCCGTGCCTTGATCGAAGATGAAGAGTTTCTCGAGAAATGGGCGCACTCTGGCCGCAAGATTTCACGCACGGGCGGGACGCCCGTCTCACGAAACAGGCTCGAACGAGCCAGAACTTTGGCCTATTTTCCCGCGCTATCTTTGGCTAGCAGGGCGCTCCATTCATCCGACCCAGTGATTTGCACCGCGCCATGCCCGACGGCCCAGGAAACGAACCCAGCCGGCGGGTTTTTTACCCCGGCAATATTCGCCAGGTGAATCGAGCTGATCGCCTGCCAATCGTTGATGCCCGACAAATCCGCGCCGCGCAGGTCGGCCCGGTCAAAATTAACGCCATGCACGTTTGCAGCGCCCATGTCGGCATCGGTCAGGTCGCTGTCAACAAGCGTCGAGCCACTGAGATCCGCATTGCGCAAATCCGCGCCGCGCAGATTTGCCGACGTAAATATCGCGTCGGCGGCTTCGGCCTTGCCCAGGTGGGCGTTGCGCATGTCGGCGGCGCGGAAGATGCTTCGCCGAAGCCGGGCCTTTTCCAGATGCACGTCCTGCAAAAACGCCTCGGCAACATCGACACCCACCAACGGCACATGATCGTCGTTAAGCTGTTCCAGCGCATCGACCCGGCCGCCGCTGCCCCCCTTTCCCTGGGCGGTATTGATCACCTGCCATGCCTGGTAGTGTTTCTGCTGGCGGCGCTCCTTGGCCTCGGCAACCCATACGATCAGGGCAATCAGCACGGAAAACGTCTCGGCGTACGCCAGCACCTTCAAGAGCGACCACCGCGACAGATGCCACGCGATGTACGCCGAAACCCAGTCGAAGTAGACAAAAGGTTTTGCCCAGCCGCGATGCGCATGGGTGCGAAAGGTCTTCCAGGGTTCGGGACGCGGGGCAGGCTCGGGGAGTTCTAACATCCGATTTGCTCCAGGGTTTTTCCGGCGAATTCGCTTGGAATGAGTCAACGTCGGGCCTTCAGGTATAATTGATCGGCCGATGAAAGACGAATCCGACAATCCCCGCCCGCGCAGCGAAACCGATCCGCGGTTTCCGTCCGGCCCATGGACGGGCTTCTGGGTGCAGCGCGGCATGGGGAAACAGAAGATGCGGCTTTCGCTCTGGTTTGCCGGGGGAAAAGTTGGCGGGAGCGGGGCCGACATTGTCGGGCGCTTCTCATTCGACGGCCGCTACGACCTCAAGACCGGCAAATGCGTGATGACCAAGCAATACGAGCACGCCCACCGCATCCATTATGACGGCGCCAATGAAGGCGATGGCATGTGGCTCTGGGGCGTGTGGCGCGTCGGGCCTGATCGCGGCGGATTTCATCTCTGGCCCGAAGGCGAAGAGGATCCAACCCTCCGCCGCGACAAAGCCGAGCGCGAAGCGCCGGTGGATGAGCGAAAACAAGTGCCTGTGTTGGTTCCGTGACCGGAATGATCGGAAACGGCTCGATATTAATCCCTGCAACATATTAGAGCGTTTTCCAGCTTGATCGACGGGCAATCGTCATCCTGAGGTCCTCCGAAGGATTTTGCCGCTACGTGCAGGCGAGCTAAATTACCTTGCGCGATTCGGCGCCTCGAATCTTCGTAGGGTCCGCACTGCGGACCGTTTTTTCCGCCTCAAACGTAATGGTCCGCAGTGCGGACCCTACACGAATTGCGCAAGGTTATTTTAGATCCTTCGGCATACCTCAGCTCAGGATGGCGGACCCGTCCGTTCAAGAACCGGGCAGCTTCACGGATGGGTGTTTCAGGATGACGGTCGCGCACACGCGCCACCAACCTGAAAAGTGTTATAGTTGTCGGAAATCCTCCTTTCTTCATTCAGCCTTTATAATGGCGTTCTACGCTCGGGCGTTGTTTGTTATCGATTGAGGCGCGGCCGATCTGATTCACCGCCAAATAAGCGGGCATCGTTCGGTCCCGGCGGCAATCCCATTTCAGCATTGGACATCAAGCATGAAAATCGGCATCAGGCTCGTTCTATGGCTGCTGGTCGTCGGCGCCTTGGGTATCACCCTCAACTCCGCTTACAGAACCTATCAGGCTTCGCAAGCAAGAAATGACGTGGCGGATGTTACCACGCGCTCGATGGGGCTGGTCAAGCAGCCGCCGAAGCATCTGGCCGCCCAGTTCACCGACGTCGGCAATCGCATGCTGGCTGATCCAGTGTCGGCGGATAAATCGCGCGATCCGGCCACGATTGTTCTTGCCCACGTGGTCGCCAGCGACACCGACAAAATCGGGCTGGATTGGGAGAAATTTGAGGCGCACATCGCCGCCGTCACCGGCCGAAAGGTTATCGACAGGTCATTTGACAACAACCCCGAGGATTTGGACGCCATCAAGGATGGCAAAATATCGGTGGTGGTTGTGCATGCGCCGGAGGCGCCGTTTCTCGTTAACAATTATGGCTTTCAGCCATTCGCCGTCGTCGGCGACGAAAGCGGAGCGATTGGAAACCATCTCGACATTATCGTCGCGCCGAATAGCGAAATATCCCACCCCGGCGATTTGAAGAAACATGCACTGGTCTGCACAACGCCCAGTTCCATCACCGGCTATCGCGCCGCCGTCACATTGCTTCTGCACAATGAAGGTTTGCGGCCAAATGTTGATTACGATGTGACCTGGTCAGTCAGCCAGAAAAAGTCGATCAAGGGGGTGATTGCTCATAAGTTTAATTCGGCGGCGGTTTCCGACGAGAAGCTGCAGTCAATGCTGGCCGACGGCGATATTAAGGAATCGCAATACAAGGTCATCTATAGTTCGGAAGTGATTCCCCGCGCGACGATCGGATGTTTCTACGATTTGAAGCCCGAACTGGCCGCGAAAATTCAGCAGGCGATCATTTCGTTCAAGTCTGAGAAAATGACCAGCGCCGACGCCGGGGAAGATTCACAGGGCGATGCGGCGGACGCCGTGAAGCACGTGCGTTTCATTCCGGTGGATTACAAGCGGGATTTCAAACTGGTGCGGGAAATCGACGACAGCTTTGACCCGCGCGTGGGCGCCAAGCCGCCGAAATCGCATGCCGCCAGCCCCGCCACGCAAAAATAAATCTCCGCCGCTGGCCGGATGCCACTATGGAGATTCTGGCAAGTGCGTGCGTGGCGCCGGTTTGCGGTAACTGACTGCCCTTTGGCCATACTGATACTGAGGTACTCCTCAGCGAGACCGCTGGCCGCGACCAAAATACGGGCCTGGGGCGAAACCGGCGGATTTTCCCGTACCACGGGCGTCTCGCCCGTGTTTTATTGACCGTTGCGCAAAGATTGTCACCGAAGTTTTTCTACAAACGCACGGTGTTCCGGGCGAAATCTGACGTTTCCTTCCCGTATTTATGTGTGACAATCTTTGCGCAACGCTCAGTAATTAAAAGGGGACACGGGCGAGACGCCCGTGATACGGGAAATCCGTCCGTTCGCACGCAGACGCAGGTCCGAAAGCGCCGTGAACGGCTCATTGCTTCCACAACTCCGCTTGCTGCGAATCGGCGTAAATCGCCGTGGCACTCTGCTTTGACTTGCCGGCGTGAATATGCAAGACCGCCCCCCTTCCGCTGGAAACGCCGCGGCTCATTCCAGTGTCGATCATGAAGAACATGCCGTTGTAATGCTCGAACATCTGTCCCTCTTTCCGAACCGTGCCATCGGAAAAAGTCGCTTTGCCGGGCTGATGGCCGATCACCAGATGCTTCACGCCCAGGGCCTGGACTGTTTCCACCAGTTTCGGTGGCGCGGCCGATGACTGGCTTTTTTCTTTCTTCTCTTCCTTCTTTTCTTCCTTCTCGGTCTTTTTTCGTTCCTTCTTGGTTTCAGGCACGCTCGGCGGTTTTACATCCTTCAGCCCTGGGTCGCTGGTTGCGTCAAACCAGGGCCGGGGATGCATTCGCGCTTCCAGCATCGAGTTGGGATCGATCAGCAACGGCGTTGAAAATCCGATTTGCTCGAGCGCCTGTTGCAATTCTGTTTCAAGCCCGGCCAGTTTCTTCCCGCCGGTGTTGCCGGCGTGGCAAAAGAACCAGTCCCCGACTTTAGCTCCGGCGGGCAGGTCGCGAAGCCATGCGCCGATCCCGCCGCTGTCGCGGCCGGCGGCAACGTCGCCGGGTGAAATGCCGGCGGCCTGGAGTTCTTTTTCGAATTCCGCCCCCTTCTTGTCATCGCCCCCGGAGGCCAAAAATTCCGCCTCGTGATTGCCCAGGCAAATCACCAGATGCCCCCCCGCAGCGTCAACCTGAGGCTGCAGTACCCGCAAAACGGCGATGACCCGAAGCGACTGATCGTATTTGTCGATCATGTCGCCGGTAACAATCAGATCGGCCTTTCCTCCGCTCCATTTCACGGCTTGGGATGTTGCCGGAACGGCGGCGATCAGTTTTGCGCCGGCGAGCAGTTGCACCATCCGATCGCAATCGCCATGCACATCGCCCAGCGCGTAAACATCAGCGGTTTCGGGGAGCTCAACGATCGCCGGATGCAGCTTCCAGTCGCGCGTCGAGACAGGCGTGGATTCGCCGGCCGTCGACTTTGCGGACGCAACGGGAATTGTGTTGAAGCAGACAATCAGCGCAGCGATGGCGAAGGATTTACAAAGGCCCATGCCCTGGAATTCTACAAACGAATTCTTCGTAAACCAGATAACTCCCAGGGGTTCGCGAAATCTTAACACGCAGGCCCAAAGGCAATTGACCAGAACCTCAATTCCATCCGTTTGGAAAGGACGGTTAGTAGTGGTATTGCGGGATGTTCCGCCCGGGCAAGGTGGTTATTCCCCGGCTGGAAATAGCCGATCCTTGCCGCAGCGAACTGCTTTTTCACATACAAGAGGCATCACATGGCGGATGAACAGGGTGTGCCGGAGCGAAGTTTCTTCAGCGAAAACGGCCATATTATTGCCATCGTCGCCGTGGTGCTGGTAGCCGCGGGCGTGGCATACAAGCTCCATCCGCGCTCGACGTTCGCCGCCGACGGGTTAAGCCCGCGCTGGGATGCCACCGTCGAGCAGGCGCAGGCGGCGCACATGCCGGCGCTGGTTCTCTTCACCGCCGACTGGTGTCCTGCCTGCCGCGCGCTGCATGAAAACGTGCTGGGGCGCGATGATGTTCAAAACGAGATCAACGGCCACTACATGATGATCACCGTCGACCTCACCTCGCAGGGTCCCGCCTCCGTCGCCCGCGCCCAAAAGTACGGCGTCAGCGGAATCCCAACCCTCATCCGCTTTGATGCAGACGGCAAAGAAACCGACCGCGTCCACTATATCCCGCCGGAGCAAATGATCTCCTGGCTGCATCGCGGGCAGTGATCAAGGGCTGTCACGGCGATAAATCCGCAAACGCTTTTATCGAAGAAAAATGCAGGCAGCTCGCGAAGGCGACAAGCCTTCGCGAACTGTGCTTTTTCACACCAATCGTGGCTTACCGCATGCTACCCATCTTTTTGATAAACGCGGCATTCGCCTCTTCGGCCGTCTTGAACTTTCCGTCCTCAACATCCTTGGCGGCGGATTCAAAGGCGTCGGTCATGGGCTTGGCCATCTTGTCGAAAATCGTCCCCGCCGCGTCAATCACTGCCAGATCGACTTTCCATCCATCAGAATCCTTAACCAGCTTGATGGGCTCGCCGGACTTGGGTGTTACAGTGGCCTTGTCACCATCGATTTTTTCCACCGCGTCGGCATAGTTTTCCGCGAATTTGGGGGCGCCCATTTCGTCCGCCTTGGCCTTGTCCCCGAATTTCGAAACCAATGCGTCCTGATAATGCTTGGCGGCCTTGACCATACCGGCCATCTTTTGCACCGTGGCGAATTGGGCATCAGTGCCCTTGGTCGTCTTTTTCAAAGCGTCGGTGTCGCCGGTCTCCATGGCCTTTGCGAACGATGCCGCCGCCGCTTTGGGCGTCGAAATATCCGGCCCGCGGTTGCAGCCGGGAAGCATCGCCCCCGCCGCAACGCCCATGAAAATCGCGAACACAGTATAAGCCACCGAAACAGTGCGAGCACGGTTCATGATCACTCCTCGATAATGGGAAGAACATCCCCGGCGCCCGGGGACCTGTTGTAAAATGAATAACCCGAAAAGCATTAAAACGAAAATCCAAAGAATAATCAATTATTGCGGCGTCGCCGTCCAGTCGGTGATGTCATCGGCCGTCTGATCCTTCCCATCCGGGCCCATCGAATGGATGTCGTAGGCCGAGATGTTGTAATGGCCCGGCGATTCGTAAATGTACGGATGGCCCCACGGATCATTTAAAATCGTCGCCTTCAGGTAGGGGCCGTGCCAGTTGCTTGCCGCCGCCGGTTTCTGGGTTAACGCGATCAGGCCGTCGGATGTGAGGGGGTATTCGCCGGCGTCCTTCTTGTATTCCTCAAGGGCGGCCTCAAATGATGAGATGTCAGCGCGGGCGGTGGCCAGCCGGCCGGCTGCTTCGCCGAGCCGCACGATCTTAAGCCGGAATCCGACGGCGGCCTTGGCGTGGGCGAATGTGTCAAATTTTCCCGCTTTCACCTCCTCGGTCGCTTTGTCCCACACTTTTGCCACGGCGGGCAGTTTTTCGGAGCTTTCCCTGGCGGCGGCGTCCTTGTCGAGGAAGGAAAGATCGATCTTCCAGCCTCCGTCAATCTTCTTCAGACGGATCGGCTCGGATTCCTCGCCGTTGCCGGCGTTGGAGATGAGCTGCGCCGAATCGCCGTCGATTTTTTCCTCAGTCGAGTCAAGTTCACTGGCAATATCGAGCGACATGCCCCTGGTGTTTCCGTCGGTCCCGAATTTATCCGCTGCCGCGGCCGAGAAGTGCTCGAATGCCTGCGCCTGTTCGCCGAACCCTTTGGCAAGGTCGAATTCCGCGTCGGTGCCGAAGGCGACTTTATGCAGGGTGTCCATGTCGCCGGCCTTGGCGGCTTTGGCAAAAATGGCGGCGGCCTGTTTTGGGGTCGTAGCGCTGGGGGCATGCTCGCAGGCGCTTGCGAACAACGGCAACAACCCCGCCAATGCCCAAATCGCCATTCGGCCCCACCGCAGGTTGAGACGGCCAGCGCGACTGTTCGATTCCAAATACATTAAATGTCTCCAGTTGAAGGTGCGGCCCGACAGGCTACGACCACGCCATGAAATTGTAAACTGGAGCTTCCTAATGAGTTCGTCCATGGCTGCCATACTCAGACTTTCAGCAACATTCGGTGTAAATCTTCATCCCATCCGCTGCCGGGTTTGAAACAAACCCACGCCACGCCTGGAAGGTGAAAGTCGGCGACATGTTTTCGCATAAGTATATATTCTGGAATAATTTACGTGGAGAATTGGAATGGCAATTCCGCCAATCGCCAGGTTGAACCCCCACCCCTTACCGGCGTAGTAGAGTTGTCCCGCTCACTGGGGGCTGGCACTTGACACGCCGTTTGCTAGTCGTTCAAACTGCCGCCCCTTGTAACGGGAAGCTGGCGGCTTGAGCGACCGATTTTCGCCGCTTGGGCCCAGTTATCGGACGCTCGGTTTATCGGCGATGACCCGTCATAAACGGTTTAATCGTCAAGAGCCTGCTGCCTGCGGTCGATAGGACGGCCATTGAAGGGATCGTCCCAGGCTCGTCGAAAGGACGCCGGCCCAGGCGCAATAAATTGAGCGTGATTGCACGGGGGGCAGACTGAACACCATGGCTAAACACGGAAAAAACCTCGTGATCGTCGAATCGCCCGCAAAGGCCAAGACGATCAACAAGTACCTCGGCGACGATTACATCGTCAAAGCCTCGATGGGCCATATTCGCGACCTGCCATCCAGCGGCATGGGCGTCGACCTTAAAACCTTCGTCCCGGATTACGTCGTCATCGAAGAACGCGGCAAAGGCAAGCTCGTTACCGAACTGAAGAAACTCGCCAAGGAAAGCGAACACGTCTATCTGGCAACCGACTTGGACCGCGAAGGCGAAGCCATCGCATGGCACCTGAAAGAGGCGCTTGGCGTTTCTGACGCCAAGGCCCGGCGGGTTATTTTTAATGCCATCACCAAGAGCGAAATTCAGAAGGCGTTCAAGAACTTCACACATATAGATATAGACCGGGTCAACGCCCAGCAGGCCCGGCGCATTCTCGACCGGATCGTCGGCTACGAAATTTCGCCGCTGCTTTGGAAGAAGGTTGCCCGAGGCCTTAGCGCCGGGCGGGTGCAGAGTGTCACGGTTCGGCTCATTGTCGAGCGCGAGCGCGAAATCCAGGCATTCATTCCCGAAGAGTATTGGAAAATCGGCGCGATTTTCTCAGCCCAGGGAAACGCCGAAGGCTGCCGAAAGCTGGCTGGGGAATGGCATCATTTTCTCACCCACACCGGCAACGGCGAACGCACCAAGCAGGAACGCGAACGCTGGCTGGCCGATCACTCGGCGTTCGTGGCCGAGCTGGTCGAACTGGCTGGCAAGAAGTTTGAAGTCAACAACAATGATGATGCCCGCAAGGCCGCCGAGCTGCTTGGATTCCTCATTGACAAAGTCGAGACCGAAGAAGACCCCGACGCCAAAGGTCCGGCGAAGAACCTGACGAGCTTCATTGGCCGGCTGGATAAATGTCCCGATTTCACCGTGCGCTCAATCGAGAAGAAGCGCACGACCAGCAAGCCGCCCGCGCCGTTCATCACCAGCACGCTGCAGCAGGCCGGTTCGAGCCGGCTCAGTTTCGGCGCGCAGCGGACGATGAAAATCGCCCAGGGCTTGTATGAATCCGGGCATATCACCTACATGCGTACCGATTCGACCAATCTGTCAGCCGAGGCGCTGACGATGATCCGGTCGTATGTGGGCAAAGAGTTCGGCGGCAAATATCTGCCGGACAAAGCCAACGTTTATAGCTCGTCGAACAAGAGCGCGCAGGAAGCCCACGAAGCGATTCGGCCCACGGATGTCAGCCTGACTCCTGAAGCGGCCCGCTCGAAGCTGGGCAACGATGAATCGCGCCTTTACGATTTGATTTGGCGGCGCGCCGTCGCCAGCCAGATGACCCCGGCGGAATTTGACCAGACCGCCGTCACGATCGTCAGCAAGACCACCGGCGGCGACGCGGTTTTTCGTGCCACTGGGCGCAAACTCGTCTTCGATGGGTTCATGCGCGTGGCGGGCATCAGTAGCGAAGACCAGCTTTTGCCGACTTTGGCCGAGAAGCAGCCGGTCTGGCCGATCGAGATCGACCCGACGCAGCACTTCACCCAGCCGCCGCCGCGGTTTACCGAGGCGTCGCTGGTCAAGGAGCTCGAGCGGCTCGGCATCGGCCGGCCGAGTACCTACGCCAGCATTATTCAGACGATCCAGGACCGCAAATATGTCGAGCAGCAGGATCGGCGTTTTTTCGCCACGCTGCTTGGCTCAGTCGTCACCGATAAATTGATCCAGGCGTTCCCCGAGATCATGAACGTGCAGTTCACGGCGGGAATGGAAGGCAAGCTCGACGCCGTCGAGGAAAAAACCCAGGACTGGATCAAGCTGCTCCAGGATTTCTACGGCCCATTCCACGAAACCGTGGAAGGCGCGCTGGGAAAACTCGAACACGCCGGCGGCGCGGCCAGCCCCTACACCTGCCCCAAATGCGGCAAGCCGATGCTTTATCGCATCAGCAAGACCGGCTTTTTCCTGGCCTGCTCCGACAAGGAATGCAAGACCACGCAGCCTGTCGACGCACAGGGCAAACCAACCTTGCGCGAAGTGAGTGAATTCAAATGCCCGGTGTGCGGCCGCGAGATGATCAAGCGCAAAGGCCGGTTCGGCGAATTCCTCGGCTGCTCGGGCTATTCGGTGAAGAACGAAAAGGGCGAGCCAAGCTGCACCACGATCATCAACCTCGACAAAGAGGGCAAACCTCTCGCGCCGAAGGTGAAGATCCAAACGACCATCGCCTGCGAAAAATGCGGGAACCACATGGTCCTCCGCGGCGGCGCCAAACGCGGCCCCTGGCTAGGGTGCTCAACCTATCCCAAATGCCGCAATACCAAAACCCTCGCCAAGCTCACCGGCGCTGACTTGAAGCAAGCCGAGGCACTCGTGCCGTTGCTGAACGAAGAAGCCAGCAAGGCCCGCGAGCTGGCGGCAAAAGTTGTCGGCGATAACCCCGCCCTTGCCCCCAGTGCCGCCCCGACCAACATCGCCACGGACATCGATTGCGATGAATGCGGCAAACCGATGACCATCCGCAACGGCCGGCGTGGAAAATTCCTGGGCTGCAGCGGATATCCCAAGTGCAAAAACACCATGGAAGTGCCGGCGAAGTTGCTGGAAGAACTAGGCCTGAACAGCAACGGCGAAGCGAGCAAAAACGGTCAGGCCAAACACGAAGAGCCGGCACATGCGGATACAGAGGCGGATGAGGAAATTGAGACGGATTTGTTAGTGGAATAAAGTCATAAACCGTGAAATAACTACTTCAAGCCGGGTCAAGCGCTAGCGCCGGCCCGGATTCGGTACCCTCCAGCGACACATTCTCCGCGATCGAAACCTGATCCGGGCCGGCGCTACCGCTTGACCCGGCTTGAAGTGATTGCGACATCATCTTTGCAATCCGCGCCCTTCCCGCTAAAACGCGTCTGTGTCCACCATCGAACTCCTCTTCCTCGGCACCGGAACCAGCGCCGGCATTCCCATGATCGGGTGCCATTGCGAGGTCTGTTCCAGTGCCGATCCGCACGACCATCGCACCCGGCCCAGCGTCGTCATCTCCTATCCCGGCTCGCGCGTGCTGGTCGACACCACGCCCGAGCTTCGCCTGCAATGCGTCGCCAATGGGGTTGATCTGATAGACGCCCTCAGGCCAGGCACGAAGAGGCGGAGCATGCGGATATGGGCGGCGGATGAGGAGAGTACGACGGACTTGTTATTGGAGCGATGAATGAGGTTTTCAATCCCGTGAAAGTCGCTTCCCAGCGTTTTTTCATGCGCCCACGTTATGATTCACTTGCATGAAACGTCATTCTGTCACTTTATTCGCGGTTATGTCGCTATCGCTATGTGTGGGAATCTGCGTGACCTGGGCGCGAAGCGGTTTGGTTATGGACGTATGGACTCGCGTTCGGATGACGCCAGTCAGCGAGGATCACAAGCAGCGAATAGTCCATATCGCGCGTGAGCGCTGGGCAATTAAAACCAACAAGGGCGTAGTTTCCGTCGAGCGGCTAATGCTGCTGACCATTCCCGAACGCGATCGGTTCGATTATTCCACTGAACACGCGGTGCAAGGTCGGCCAACCGTTACGACATATGCCTGGCGTCATCAGGCGGCAGTTCGCATTCATTCGAGCGGAAGAAGCGGCATCTGGCACGCTTTGAATCTCGACTACATCAATCATACCTTTCCTCAAAGTCAGAGCATCAATGGGCTGCCCCGACAAACCATGATCGCGGCGGAATGTCCGCTATGGCTGCCGGCTCTTCTGACGTTACTGCCGCCGGCGGCATTGGGCGCATCATGGTTGCGCGCGCACAAAAACAGAACTTGGCCAAGATGCGAGAATTGTGGATATGATCTTCGCGCCACACCGGACCGTTGCCCAGAATGCGGAACCGTCCAGAACGCACTTAGTTTATGATTAACGCAACATCGCCGGCGCGATCCAGGCGATTTGCAATCCTCGCCCTTCCCGCTAAAACGCGTCTGTGTCCACCATCGAACTCCTCTTCCTCGGCACCGGAACCAGCGCCGGCATTCCCATGATCGGGTGCCATTGCGAGGTCTGTTCCAGTGCCGATCCGCATGACCATCGCACCCGGCCCAGCGTCGTCATCTCCTATCCCGGCTCGCGTGTGCTGGTCGACACCACGCCCGAGCTTCGCCTGCAATGCGTCGCGAATGGGGTTGATCTGATCGACGCCGTCGTCTTCACGCATGCACATGCCGACCACATCATGGGGCTGGACGATGTGCGGCGGTTCAATTATTTGCGCGGCGGGCCGCTGGATGTGTGGATGGATGAGAAGACGGAAAAGGTGCTCGTCAATTGCTTCGCCTACGCGTTCAAGGAGCCGGACCCGGCTTCCAAATTGTTCCGCCCGCACCTGCTCCAGCGCCGAATCGACGGTCCATTCAGCATCGGCACCCAAACCTGGACGCCAATCCCCCTTTTCCACGGCGAAATGCCAACCCTCGGCTTTCGCGTGGGAAACCTGGCCTATTGCACGGATGTGAGCCTGATTCCCGAGTCATCCTTCGAGCTGATGCACGGCCTGGACGTGCTGGTGCTGGACGCCTTGCAGCGCGAAAAACACACGACCCATTTTTCCCTGGAAGAAGCGATGGAAGCGGCAAAGCGGATCGGAGCGAAGCGAACGCTCTTCACGCATATCGCCCATCGGATGGCGCACGCCGCGACGAACGATACGCTGCCGGGGAATATGCAGTTGGCGTATGATGGGCAGCGGGTGGGAGTTGGTTGACCTGTTGTAACATTTCACTTGAACGGCGAATTTGCCGATGTTACAATCTGTAACCATGCGGGTGATTGCGCGTCGTCCACTGGTCGAGTTCTGGAAAAAGCATGCTGCCGCGGAAAATCCGCTTGTCGAGTGGTATCAACGCACCCGCAAGGCAACGTGGTCCAACTTCACGGACGTCAAGGCGACGTTTGGCCAGACGGACAGCGCGAAAGTCGATAGCGGCAGGCAGGTTTGCATCTTCGATATCGGCGGCAACAAATTCCGGCTTGTGGCCGCAGTTCATTACAATACGCAGACGGTTTTTATCTTGCGCGTGCTGACTCATAAAGAATACGACTGGGAAAAGTGGAAGCGAGAATTATGACCAGAACCATCGAAAAACCTCGCACCATGAGATCAACCGATAGCTACATGAAGCTGATCCGGAAATTCCCGCTGCGCCCGATTCGAAGCGTTGCCGATTACGCGGCGGCTTCAAAAATGATTGACGCGCTTGCTGTTCGCAGCGAAGCGGAATTGGACCAAGGCGAACAGGATTATCTCGCGGTGCTGGCGGATCTGGTTGAGGCATATGACGACCAGCATCATGTGATTCCTGCCGACACCCGCCATCCGCATGAGAAGGTCCGGGCATTGGTGGCTGAAAACGGGATGACCCAGGCAGACCTGGCCAAACTCCTTGGAGTCGTGCGCTCGCTGGCATCGCTGATCCTCTCCGGCCAGCGAAAAATTACCGTTGCCCATGCGAAGAAACTCGGCGAGCGATTTCGGCTGGATGTCGGATATTTTCTTTGAACCGCCAATTCGCGACGGCGCTTCGCAGTTGTTACAACACGGCGATGGCCCGCCGAAAATCCTACAAAGCCATCGCCGAATACTACGATGCCGAGAACGCGCGTCATCGCGTTCTTGAGGAAGATGTCCCATTTTTCATGGGCCAGCTTCCCCGGCGCAGGCAATCCATCCTTGAGCTGGCGGTCGGCACCGCCCGGGCCGCGATTCCGCTGGCGCAGGCGGGGCACCGCGTTGTCGGCGTGGATTATGCGGGTGATATGCTGGAAATCGGCCGGCGGAAGCGCGATGCCGTGGGACTTTCCGAAAAGCAGCTTTCGCTCCTTGAAGCCGATGCGCTAACGCTCGATCTTAAGCAGAAATTTGACTGGGTCTGCGTTTTTTTCAACACGTTTCTCGTATTTACAACCCTCCAGCAGCAGGATGCGGCGATGCAGACCATCGTGCGGCATCTCAAGCCGCGCGGGCGATTTTGGATCGATATTTTTCAGCCGGATTTGAATCTGCTGGCGCAGAGCCATCGCACGGATTTGGACCCGGCGGTATTTTTCTTGCCGCGGTTTGACCGCACCGTGTTGAAGAATACCGAGATTCGCCGGGGGACCGAGCCGCAGATTCAGCATGTGACGTTTCATTACACCTGGTTTGGGCCGCATGGGCAGGAGCATCGCGAGAAGACGCAATTTGACATAACGTATATTTTTCCGCGCGAATTGCAGATGCTGGTGGAGCGGCATGGGTTGAAAATCGAGCACTTGTGGGGGAATTATGATGGGTCGAGGGTGATGCCGGATTCGCCGCGGATTATTGCGCGGTGTTGCCGGGCGTGAGGAAAAGTCATACGCTCTTCAAACCGAAAGATGTCCGTGGGCTTCCGCCCTCGGCTATCATGAGGAAGAGGAGTTTAGATATGAATCCATCTACTGAAACATCAGCGTCCACGCCCCCGCCCGCGCCCGCGACGGGTCGTCCGCAGACTGCGGCGCAACCGGGCGCTAGTGGCGCGCCGGCGGTGCAGCGGCAATTCGTGAATTTCGCCTATTACAAGCTGGACCCGGCGTTTCGCCGGTTGAGCGATCATGAAAAATTGCAGGCGCGGAGTGAATTTCTCCAGCTATTTCAGATCAACCGGCCAGGGCTGATGTGCCTGACTTACAGCACGGTGGGGCTGAAGGCGGATGCCGATTTTCTGCTTTGGCGGATCTCCAGCTCGACCGAGGAATTTCAAACGCACACGCAGGCGATGAACAAATCGCGGCTGGGCGCGTTTCTCAATACGCCGCACTCGTTTTTGTGCATGACCAAGCGCAGCATGTACATCGACAAGCTCGATCCTTTCCACACCGCCGAGAGCCGCACGCACATCATCCCCGGCAAGCGGAAGTACCTGTTCGTTTACCCATTCGTGAAGACGCGCGATTGGTATCTGCTGCCGATCGAGGAACGGCAGAAGATCATGGACGGCCACATTCGCGTGGGAAACAAGTATCCAAGCGTGAAGCTGAATACGACCTATAGCTTCGGTCTGGACGATCAGGAATTCGTGGTGGCGTTTGAGACCGATGAGCCGAAGGATTTTGTCGACCTGGTGATGGAATTACGCGAGACCATCAGCAGCAAATACACGCTGCGCGACACGCCGATTTTCACCTGCGTGCAGATGCCGATGGAGAATTTGCTCGATCAGCTCTTTTAGTAGCACGGTAACCGCAGTCCGTGGCGGAAGTGATGATCGGTTGAAAACGAATCTGGTGTGCCTTGGAAAGTTTCGAGACGGGTTCGAAGCCCGCGCCCGTGTAGAAAAATGAAACACGGGCTCCGAAGCCCGTGCCACTGAATGCACCCCCGCAAGCTGCCGCGCGACATCCTCGAACGCGTCGATCGCGTGATGGAGTATCACCGCTCGACCAAGCTGACGGCAACCTCGGTGCGCGCCCAGCCAACAGTGCTCGATCCCGCCACAAAACCCAGCGCCTACCGCTGCTTCGATGACCAGCCAGCCATCCCCCTTCCCACCACCCTGCTCGATGCTCCGGTCCCCGCGCTGGCCGTGCTGAGTGAAGGGCTGACGGCCGTTCCAGAAAGCCAGGTTCATCCGTCGCAGGATATCAAAACGCTGGCAAGCTGGCTTTATCTTGCCGACGGGCTGTCGGCCAAGCATGATGCCTCAGTTGTGGCGCAAAGCGCGCGCACCTGTCCCAGCGCCGGATCGCTTTATCCTTACGAAATCTACGTCGCGGCTTTCGGCATCGAAGGGTTGGAGCCGGGGCTTTATCATTACAATGTCCGCGACTTTTCGCTTTGCAAATTGCGCGAGGGCCCCGAGACGCTGTCGACCATCAAACGCGGCCGGCCCGATTTGAACTTCCTTAAATCGATGCCTGCCGTGCTGTTGGTCTCCACGATCTTCTGGCGATCGGCATGGCGATATCGCCAGCGCGGCTATCGCATGGCGCTGCTCGATGCCGGGCATCTGGTGCAGAACATCGTGGCGGCGGGCAATGGCCTGGGCATCCAGACCATGCCGCGTTTTCAGATCCACGACAAGACCATGCGCGAGTTGATCGGCGTTCCCGCCGGGACCGATTTCGACGGGGCGGAATGCGTGCAGGCGATGGTGGTTTGGGCCAACGAGGCAAAAAAACCGCTGGCCGATTCCTCCTCCTTTCTTCCCCGGCCCGCCTTGCCGCGCATCAAGCGTTCATCCCTGTCCCAGAACCACGTGCCGTACGGCTCAATCCTGGCGACGCATGAGGACTGCATCGCGCCCGGCGTTGCGGTGCGCGAAATCCGCCCGCCGCTCACCGAGCTTTCGCCGGTCTTTGCCGGCGACCTGTCTCCCGCACCGCCCTACGCCCAGCCGCTGGAAGACGGCCCATCGATCCGCCAGATGCTCATGTCGCGCCGCAGCACGCGCACGTTTGCCGAGCGGCCGATCACCCGCGACCAGTTTCTCGCGATCAATCGCCTGGCGTTTCGCGGCGGCAGCGTTTTCCCGCTGACGCCGGACGGTCCGCATGTCGCCTTGCTCCGCCCCTACTGGATCAATCATCTGGTGGCCGGAATGGACTCCGGCGTCTGGTATTACGACCCGATCGGCGACAATTTAGCCTGCATTTCCCGCGGCGATTTCCACGCGAAATCCGCCTATCTCTGCGTCGAGCAAAAAATCTGCGGCCAGGCCGCCGCCGTCTGCTTCCTGATGGCCGACCTGAAGCGTCTCACCACCGGCGCCGGTCCCGATGCCTATCGCCTGGCGCACCTGGAAGCCGGCCTGATGGCCCAGCGCGTCTACCTGGCCGCCAATTCGATAGGCCTGGGCTGCTGCGGAATCGGCGCGTTCTACGACGATGAAGTGCGGAATTTTCTGGGATTGATGGAAACCAGTTGGGAAGCCATCTACGCGCTGGCCGCGGGAATTCCGGCCGGACGAGTCCAGTAGCATGGGCGTCTCGCCCATGCCACTGATTGCTGAATAAGCCAGCGCCGCGTACAACTTAACGCCTGGATGAACATCGACGAACTCATTTCGCAGCTTGACGCCGAGGATTTGGAGCAGGCGAAACAAATGACCGGGTCGCAGAAGCTGCGCGCCGGCGGCGATTTGTTTGATGATGCATGCCGGTGGACGTTGGCGGGGATTCGCAATCAGCACCCGGATTTTACGCCGCAGCAGGCGCTGGACGAACTGCGCCGCCGGCTCGATCAGGCCGAGGCCGATGAGGAGAAGCGATCGTGAGCGCGACGGATCTGGTACTTCGGCTGGTGGCGCTGTTCGATCGGCTGGCGATTCCATACATGCTGGTCGGCTCTTACTCGAGCAATTACTACGGGCGGCCTCGTTCTACGCGCGATGCAGACTTCGTCATTGTTCTGGCGGAAAATCAACTCGCGGCGATACAGGCGGGCCTCGGCGCGGATTTTGTTCTCGATCCGCAGTCTTCGTTCGAAACCATCACGATGACGACCCGGCATCTCATCACCCATCCGGCAACCGCGTTTAAGATCGAACTGTTCCTTCTCACCGATGACGCGTTTGACCAGTCGCGTTTTGCCCGGCGACAGCGCGTTGAATTTGAAGGGCATTCAGCATGGCTTCCAACACCTGAGGATGTGATTATTCAAAAGCTGCGCTGGTCGCGGGGAGGAAGCCGGGCAAAGGATATTGAAGATGCGGCCCAGGTGATCCGCGTCCAGGGCGGGCAACTTGACCTGGAATATATTCGCCAGTGGACGACGCAGCATCAGACTTTGGGATTATTCGAAAAACTATTGGCTGCCTCGGCCGGCGGGTGAGGCAGATGCCGGTAAAAACAAAACGGGTTCGATTCCAGGCGGAATCGAACCCGTTTGCGTTTTTCAACTCATCTCATTTCAGCATCACGCCGACCTGTTTCAGCCAGGCTGGCCGCCGGGGCCACCGGGGCCGCCGGGCATGACTGGTGGCGGGGCCTGGTCGGTGGCCTGGATGCTGATGACGCTCGTGCCGTCGGAGGACAACTGGAGCTTGGCCTGGTCGCCGGCGACGAGGGCCGACAAGGTGCTGGCCTTGCCGTCGAGGTTCACTGTCGCGGTGGACGAGAGCGTGTAGGTGGTTGACGTTCCACTCCTGTCGGCGATGGTGATGGTGTCGGCGGTCGTGTCGACACTGGCGACTTGGCCAAAGGGGGACAGGTTCTGGCCGGGAGTGCCGGTGCTTCCAGTCGGGGGCGGTCCGCCGGGGCCGGCGGGCTGCCCTTGATCGCTGGCGGTGACGCTGTTGACCGTTACGCCATCGCTGGCCAGTTGCAGGCCGGCACTGTCACCGGCAATCAGCGCGCCCAGCGTGCTGGTTGCGCCGTCAAGCGAGACGGTCGCGGTGGTGGAAAGCGTGTAGGTTGTTGGGCTGGCTGCCCCGGCGCACTGAATGGTGATGGTGTCGGCGGTGGTGTCGACGCTGACAACCAGCCCGAAGACCGCACTGGGGGCGGCGGGCGTGCCGGGGTTGGTTGGATTGGGCGGCGGCGTGGTTTGATCGCTGGCTTCGATGCTGGCAACCGTGGTTGCGCCGGTGGTCAGCGTCAGTTCGACGCGATCGCCGGCCACAAGTGCCGACAGCGTGCTGGATGCGCCATCCAGATCGACCGTCGCGCTGCCGGCGAGGGTGAAGGTGGTCTGCGTGCCAATGCCGTTGGCGATGGTGATGGTGTCGGCGGTGGTGTCAACGCTGACAACCGATCCGCCAATGCCTGAGGGAACGACTGGAGGAGCGGGTGGCGTGCCGCCATTGGCCGGCGGCACGGCCTGCGGGTTGGACTGAATGCTGATGACCGTTCCGCCGAGCGCCGACAGCGTCAACTGCACGTTGGCGCCAACGGTGACCGATGCCAGCGTGCTGGCGGTGCCATCGAGGGTTACGGTGGCCGATGAGCTGATGGAAAAGGTGGTGGCGGTTCCGCTTGGGTCGGTGATGGCAATGGTGTCGGCGGTGGTGTCGATGGCCGAGACAACGCCGCCGACGCGTTTGTCGATCGCGGTAATGGATGTCGCGGTGGAAGCGTCGGTGCTGCTGGTCTGCACGCAAACCAGCGTGCCGGCGCTGAGGTCGGCCAGCGTTACCGTCGCGCTGTCGGCGGAAATTGTGGTGGCGGAGGTCAGCTTAAAGGTGGTTTGCTTGACCGGTCCCCAGGGATTGGTGGCCGAGACCGTGATGGTATCGGCGGTGGTGTCAACGCTGACGACCGATCCGAAGATGCCGGCATTTTGCGCAGGTCCGGCTTGTCCGCTGCCGGGACCCTGCCCGCCGCCGCTGTTTTTGCCTTTGGCCGGCGGGGCATTGCCAACCGGTGCGCCGCTGACGTCGACGACGATGCGCGTATCGACGCCGCTGACGGTCACGTCGGTCCCGTAGTAAGTCTGCCCGTTATCCTGGAATGCCTCGGCTGTGCCCACCGTCGCGCCCTGAGCTAATGTCGTTAAGCCGGTTTGCACCGAAGCCGGGAGAGTGCTGAGCGGTGCGCCGGCTGATGGCGAGAATTGCACGCTGTCATGGCCCACGCCGCCGTTGACCATGTCGTTGCCCGCGCCGCAGGTGATGGTGTCGTTTCCGGCTGCGCCGGCGAGGACGTCGGTTCCTGTTCCGCCGGTGAGGGAGTCGTTGCCCGCGCCGCCGTTGAGTGAATCGGCGCCAGCACCGGCGACGAGGGAGTCATTTCCCGCCGCCCCCTGGACCGAGGCCGGGGAGGTGACGGAAGGATCGACGTTGATCGAGTCATTTCCGCCCGCGCCGTTGATGTTGATGGATTTTACATTGGCGGCGAAGAATTGCTTCATCACCCCGTTCATCGTGACGTCCATTTCCGTCGGATCCTGCGTGTCCATGGTGACAGTGATGGCGTCGGGATGATTGGTGCCTTTCACCATGAGCAGGCCATGGGGAGTCAGCGACGCCGAAAGCATCTGGCGCGATTCCAAGCCCTCAATCATTGCTGCATTGGTACGCCCCGATGCCGATCGAACCGCACGGCTGATGACTGACGCAGAACGTCGCTTACGAAACATGGATGGTCTCCTGAATAAGAGCGGAATTTCCCCGAAATCCGGTGAAGTCATGAGTGATAATGGCGGGATTCTGTCGCTCAACCCACGGCCGCCAGAGCCAGCAAACGGATGCCTTCCTTGGAGGGTTGTTGACCGGTAATGTTTACCGCCGCGGAAAACCAAAATTATTTTTGAGCGCCGGCAGGCCCGCTCACCTAGCATTTCCGGCACAACCCGGCGTCGTCATTTTCTACCCTTGCCCACGCGTGGAAGGATATAAAACGGAAGATGATGGGATGATGAAAGTCAGGAAAAGAAGAAGCAGCCATGCCAGAAATATATATCAGCACCGACGTCGAAACCGACGGCCCCATTCCCGGCCCCAATTCCATGTTGAGCTTCGCGTCGGCGGCGTTTAAGCCTGACAAGACGCTGCTCAGCACCTTCTCCGCCAATTTGCACACGCTCGACGGGGCGAAGGGAAACCCGAAAACCATGGAGTGGTGGAAAACCCAGCCGCAGGCCTGGGCCGCGTGCCGGACCAATCTTCAACCACCCGAAAAAGCCATGCGCGATTATGTGGATTGGATCGCGGGGTTGAAGGGGAAGCCGGTTTTCGTTGCCTACCCGGCCGGCTTCGATTTCCTTTTCGTCTATTGGTATCTGATGCGCTTCATTGGCGCCAGCCCATTTTCCCACTCGGCGCTGGACATGAAAACATTCGCCATGGCGCTATTGCGCAAGGAATATCGCGAATCGACCAAGCGCAACATGCCAAAGCACTGGTTCGACGCCTCGCCGCATACGCATGTGGCGCTGGACGATGCCATCGAGCAGGGAATGCTCTTTTGCAACATGCTGGCGGAGAACCTGCGGTCGACCTAACCGGCTTCGGACCGGCCACAGACTCAACCGGCAAGACTTGACGCGAAGGAACGAAGTGGACGAAGGAATCGAAGTAATGCTGTCCGACAGTGGCATCTCTTCTCGCATTCGAAAAGATCCGGCCACGCATGCTTTCTTGACAAGAAATCTCGCGCCAGGAGCGCCAAGCTGCCGAGGATGCCAAGAAAGAATACGGGGTTTTGAGCGCTGGTACGTGCTAACGGGAGCGATTTCTTCGCGTCCTTCGTCACTTCGCGCCTTCGCGTCAAACTCGTTGCGCATGCGGCGTCAGGAGGCTTCGCGTCATTCCTCGTCGAAATGCAGCCGGGTCACCTGCACGATCAGGTGCGCGTCGCCGTTGATCGTCGTCGGAAACTGCGGCAGCGCACGGGTGGCCGGGCCGCGTAAAACCTGGCCCTGCTCGTCAAACCGCGAGCCATGGCATCGGCAGGAAAATGTCCTGTCCGCCAGCGCCCGCACCGGGCAATCGCGATGCGTGCAATCGGATGACAGCGCGATGAGCTTGGCGTTCTCCCGCACGATGAAAAACCCGCGATGGCGAAAATGATCGTAAACGCCATCAGCGGCATACTGCTCCCGCGGCCCGGCGTCGATCACCTTCGTCACCGCCGGCGCTGAAGAAGCCGCATCCCCCCCGCCATTCTGCCCCGCGCATCCCGCGCAACAACTGGCCGTGGCAAGAATCAGAAATTTACGTCGATCGATCTCCATGGCGTGTCCATTCGTGTCAATTCGTGGATCACTCGTCTTTGTTTTCTCGTCGCTCGGCTCAGAACTCAAACACCAGACTCGTATAAATCCCCCAGTCGAAATCCCCCTTTGCCTTGTCCAGCGGCAGAAGATATCCGACGCCCAGCCGCGGCTGAATCCGGCCGATCGAAAACAGATTCGCGCGAAACGCGAAATTCGCCACGATATCGTCCTCTCCCCCGGCATGGGTATTCATGAGCGTTTCACCCTGAATCTCGAATACCGGAATAAAATCCTGAACGTATGGCAACGGCAATTCGTTGTGCGGAATTGTCCAGCCCAGGGTCAGGCCATACTCCAAATGTTGCTCTCCCCCGCCGCTGGCTTGCGAGCCGCGAAGGAATGACCAGCCGATGATCGATTGCATCGTGAAATGCTCGCCGATGCGCGTGTCGTTGAAAATCTTCGGGACGATTTCGGTGTTCTTCCCCAGCGGCGAATTGCTCGGCACGCCAACTTCGATCGCCGCACCGAAGGTCGTGTCGACGAATTCGTCGCTCGTCACGTACTGATAAAACGGCATTCGTGCGCCGGGATTGATGTTGTCAAATCCCTGCACGCGCGAGTGATCGACCAGGCCGGTCGCCGGATCGTAGGTGTTTGAGGTGTCGTATTCGTAAGGCACTTCCAGCTCGAGCGTCCACAGGCCGTTGCCGTGTTCCAGTTCCACGGTGGTGACGTTGAGGTTTTGGCCCTTGCCGCCCTGATGGCTCCAGTCGATGCGGAACTCGTTCACTTCGCCGTCGGAATCATCGACGATGAACGGCTCGGGGAACACGCCTTTCCCATACAAACTGCGACTATCGAGGAGGCCAAATGGCCCATATCGCGAGTCCGCCGGAGCGGTTGCATCGTCCGCAGTGGCGCGACTGCCGGTGAATGCCAAGGCAGCCAAAAGCGTCACCAATCCAATTGCACTTCCACCAAACGTGTTTTTCATAAGCTCCTTTATTGAGACTGAATCTCAGTCTCATTTGAAAATAACGAATGATTGGTGCTTGTCAATCGCGAAATCTCTCAGGAAAACAAATTGATGTATAAAAGTTGGGTGCAGATCTCGCCTCGGGCGGTGGGATTCCTTGCAAGGGCTAGGGGGTGGCCGCCTTTTTTGGCAATCGGTTGCTCAATGTAGGGTGGGCGTACTCGCCCACCA
>DASRRM010000011.1:0-1599 GCA_035695715.1 Tepidisphaeraceae bacterium
CGTTTCCCAAGTTCTTCGCGGTTGATTCGAGACATGGTCGATCCTCCTTGATCGCTTGTGCCATTCGTGAACACGGCAATCCATTGCCGAACCGCTATTATTACCCCCGCTGACGCCATACAACAACGGGCGTGCACCCCCCGTGCGTGCGTTACGCCTCCACCTCTGCGACCGGGCCGGCGAGCGTCGTTCCCACCCAACTCAAAACCACAAACGCGATCAACAAACACCAGCACGGGCCGCCGGTGGCGAGCCAGGAAACGGTGAATGGCTTTCCCATGAACGCAACGGGTAGCGTCAGCCCGATCGCCAGCACGATAGCGGCTCCCGCGACAATCGCGCGACGCCGGCCGGCGATCGGCGCGCACAGCAATGCGACGGCATAGGTGGCGGGAATGATTGCCAGCACCAGGTTGCGGTTCTGCGTATTGGGACTGAACGCCACCGCGAATGTCACGAGTGCTCCCCATTCCAGGGCCAGCAGTTTCGTGAAACGCGGCCGGTTTTGGCCGATGGCCGACGGCCATCGCAATATCGCAAGCCCGCGCCGCTTATAGGCCAGCAGAATGCATGCCCCCCAGACTGCCGCGACCGCGCCCACAATGCCGAGTTGGATTGGCTTGCTCCATTGCGAGGAGGCTGACAGGCGCGCGACAGTGCTGGTGATCGAGAGGCTGGATAGGTCGTCGGCGCCGTTGATTTTCGCATTGCCGGCCCCCGAAGTGCCGCCGGTAAGATGGCCCAGGCCGCCAACTGCTTCGTGTAAGTATCGAAGATTGGTTGACCAGCCGAGCGACAGGGCCGGCAGCAGGGCGATCGCCACCGTCGCAATCAGCGTGGCAGCGGCGGCGGTCCAGCGCCGGCGCAGCAGGAAATAAGGGACGGCGATGATCGGCAAATACTTGATGTTGATCGCCGCGGCAAGTGCGATGCCGGCAAGCACCGGATGGCGGTCGATCCAGTAAAACGCCAGCGCGAAGCTCAGCAGGACCAGCGAGTTGGTTTCCAGCCCGCGAAGTTCGTTGTGAATGGGAATGCTGACGATGACGGCGGCGATCATCGCGGAAAACATGACGTCGCCGAAATTGCCCGCGCACCCCACGCGCCGCCGCATGGCATGCATGCAAAGCAGCAGGGCGGCAAGGATGAACGCTGAATTTAACGCCAGCATCACCCGCGCTGCCGCCGGCTGGGAAAGGAACGTGAGCGGCTCGAAGCACAGCGCATAGAGCGGCGGATAGACGTACGGAAAGACATTCCCGCGCGCGACGTACGGATCATTGCCGTGGCGGAGCGCGCCGGCGGCGCGGTAATAAGTCAGCTCGGCACTGGCGCGCCCTTTGGAAATCTGGTGCAGGACATCGATCTGCAGTCCGCCCAAGAGCAGGAGGATGCCGATCAAGCCGATCCACCCGTGCCAACGTTTTTGCACCGGGCCGACATTGGGTTGCATGAAAACCTGTCTCTCGATTGGTAAGCGAGGCGGGAGTAGTGTCTCAGATTCGAGATGAATTTGGAACTGGGAGGGAAACGCCCGCGAGGACGGTAGGAAGGGTCTAACATTTTTGTGTGGCGACTCCCGCCCCGTGCGCCTGTGCT
>DASRRM010000012.1:0-8173 GCA_035695715.1 Tepidisphaeraceae bacterium
CCGCCGTGCTTGCACGGGGGGTTCGCGTTTATCCTGCAATGTACTGCTCGTTCAACCGAATCCGACCCACCGTGCAAGCACGGTGGGCGTTATTTTACCAGAAGCCCGCCCGGGACAACGTCCCAACAACCCCCGAAGCCCGGCGTATATTTCAGTGTAGACGTCTCATGATATCACGCGCCTTTTCCATATCGCTGATTGCCCTTCTTGCAACGTTGCTTGTCGATGCGCCCGCAGCCCGCGGGGCCGGCCTCCAATCGCCCAACTACAGCCGCGACATTGAACCGATCCTGGCCGATGGGTGTTACAAGTGCCACGGCCCGGATGCCGCCCAGCGCAAGGCCGGGCTTCGGCTCGATACGCATGATGGCGCCCTGGCGCTCGATAAAGACGGGAAGGCCGCCATTGTGCCGGGGGATGTGGCCAAGAGCGAGCTTGTCCGGCGGATTTTCTCTTCCGACCCGGACGAGAAAATGCCGCCGCCGAAGTCGAAGCGGACGATTTCATCGGCACAGGCCGACTTGCTCAAAAGCTGGGTGCAGCACGGGGCGAAATGGGGCAAGCATTGGTCGTTTGTCCCGCCGGTTCGCCCGGAACTGCCGGCGGTGAAGGACAAACAATGGTGCCGCAATCCGATCGACTATTTTGTCCTGAGCCGGCTGGAAGCGCAGGGGATGCATCCAGCGCCACAGGCGTCGAAGGAGAAACTGATCCGTCGCGTTTCGCTGGATTTGACGGGCTTGCCGCCAACGCCGGAGGAAGTGGACGCGTTTTTGGCCGATAATTCGCCGGACGCATATGAAAAAGTGGTGGATCGGCTGCTGGCTTCGCCGCGGTATGGCGAGCGGATGGCGCTGCCCTGGCTCGACGCGGCCCGGTATGCCGACACCAACGGCTTTCAGGAAGACCGCACGCGAACGAGTTGGATTTGGCGCGACTGGGTGGTGAGGGCGCTCAACGACAACATGCCGTTCGACGAATTCACGGTGGAGCAAATTGCCGGCGACCTGATTCCCAACGCCACGCAGTCGCAAAAACTGGCCAGCGGGTTCAATCGCAATCACATGCTCAACGGCGAAGGCGGCGCGATTCCCGAGGAATCGCGAAACACCTACGTGATCGATCGCGTCAACACTACGACGACCGTATGGCTCGGAATCACGATGGGCTGCTGCCAGTGCCACGACCATAAATACGACCCTTTCACGCAGAAGGAGTATTACAAGCTCTTTGCGTACTTCAATAATCTGCCGGAAAGCGGGACAGTTGACGCCGGCGGGAATGCCAAGCCGGTGATGAAGCTTTCCACGCCGGACCAGGATAAAGAGCTGGTCGCGCTGAAGGAAAAAGCATCGGCGGCCGATGCGGCGCTTCAAGCCGCCCTTCCCCAAATCGACGCCGCCCAGGCAGCGTGGGAAAAAACCGCCGACGAAACCGCAAGCCCGTCCTGGACCATCGTCTCTCACGCATCGGCCAAGAGTCAGCAAGGCGCAACGCTGACCACCCTCGACGATGATTCGATCCTTGCCAGCGGCAAAAGCCCGAACACCGATGTGCATACGGTGACGTTCACAACCAGCACGAAGGAGATCACCGCGATAAAGCTGGAAGCGATGACGGATGATTCCCTGCCGCACGGCGGGCCGGGACGATCGCAAGACACCGGCAATTTCGTGCTGACGCAAATCGAAGGCGAGGCGATCGCCAACGACGGATCGAAGCGAAAACAGAAACTGACCTTCTCCAGTGGCGAGGCGACGTACGAACAGGGTGGCTATCCAGCCGCAGCGGCGATCGGCGCGCCCGGCAAGCCGAAAACCGGCTGGGCGGTCTGGCAGGCGCCGGACAAGAAGAACATTTCCGCGATTTTCACGCTGGCCGATCCGATCGATTTTCCCACCGGCGCGGAAGTTCGCCTGAAGCTTCATTACGAATCCAAGGCGAACAAGCAGCATACGATGGGCCGATTCCGCATCTCGACGGCAACGGGCGCGTTTCTTCCCGCCGACGTGGCAGATGCGCTGAAATTGGCTGATGCCAAGCGGAAACCATCTCAGAAGCAGAAGCTGGCTGAATATTTCCGCAATACCCGCTCGCGCGAGTTTCGCAAGCTCAACGCCAATGCCGCGGCAGTGAAGGACGCGATCACCAGCTTCGAGAATGGCCTTCCCGAAGTGATGGTGATGCAGGAAATGCCCAAGCCGCGAGAAACCTTCGTTCACGTGCGCGGGCAATACGATAAGTTCGGCGATCGCGTTTATCCGGGCTTGCCGGCGGCGCTTTGCAATTCGACTGGCGCGGACGAGCGGGACAAAAACGACGCGGGCGCGCGGGGGCGCGGAGACGCGGGGAGTGAAAAGGCGCTGGCGGAACATCAATCAACCCGGCTCGATTTGGCGCGCTGGCTGGTCGATCCGCAAAATCCCCTCACCGCCCGCGTGGCTGTGAACCGCTATTGGCAACTGTTCTTTGGCATCGGCATCGTCAAAACCTCCGAAGACTTCGGCATCCAGGGCGAAAAACCCAGCCATCCGGAATTACTCGATTGGCTTGCCACCGAATTCGTGGCAAACC
The DNA here is from genome assembly GCA_035695715.1 of Tepidisphaeraceae bacterium. GTDB lineage: Bacteria > Planctomycetota > Phycisphaerae > Tepidisphaerales > Tepidisphaeraceae > RYN-428. The sequence goes on from DASRRM010000012.1 coordinate 2,575, forward strand.
ACTGGAACGTCAAGGCGATTCATCGGCTGATTGTGACTTCCGCCGCCTATCGGCAATCATCCAGCGTCTCTCCGGAGCTTCTGGAAAAGGACCCTGAAAACCGGCTGATTGCCCGCGGCCCGCGATATCGCCTGTCGTCTTTTGCCTTGCGCGATCAGGCATTGGCGATCAGCGGGTTGCTGGTGGAGAAGGTTGGCGGCGCGCCGGTGAAGCCATACCAGCCGCCCGGATTGTGGGAGGAATTCAGCTTCAACAAGCTGAAATACGAGCAGGACCACGGCGACAGCCTTTATCGAAGAAGCCTGTACACGTTCTGGCGGCGGACAGTCCCACCGACGATGATGTTCGACACCCCCAGCCGCCAGTTATGCACGGTGCGGCAGACCCGGACCAATACGCCGTTGCAATCGTTGGTGCTGATGAACGAGACGGGGTATGTGGAATGCTCGCGGATGCTGGCCGAGCGATTGTTGACCGATACGAATCTGAAGAGCGACGCCGACCGGCTCGCATACGGTTTCCGGCTCTGCACATCGCGGCAGCCGGGCAAGAGCGAATTGAATCGGCTCCTGGCATCGCTGGATCGATTGACATCGCAATATCAAGCCGACAAACCGGCGGCGCAAAAGCTGCTCAGCATCGGTGAAAAGAAAAGGAATGAGTCGCTGGACGTCGTGCGCTTGGCGGCATATTCGCAGGTGTGCGATTTGATGTTGAATTTGGATGAGACGCTGACGAAGGAATGAAACGAACCGCTTCCTGCTTCAAGCCGGGTCAAGCGCAGCGCCGGCCCGGATCGGTTGCGATGCCACATAACCCTCGGACGAAACGTCGATCGCATTTTAAAGCGATCGCGCCCATGCGACCGAATCCGGGCCGGCGCTGCGCTTGACCCGGCTTGAAGCGGAATCTTACTGATCAGGATGTATATGAATCCTCGAATCGAACAGGCCCTTACCCTCACGCGCCGCCAGCTTTTTGGCCGCACGGCCACGGGCATTGGTGCAGCGGCGCTTGCAACTTTATTCGGCAAGGACCTTCTCGCCGCCGAACCGGGGCTCGCGGGCATTGCAGCGCACGTCCCGCATTTCGCGCCAAAGGCCAAGCGCGTCATTTACATGCTGCACGGCGGCGCGCCGTCCCATGTCGATTTGTTCGACTACAAGCCGAGCATGGAAAAATATCGCGGGCAGCAGATTCCCGATTCGGTGCGCCAAGGCCAGCGGCTCACCACCATGACCGCCAACCAAAAGCAGCTTTTGGTTCTGCCCGGCATCACCGGTTTTAAGCAATATGGTAAATGCGGCGCATGGCTTTGCGATTTTCTGCCGCACACGGCTTCCATCGCCGACGACCTGTGCTTCATCAAATCGATGCATACCGAGGCGATCAACCATGCGCCTGCCGTCACCTTGTTTATGACGGGGGCGCAGCTTCCGGGGCGGCCGAGCATTGGGGCGTGGCTCAGTTACGGGCTGGGAAGCTTGAACGAGAATCTGCCGACGTTTGTGGTGATGACCAGCCGCGATAAAGAGGCAAGCTGCGGGCAACTTTTCTTCGATTATTACTGGGGCAGCGGCTTTTTGCCGAGCAAGCATCAGGGCGTGCAGCTGCGCTCCGGCGGGGATCCGGTGCTGTATCTTTCCAACCCCGCCGGCGTGTCGCGCGAAGTGCGGCGCGGCGTATTGAATGATCTCGACGCGCTCAATGAATCGCATCTCAATGAAGTCGGCGATCCGGAAATCGCCACGCGCATTTCGCAATATGAGATGGCGTATCGGATGCAAACCAGCGTGCCGGAAATTGCCGACCTGGCGACCGAGCCCAAGGACGTGCTGGAAATGTACGGCCCGGACGTTTTGCGGCCCAATTCGTACGCCGGAAATTGCCTGCGGGCCCGGCGGCTGGCCGAGCGCGGCGTGCGCTACGTGCAGCTTTTCCACGCCGGGTGGGATCAGCACAACAATCTGCCGACGCAGTTAAAAATACAATGTCAAGATACCGATCAACCCTCCGCCGCTTTGGTAAAGGACCTGAAACAGCGCGGCCTGCTCGATGAGACGCTGGTGATCTGGGGCGGCGAATTTGGCCGCACCCCCTTCTGCCAGGGCGACATCCACGCCAAGGCCTATGGCCGCGACCACCACGGCCGCTGCTTCACGATCTGGATGGCCGGCGGCGGCATCAAGCCCGGCTTCACCTACGGCCAAACCGACGACTTCTGCTACAGCCCCACCGAAAACCCCGTCCACGTCCACGACTTCCAGGCCACGCTACTCCATTGCCTGGGATTCGATCACACGAAGCTGACATTCAAGTTCCAGGGTCGAAATTTCCGGCTGACGGATGTGGAAGGGGAAGTGGTAAAAGGCGTACTGGCGTAATGGAGAAACGACGTCAAACCTTCGTATCCTGGGTATCGAAGAGGAGTATGCTTGCCAGCGTTGTTATCAACATTCTGCAACCATGTGTGGGTGAGTGCGGATAAAAGTGAAAAACCCCGGAAACGGCCTGTTTTGCAGGGTTTCCGGGGTTTTCTGCTTTATTGCGCCCGACTGGAGTCGAACCAGCACGAGTTGCCTCACTAGAACCTGAATCTAGCGCGTCTGCCAATTCCGCCACGGGCGCTGCAATGAAACGGTATCGTATTGGGCAAATGAGCTTAGTCAAGGGCAGGGAAGGAAACGAGGAAGTTTGAACGAGGAACGAGGAACGCGAAGCGCTACCTTCGCATTTCCTCGTTCCAGGTTCCTCGTTTCTTCCATTCCTCGTTTCTTCCATTCTCACCTTTCCACCCATCGCGCCAAAAGCTCGCTACGGCTGGAAACGCCGAAATGACGGTGAATCGATTTGACGTAATGGTGAACCGTGTTGGGGCTGAGCCGAAGCTGCGACGCAATCTGCTTTTCGCCCAGGCCCGAGAGCAGCAACTCCAGCGTCTGACGCGCACGAGGCGAAAGCGACATGGCGTTGGGCGAGATCAGGACAACATCAGCCTGGTAGATCCAGCTCATCTCCTTGTGGAATAGGTTGGTCAGGCCGTGGGCGCGGTCGGTAAACCGCCGCGCCGATGGGCCAATGCGATAAAGCTGAATCGTCGCGGATACCGGTAAATCCGACAACTGAACGATCGATTGGAGAATTTGAATGTCGTTGCCATTCCTGGCTGCTGGCTGGCTGGCTTGGGCGGGCGCATCCAATGAGTTTAAGGGTCGTGGCGGACAGTCCGCCGACGCCGGGTACTTCGCTTCTGAAATGACACTGGGGCGGCGTGAAACCTCGTCCAACTGGGTGACCATGCACGCTCCGGCCGCTCCGTGAACCAACTCGCACAACCCGCGTAAAAGATGTTGTTTGCGAACGATCGGATCGTGCGTCGAATGCAGGCAATTCGCCAGCCGCAACATCAGCCGGGTCTCGATGGGTTTGATGCTGCGAAGTCGATCCATATGCCAGCTACCTGCTTCGGATGCTGGCAGTCTTATCGGAGTAAAGGTTCTGCGTACACATCACCTAAACAGGTGATATGACGGCAGATAAGGGTGAAAGCAGTGAAAGGACGGCGTGGAATTGCGGGCGATTCTTATGACGGACCCGCTCAAACCTTTGACGATTTCTCAACGTTTTGAGTAACAAACCGCGCCAGCAATTCGCCACGGCTGCTAACGTGGAAACGGCGGTAAAGCGTTTTGACGTAGACGTGAACCGTATGGCGGCTGACCGCCATATGAATGCCAATCTGCTTTTCCGAATCGCCGGCGAGGAGGCGCCCCAGCGTCTGGCGCACGCGGGGGGATAACCCCTCCAGTTGGTCATTGATCGGCGCCGGTGGCGTGGAAGTTTTGCCGCTGAGCTGTTCGCCGACCGTGCGGCAAAAATTCGCGATCGCCGCCCGTTTGATTGCCAGCACTTCCGAAGGGGGATTTGCGGCGGCGTCGATTTCGCCGCCGAAACGAACCGCCGGCCGTGCCCGGCGACGTTGCGGCTTGCTACCTTGACGTCCTTCATTCATCGCACTTGCATTTCACCACGCCTATCAAGTAGAGGCAAGAAGTGAAATACCCTGTTCGGGCTAGTCCTACCCTTTTCCATCGCCATTTCTACAATGGCCCGCCTATGGCTGAACCCAAGTCCTGGCAGGCGCGCATCGGCGAGGCGACCGATGCACTGGCCCAATCATTCGTCGAATCCATCTCCTATGACCGCAGGATGTACGCCTGGGACATCGCCGGCTCCATCGCTCACGCGGCCATGCTCGAGAAAGCCGGCCTGCTCAGCCCAGCCGATCACTCGGCTATTATCGACGGACTCAGAGGCATCGAACGCGATATCAAGGCCGGCAATTTTGTCTTCGATGCAAGTCTGGAAGACATTCACATGGTGATTGAAAAGGCATTGACCGACCGCATCGGCGAGCCGGGCCGCAAGCTTCACACCGCGCGCAGCCGCAACGACCAGGTGGCCCTGGATCTGTCCCTCTGGCTTCGCGGTGCGGGTGAGGAAGTGGCCGGCAAACTTCACGATTTGTGCCGGGCCTATGTGGCGATGGCCCAGCGCAGCGGTGATATCGTCATGCCATCCTACACGCACCTCCAGCGTGCGCAGCCGATCGCGGCGGGGGCCGAATGCCTGGCGTGGTGCACGATGCTTTGGCGTGATGCCGAGCGCTGCGATGGCGGTTTCACCGGCGCGCTGAATGACATTCCGCTGGGAAGCGGGGCGATTGCCGGGTCATCACTTCCGATCGATTCGAGCATCACGGCCGGCCTGCTCGGCTATTCCAGCCCGCCGATCAGCAGCATCGAGCAGACCGCCAGCCGCGATCAGGGATTGGAATTCCTTTTTGCCATGGCGATGATCTCGATGCATCTGTCGCGCTGGGCGGAGCAGTGGATCATTTACTCCACAACGGAATTCTCCTTCATCAAAACCGCGGACCGTTACACCACCGGCTCATCCATGATGCCGCAAAAGCGCAATCCCGACATGCTGGAGCTGGTTCGCGGCCGCTGCGCAACGGTGTACGGCGATTTGCTCTCGCTGCTGACGCTCTGTAAGGGATTGCCGATCGGCTACAACCGGGATTTGCAGGAAGACAAGCGGGTGATTTTCCGGGCCTTTGATACGGTCAGTTCATGCGTGGTGATGGCCGCGGCCATCGTGTCGGCCACCAACTTCGTTCGCGAAAATATCGAGCCGACGCTGGAGCGCGGCTTCCTCGACGCGACCAGCCTCGCGGAATATCTGGTGGGAAAGGGCGTGCCATTCCGCACGGCACATCACATCGTCGGCTCGCTGGTGGCGCGCTGCGAAAAAGAAGGCAAGACCGCCCTAGCGCAGCTCCAGGTTGCCGATTTTGCCGCCGCAGCGAAAGCCGCCGGCGCTGACCCCGCGTCAATCGGCGCTGACGTTTACGAATCGCTCGGCTCGCGAAATGTGGTCAAGCGATATCGCAGCCCCGGCGCTGCCGGGGGCGAACCGTATCGGCAGCGGTTAGCCGAATGGGAGGTGCGGCTGGGGGTTTACTCCTCTTCGCGCAGCTAATGCCCCTCCGGGCTCTGCGGTTAGCCGCGACGCGCAGCGGAGCGTTTCATCGGGA
>DASRRM010000013.1:0-11199 GCA_035695715.1 Tepidisphaeraceae bacterium
GTCCGCGGCTCCTTCGGCCCTGTGTACGAAACAGACAAGATCATCCAGAGGATGTATCAGGATGACGATTGCCCATTTGTCTCATCTGCGATGGCAATTAATTCGGCTGCATTGTCGCTTCAATGAACAGATACATTTGCACCGGTTCATCGCCAACTTGCTGCGGATTGGCGCGATCGGCCGCCGGCGTGGGGTCGAGCGTCATGCCGCCGACGAGGATGCTTTTTCCCCACGGCACCCGCACGGCAGTGCGCAGGTCATGGAGCGCACGGTTCACTTCGGCCGTATCCGCGGGGCGGGTTGTCGGAAGTTGTGCGGTGCCCGGCAGAGGATCGCTCCATTGGCTACTGATCAGCAGCAGCACATTGGCGCGGTCGGGGCTCAGGATGTTGCCCACGTTCAGAACAAGACCGCCGACCTCGGTTGCGGCGGTTGTGGATCGTGTGTTCGTTGTCGTGAGTGAAATGTGCTGGCCGCTCATGCAGACGATTTCGCCGCGAAAGTGAACCGCGCCGGGAATCTTGTCCAGGGAAGCTTCATCGGCCTGCAGCAAGGCGCTTGCGGCGGATTTGGCATCGCCCGCGGCGTGCGGTGCGGCAAGGTGGGCTTCAACAGGCCGCAGGCTGGCGGCGAGGTCGCCTCGGCGCGTGAGAATCCAGTGCGCCCGAATCCGGATCGGCACGGGCAAAAACGCCTTGCGATATTGCGACAGAAATTCATCAAGGCGTTTTTGGTTGGCGGCAGTTTGCGTGACGATCAATACCCCGCGATCGTTGCGGATCACGCCCGCCCCGCCGCCGACGGCTTTCCAGCTATCCGGGTCGATGGCGGCATCGATGGAGGTCATGATTTGTTCGATGATCTCCTGGCGCGTCGGGCCAGAGATTTCACGCGGGCTACCGAATAGACTGGTGTTCCCACCTCCGCCCTGGATGGCGTTCGCCGGCAAAACCAGCTCCGGCGCGGCGAAATCGGGCACATCCGTTATCAAGTCACGAACGTCGTAAAACCGCGTGACCATTGGTTCGGACGCCGGTTTCGTTGCCGGTGCCGCCGTCGGCGCTTTGTCGCCGGCGATTGCCATCGCCATCAGGCCCACGAGGATGAGTAGGAACGCCGCGCCAGCCGCTCGCTTCATGTATCCCTTTCGATGGAGGCGTCTGGTTAGACACGGGATGAAGCGGGAGGTTAACGGTTTGATGGCGCCAACGACGATTGACGCGACAGGGAGGCAAAGTTGCTCGAGCGACTGATGAGCAAAATGAGATAATTGAGACGCCGGGTCTGAGGTGCTCCGAAGACCCGGATCTGTGGCGCGAAAGAATCCGGGTCTTTGGAGTACCTCAGACCCGGCGTCTGAAATACCGCAGGGAATCACGCTGGTGATTGAACCGGTATGTCCAACTCCCTTTCACTCTTTCAATAAGGCCTTAATGGCCACGTGAAATCCTGAGTTCACACTGACTCCTCGACCGTGCCTTGACAACCTCCCAGGTGTCGCCGGCATGGGGGTTAGCCTCGTACGCGGTAATGCGGCGTTGCAAATCCTGCTTTTGCGCTTCTGTCATTGCGACTGCCCCGGGTTCCGCCGCGATACTGTCCCAGATTTCTTCAACGAGAAGCAGGCGCTCGTCAATGCTCAGTTGATCAATGGCAAGCGCTTTCATGGTCGGGGACATAACACTTTCTCCACGTTCAGGCTTTACCAATTCCAATCCAACCCCCCGCGAAGCTCCGGACGTTTTTTCTTCTTCGGAGGTGGACCCGCCGGTGCGGCCGGCGCTGCGGCGGCAACCGGCTCGACGGCGCGTTTCAATGACAGCGAAATCCGCCGGGCGTCTTTGTTGATCTCCATCACCCGCGCCTTGACCTCCTGGCCCGGCTTTACCACGTCGCTGGCGGCGCGAATCCTCGTTGGAGCCAGTTCGGAAATGTGAATCAACCCTTCCAGGCCCGGCTCCAATTCCACAAACGCGCCGAAGTCCACCACGCGCGTCACGGTGCCGGTGACCACCGAATGCACCGGGTATTTTTCCGCGGCGCCGGCCCATGGATCAGGGCCGGCCTGCTTCAGGCTGAAGGTCATTTTGCGTGCGGTTGGATCGATCGTCAGCACCACCAGCTTGATGGTGTCGCCTTCCTTTACGATATCCGCCGGGTGACGGATGCGCTGCCAGCTCATTTCGCTGACCGGGAGCAGGCCTTCGATGCCTTCCTCGACTTCGATGAATGCGCCGAACGGCTCGACCCGCACCACCCGGCCAGTGAGTTGCGTGCCGGTGGTGTAGCGCGTTTCGACGCCGTTCCACGGATCGGCCATGGCGGCTTTGAGGCTCAGGCTTATCTTCCCGCTGTTCGGATCGATGCGCGTCACTTTCACGTCGACGAGATCGTTCACCTTGACGAATTCGCTGGGATGGCGGCCGCGGCGATGGCTCATTTCGCTGACATGCAGCAGGCCATCGACGCCGCCCAGATCGACGAACGCGCCGAAATCGGTCACGTTGCGAACCACGCCGCGGCGCATCTGGTCGACGGCCAGCTCGGCCATCAGCTTTTTCTTCTGCTCCTCTTTTTCGCGCTCGAGGATATGCCGCCGGCTGACGACAAGGTTATGCGCCGTGCGGTCAAACTGCGTGACTTCGACGACCATCTTCTGGCTGAGGAAGACGGAGATGTCCTTGTTGAAATAAAGATCGACCTGCCCGGCGGGCATGAAGGCGCGCATGCCTTTGATGTCCAGCTCCAGGCCGCCCTTGTTCATGCCGGTGACCAGGCCTTCGACGATCTGCCCGATTTCCAGGTTTTCCCAGTTCACGCCGGACGTCAGCACGCCCTTGCGGTTGAGCAGGAGCAGGCCTTCGCTTTCGTCGTAACGGTCGACGTTGAAATCGAATTCGTCGCCGATCTTCACTTCGTTGAATTGCAGGAGCGAGCAGATTCCCTGGCTCTTGCCGCCGAAATCGACGAAGACATCGTCCTTGCCGATGGAGACGACCTTCCCGCGGCGGACATTCCCGCCAGTGGGCGGCGGTGAGGACTGTCCTTCGGGCTTGTCGCTTTCCTGCCGCTTGTTGGTTTCCATGAGCTGATCGAGCGACAGACCCGCCAGTGCGGCGTCCACCTGCTTGTCCAGTTCCGGATCGGCGTCAGCGCGAAACTTCTCTTTGTACGGGTCGACCTGCTGCTCACTCATAAAGGCATTATCCTGAAAACGTCAAAATGGCGAAGGGGGTATCGTAATCAAGTGTGAAGAAATGTGAAAGTGGGAGGGAACGTGGTTGATTTGCGATTCGCGGGTGGGTGGCGTTCTTCGGCACGTGGGCATGAAAGGGGTTCAAGGTTCAGAAAAGAAAAGGCGGCAACGGAGTTCTCCGACCCTGCACCCTGTACCCTGACCGCTTTATTCCCGCGTAATCAGTCCCAATCCATCGCAATTGTGCTCGCCGATCCCATATAACCCGATCACCGGCTTGCTTTCGCCGACGAAAACCTTGTTGCCTCCGTTGCCGCCGAACCATGGGCTGTCGTACGAATCGCTATAACTCAGCGTGCCATTTTGAAGCCGCATGAAACGCAGAGACATCGCATCCATGTGGTCGCCGGCCCGCGCCTGGATCAATCCGACGGCGTATCCGGGTTTTGCGACGATGCGGACGACCTTGCCCGAAGGGTCGCCGATCTGGCGGCCCATGACATCGGAAGTTCCGCTGCGAAAAATGGGACGGATCGATTTAATGACCGCATGGCCGCCTTCGCTGTCGCTGGAAAACTCGAAGCCGACCAGCACGGTTCCAGTCGGTGCATCGTCGCGAAACGGCAGCCCCCCCGGCCGCCCGCAAATCAAATCGCTGCGCCAGCCGGGGGCCGCGGGCTCGGCTCCCGTGCCTGCCGACGCCTGGTGCCATAGCGCATCGCGCGGCAGGCTTTGCTGGTCGAAGCCGTTGGCCTGCTGCCATTGAAGCATCATCCGGCCTTCGCCGGCAATATTGCGATATTCGATTTTGATCGAGTGCAACCCCGCCGACAGTCCCAACTGGCCTTGCACTTTGGCCGTGTGGGAATGCTGGGAGATGACCGATTTACCGTCGATGACCAGATCGAGTTCATCATCCACCGAGGCGGTGAAAGTGTACTTCGCCACGCGCGGAACGCGCAGCATTCCCGTCCAGCGTATCGAAAATGTTTGCCCATGCATGTCCGGGTCGGGTGCGGCGCTTTGCCATTCAAAATAGATTTGCCGATCGATGCGCTTTTTGATCAACGAGGAAAACTGCGTGTCTTGAAACAGCTCGCCAACCAGCCCCGGTTGCAAGTCGCCCGCGCCAGCCGGACGCGAAACAACCGGCGGCGCTGGCGCGACTGGCGGCACCGATGCCGGCTTTGCGATCGGAACACTTGCCGACTGCGGCGCGGGTTTGGGTGCTACGGCTGGCGAACCCGATGCCGGCGGCACAACTGCCGGCGCGGGCCTGGGAGCAGACGCCACCGGCGGCACGACAGTAGCCGCGGGTTTGGGAACGCTCGCGACAGGCGGCGCGATAGCCGGTCCCGGCTTCGCCGCTGGCGTCGCGGGCGGCACCGCGCTTGCCGATGCGGGAACTGCCGCCTTGCTTCCGTCGTTGGGGGTCAGGTGAAGCAAACCGGCCTGGCGATCCAGTTTGCAGAGGAAGTTGCCCTGGAATGGAGTGCCGAGCAGGTCGGGGCTGTGTTCATCGCCGGGTGGATCGATGACGCATTCGACATTGTGCGCCGTATAGCCGCCAACGGTTATGGCAGAGACGGTGATTACTTTGCATTCGATTGGGCGACCGTTGATTCCAGACATCGTCACGGTCCGATCGCTTGGCGAGGCATGCAATCCCAGGTCGGCGGCTGTTTTGGCGTTGAAGCAGACGCTGGCGGCCCCCGAATCCCACACCATTTCCACCGTCCTGTCATTGATGGTGACCGCGACGTTGGGAACGCCTCCCACCATGTGGATGGGAATGCCATCAGCCTGAATTTCCTCGAGGGTCTGAGCCAAAAACTGCAGATCCGCCAGAAAACCTGCCGACGGCCCAAACGTCACCGCCGCCGCAGTTTTGTTGTATGCATCGATCGCCGATTTCAGGGCGGCGTCCTTCTGCAACGAAAGGTATGCAACCCGCGTTGCCTCGGCCCTTCTGGCGGCGGAAAAGGCGGCTTCGGTGTAGATCGACTGCGAGTCGTCCATGCGGCCCATTTTCTTGCGCAGTTCCATTAGTTTCGCAAACCGGGCATTGCTTTGCTTTATCAGGGCGTTATACGGGTCGAGCAACTTCAGGTATTCGACCTGGTTATTCTTCACCTTCTCGATCTGCTGGCTGGCCGCTTCCAAATCCTGTTCCGTTTCGAGATAGAGGGCGGCGGCGTTTTCAACTGCGCGCGACATGCTGCCGCGGGCATTGGCTTCGGAGGCAACTTTCGTCTTGAGGCCGCGCAGGTTGAGAATTGCTTTATGAACTTCCGCCTCGTCCTCCAACAATAGCGCATTGCCCACGATATGCAGGTCGCGGGCGCTGAAGGCGTCGGCCTTAACCGGAGCTGATCCCCCGCGCCGCGCAGGCGCGACCGCCGCCGATTCGCCTGCCGGGTTGGGCGTCAGGCGCAACACCCCCGCCTCGGGATCGAGGCGGCAGATGAAATTCCTTTGAAACGTCTGCCCCAGGAGATCGTCGCCGCGCGGAATGCCCTTGGGCGCGATGAACGCCACCACGTTTTGCGCGGTGAATGGACCCACGCGAACCTCAGGGATCATCACGAGCCGGCCCTCGACAAAGTGACCGTCGGCGCCCTGGGTCTTAATTGTTGGGTCACTCGCGGCGGGCTGAATTCCCAGTTCCTCGGCCGATTGAGCGCTGAGGTACACAGTCGATGCACCCGAATCCCACAGCATCCGCCGCTTTTTACCGTTGATTTTCGCTTCCACCACCGGAATATCGCCGTAAAACTTGACTGGAATCCCGTCGGCGGCCATTTCCGCGATGCACTTTTTCAAAAACGCCACATCGGCAAGACACGCCCCCGACGGCCCAAGCTTCACCGGCTGCGCGCTGCCCTTGTTGAACTGGATGATCGCCGCCGTCAGAGCGGCGTCGTTGCCCAGGTCGGCGTAATTGCCCAGCGTGGCATCGGCCAGCTCGTCAGCGGCAATTTCGGTCTCATTACACTGCGGCTGGGAGTTTGCAATCTTGCCCCGCTTCTTCGTCAGATCTTCACCGAAGGCGATACGCTGCTTGGCCTGCGCCAGCGCCGCGTTATACGGGTCAACCAGCTGGTTGTATTCGTATGGATTGTTCTTCACCCGCTGCATCTGGGCGGCCATGTCCGCCATTGACGCTTCAAGCCTTGCCAGGGCGTCGTCGGAGCTCTGGATGGAGCGGTCCAGGCCCGAGCGCTGCGAATTCTCGTACGCCACCCGCGATTTCACCGCCCGCACCGAAGCCACGGCGGCATGCACTTCCGCCTCGTGGCTGGTGATCAACAAAAAACCGATTTTCGTCAGCCCCTTTTGCTTGAACACGTCCTGCGGCGCGGGCGCCTCGGCGGCATGAATGTGAAGCGCCAGGAAAAGTGTCAGGCCAATCGCCGCCAAACCATAATGTCTGCTCATAGAAACTCCCCGTTGGGCCGATTTCGGGAATAGCTGCCCCGGATGCGATGCGCGCTGGAAAAGGGTAACAAGAGTTGGATAACGTTGCAAAAAGCGCCGGTTGTGGGTGTGGCCGTGTCACGACCAGGCAAAAAAAGACCTCCCCATCCCCGGTTGCGTCACCTTTGCATCCCACCCCCTCCTCGGTTTCAATGCCGCCCATGGCTGACGCGCAAAGATCGTATGATGCTTTAATCTCCACCATCAAGCAGATTTCGCTCCTGGGCTCCATCGGCTCGGTCTTGGGGTGGGACGAGCGAACGCAACTGCCGCCCAAAGGATTTGCACATCGGGCGGATCAGTCTTCCATGCTGGCAAAGATGTGCCATGAATGGTTTACCTCGCCGGCGATCGACAATCTGTTGGCCGAGGTGGAAACCTCGGCGCTGGCGGGCGAGCCGGAAAGTGATGTGGCGGTGAATGTCCGCGAAACCCGCCGGGCATATAACCGGGCGGTGAAACTGCCTGGCGCGCTGGTCGAGGAAATGAGCCGGACTGAAGTCATGGCCCAGCAGGCGTGGGGCGAGGCGCGGGCGAAGTCCGATTTCCCGGCCTTTCGGCCATGGCTCGATAAATGGGTGGAATTGAAGCGGCAGGAGGCGGCGTGCGTAGGATATGCCGCCAACCCATACGATGCCCTGCTCGACCAATTTGAACCGGGCGAAACCGCTGCGGATGTCCGGCGGACTTTTGAATCGCTTCGCGGGCCGCTGGTGGAATTGATCGGCAAAATCGTTGATTCGGGCCGCCGTGCGCCGGTCGAGATTTTCGAGCGCGATTATCCGGTCGCCACCCAGGAAAAGCTGGCCAAGGAAGCGTCGGCGGCGGTGGGATTTGACTTTTCAGCCGGCCGGCTCGATGTCAGCCTGCATCCGTTCTGCACCGGCCTTGGCCCGGGCGATACGCGTTTGACGACGCGCTATGATGCCCGCGATTTCAGCGGCGCGCTCTTTGGGGTTCTGCATGAAACCGGACACGGGCTGTATGACCAGGGCCTGCCGGCCGCCCATTTCGGCACGCCACTGGGCGAGGCGATCTCGCTGGGAATCCACGAATCGCAATCGCGCATGTGGGAAAATCTCGTCGGGCGCAGCCGATCGTTCTGGAAATTCTTCCTGCCCAAAGTCCGCTCGGCTTTCCCCGGCCCGCTGGCGGGCGTCAACGAAGACCAGTGGTATTTCGCGATCAACGACATCCGCCCTTCCCTCATCCGCACCGAAGCCGACGAGGCAACCTACAACCTCCACGTGCTGCTTCGTTTCGAGCTGGAGGAGGCGATGTTAAAGGGTGATCTTAGCCCGGCGGATTTGCCGGGGGCGTGGACGGAAAAGATGCAGAAGTATCTTGGATTGACGCCGCCAAACGATGCCCAGGGATGTTTGCAGGACATCCACTGGTCCGGCGGCGCGATTGGGTATTTCCCGACCTATACGCTGGGCAACCTGTACGCCGCCCAGTTTTTCGAGCAGGCAAGGAAGGACCTCGGCGATCTCGACGCGCAATTCGCGATGGGCGATTTCGCCCCGTTGCTTGGCTGGCTTCGCGAGAACATTCACCGCCATGGAAAGCGATATTTGCCCCGGCAACTGGTGAAAAAGGTGACAGGATCCGACCTGAGCGCCGAGCCGCTGCTGCGCCATCTGCGGAAAAAGGCTGAGCTGTATCTGGAATGAATGAAGCGTAGTGTGGCACGGGCGGCCCGCCCGTGTTTTTTGCATGTCGTTGGGTGGGCGTATATTCGTCCACCATTTGCCCCTCCCACGGCAACGAAGTGGTGGGCGAGTACGCCCACCCTACAAGACACGGTCCACGCCGGGTACGAGCTGAAACCGAGGCCCCGGATGTTTCGCGCGACGCGCGACGAATCCGGGGCCTCGCTGTCGCTCGTACCCGGCGTGAATGTCCGGTCTGAAGCAACCCGTAACCCGGAGAGAAATGAGCCGCGCACGCAGGGTACTCCCGAAGTAAGTGGGTTTCGCGGATCCGCTTACTTCGGGAGTACCCTCCGTGCGCGGCTCGTTCCCTTCTGCGTACGATGGCCTGCATTATCTAAAATGTAGATGCGGCAAAGCACCAGCGGCTCACCAGCTATTTCGCCGGGACAGCCGGCGGCGCGGGTGTTGTCGGCGCGGGCGTCGCGTCGGGCGCAGCCGGGGGTGTAGCGGACGTCGGCGGTGTCGCAGGCGCAGCCGGCGTCGCATTGGGCGCGGCGGCGGGCGAAGTTGCTGGCGGAGTAGCCGGCACCGAGGCATCCGGCGCGGCGGGGTTGGTCGCCGGCGCGGTGGCGGGCGATTCCTGCGTCGTGGGCGCTGTCGTTGGCTGGGTCGTGTCAGAAGGCTGGGTCAGGGCCGTGTTTGTCGTCGGCAACGCCGACGTCAGTTTCGAATCCGGCTGCGGCGCGATGTCAGCCGGCAGAGGCTGCGGAAGCTCGACATTAGGCGCCTGGGTCAATGCGTTTGCCAATTTCGCCGCATCCTTTTTTAGCGAGTCGGCATGCTCGTCCTTCATCGCCGTCGCGTAGGCGTAACGGGCGTACAGATTGATCATCTTCGTGATTTTGGCCGCTTCCAGGAGGGCTCTCCCGCTTTCGGTGCTGTCAGTCTTCTTGATGATGCCATCCAGATAATCGTCCGACTCCTTTAACGTCGGGCTGTGATCGGCTGCCACGGGGTGCAGATCAAACAGCGTATCCAGATACTCGTCCGACTGCTTGAACGCCGCCACGGCCGCGGCCTTTGACGCTTCAATTCCCGCCGGCAGAGCCGATGGATCCAGCGCCTTGGGGAATTCGATTTTTCCCTCGTCCAGGGCCGCCTTCACCGCCGCGTCGGCCGGGGCCAACGCGCTTTGGGCGGCCTGCTCGATCGACTGCATGCTGGTGGTGTAGTACACATCGTCGGCATAAAGCCGGGCCAGCCGCTGGGCCACCTGGGCGCGCTGAAGCGTCGGGTCGAAATCGTTGTGCAGTTCGATGGACCATTGCCAGGCGGGCTTGCTTGGCGAATCGTTCACCGTCGCGATCAGGTTCTTGTAAACCGCCACCACGTTTTTGTTCAGCTTTGCAGCCTCGGCGAAATAGCCATCGGCCTTGGCGAGATGATCTTTTGCTTCCTTGCGAAGCTTCGTCAGTTCCGCGCTGAGCTTGGCGACCTGGTCTGCGGCATCATTCAGCGAATAGACCCCGGCCTCGGGCGGCTCCGAAAGCTTGGCCGGGGGCTTGGCTGATGCGGCGGCACCGGGGGTTTGCGGCGCGGCAACGGGAGCCGGGGCGGCAACGGGGGTTGTTGGAGTTGCGGCGACGGGCTCGGGAGGCGCGGCTTGTTCCACGATCGATTTCGATTTCGCCACCACCTCGTCGATCTGTTTTTTCACGCCGTCCCAACTGGCGCTCACGGCCTTGCCCGCCTCGTCAAATTTTGTCAGGGCGCTCTGAAGCTGCATCTGCTGGGCCTTGGCAACGGCCAATTCGCGGCCATTGGCCAGAAGTTGCGAATCCAGGTCCGTCATCTTGATCGAGAGATTACCCGCGCTTTTACGCAGATTGACCGCCTGCACGTATAGATCGAGCGATGCCTTCCCCTTGGATTGCTCCGATTGGGCCGACAGCTTCTCGGCTTGCGCCAACGCGTCGTTGCGCTGTTTTTCCAGGTCGGCATGGCTCGTCTTGAGCGCATCGGCGGCGGCATTCAGATCGGCAATCGTCTTGTCGATGCCCGCCAGCGCGGGAATCGGGGAGGCCGCCGCCGGCGCTGCAAACCAAACGCCCTGCTGGCCCACCTTGGCGGCGTTGGTTCCCTTGGCGATTTCCGCCAGCGACTTGGTCGGCTCTCTCGCCTCAAGGCTGCCGAGGATCAGGTCGTTGGTTTGCAAATCGGTGGTCATCGCCGCCACCCGCCCGAGAATGCGCTCGAGATGATTCTGGGCGGCGTCAATCTTGTGAAACACCGCGTCTGCCGCCAGCACTTCCGACTGGCCGGCGGCCATATTGGCCAGCGACTTTTCCGAATCGGTGGCGTTGGCGGTGGTAATGGACTTGCTGATGATCGGGAGCGCCGCCGACGCGTCGCGATGATCGGGATAGGTGTCCTCGGCCTTTTGCAAATCAACCGCAACGGCTTCGTCCGCCATCTCGCTGGGCTTCTTGCAGCCGCTAAGGAGCGATGAAACGGCGGAAAGAGCGACGAGCGAAAGGATCGCTGATTTCTTTAAGCTGGTGCGCATCATGGGTGTGGATTTCCGGGGTGGGTGCATCCGATCAACTCCTCGCGAGGCTGCCGGGTCAAAGAGGCAGGCAGATGGAAATTCCCTTGATGCCAGGGCATCGGGAATCACGCTCCGCCGCAATTCCATCCGGGCGGTTAAATTGTGCCAGTTTGAAGCGGGAAAGTCAAAAGAAGAGTTGGCGGAATAAGATGGGGTGGAAAGTAGGGTCTATTCCGAAAATGCCGATCGTCCTAATGGACGCACCGATTGATTTTGTTCGTTTTGTGTGCACGGCTTAAATGAGCCGCGCACGAAGGGTACTC
>DASRRM010000014.1:0-3370 GCA_035695715.1 Tepidisphaeraceae bacterium
AATCCCCATAGCGGCGATCGGTTCAGTTCAATGGGACTTTATGCGGAGTGCGACCAAGTCGCCTACCAGAGCCGCGCTTCTCCCCCGCGCACTCCACATAAAGTCCTCTACATTTCGGGACATGGGCCATGGTGCGCACCATTTTGGGGCGCAAAATGGGGCGCTTTGGGGCGCGGAGGATGGCTCAAGGCGCGGGCGGGCGCTGGCGGTTGACGCCGGCGGCCTGGCGGCGGACGTCAATTTTCTCCGGGAAATTGACAGCATCACGCCCTTTCCTATACTTCCCGCCTTTCATGGAGAACCTACCTATATGTCTAAAATGAACGGCAAGGCCGCCAAAATGGCGAAAAACAGCGGGAAAAAGGGCGTGAAGCGCGTGTACTTCTTTGGCAACGGCAAGGCCGAGGGGAACGCCAATATGAAGGACCAGCTGGGCGGGAAGGGCGCGAATCTGGCGGACATGACGCTGGTGCCGCTTCCGGTGCCGCCGGGGTTTACGATCACCACCGACACCTGCGGCGACTACAACGATGCGGGGCAGAAACTGCCGGCGGAGTTGATGGCCGAGGTGCGGGCGAACATCGCCAAGGTGGAAGCGGCGACGGGGAAGAGGTTTGGGGATCCGGCCAATCCGCTTTTGGTGGCGGCGCGTTCGGGGGCGAAGATGTCGATGCCGGGCATGATGGATACGGTGCTGAACATCGGGCTGAGCGATGCGGCGGTTGAAGGATTGGCCAGGCTTTCGGGCAACGAGCGGTTTGCCTATGACAGCTATCGGCGGCTCATCAACATGTTCGGCGATACCGTCATGGGCGTCGATCATGAGCACTTCGAGCATGAACTGAGCGCGGTGAAGAGCGAAAAGGGCGTGAAGCTTGATACCGAGCTTTCCACCGAAGACCTGAAGGAAGTCGTCTCGCGCTATAAGAAGGTTTACAAGCAGCACGTGGGCGAGGATTTCCCCACCGACCCGTACTTGCAGCTTCAGCACGCCATCGAGGCGGTTTTCAAGAGCTGGATGGGCGATCGGGCGATCAAATATCGGGACATGTACGAAATCCGCGGGCTGCGCGGGACGGCCGTCAATGTGCAGGCGATGGTCTTCGGGAACATGGGCGATGACAGCGCGACCGGCGTTGCCTTCACACGCAACCCCTCCACCGGCGAGAACAAGTTCTACGGCGAGTTCCTCATCAACGCCCAGGGCGAAGATGTGGTGGCCGGCATTCGCACGCCTATCCCCTGCGACCAGATGGACCAGTGGAGCAAGAAGAGCTGGAAGGAACTGCTGGCGGTGAAGAATGTGCTGGAAGCGCGCTACAAGGACGTGCAGGACTTTGAGTTCACCATCGAAAAGGGCAAGCTGTACATGCTGCAAACCCGCAACGGGAAGCGCACGACGGCGGCGGCGGTGAAGATTGCCGTGGATATGGCCAGGGAAGGATTGATCGACGAGAAGACAGCGGTTCTGCGCGTTGAGCCGGCCAGCCTCGATCAGCTATTGCATCCAACGTTCAATCCCAAGGCCCAGAGGAACGTAATCGCCAAGGGATTGCCCGCTTCGCCCGGGGCGGCGGTTGGCAAGCCGGCGTTTACCGCCGAGGAAGCCGAGCAGCGCGCGGCGGCGGGTGAGAAGATCATCCTGGTTCGCCGGGAAACCGAGCCGGCCGACATCGGCGGCATGCACGTTTCCGAAGGCATTCTCACCAGCACCGGCGGAATGACCAGCCACGCGGCGGTTGTCGCCCGCGGCATGGGAACGCCCTGCGTCGCCGGTGCCGGCGACTGCTACATCGACGCCAAAACAAAGACGCTTACCGTCAAAGGGAAGAACTATGGCGTGAACGATTGGCTCTCGCTCGATGGCGGCGTGGGTGAAGTATATGACGGCCAGGTTGAGACGCAGGAAGCGAGTTTGACCGGGCCGTTTAAGAAGATCATGGAATGGGCGGACAAGTATCGCACGCTGAAGGTGCGCACGAATGCGGATACGCCGCACGATGCGGAAGTGGCGCGGAACTTTGGTGCTGAAGGCATCGGGTTGACCCGCACCGAGCATATGTTCTTCGACCCCAAGCGCATCCATCACATGCGGGAAATGATTTTGGCGACCGACGTGGCCTCGCGCAAGGAAGCGCTGAAGAAGCTGCTGCCGTATCAGAAGGAAGACTTCGTCGGCATTTTCAAGGCGATGAAGGGATTGCCGGTGACGATTCGCCTGCTCGATCCGCCGCTGCACGAGTTTCTGCCGCACAATGAAAAAGATCAGGCCGAACTGGCCAAGAGCCTGGGAAAGAGCCTGGATGAAGTGAAACGGCGGGTGGGCCAGCTTCACGAATCCAACCCGATGCTGGGCCATCGCGGCGACCGCCTGGCGATCACCTATCCGGAAATCCTGGAAATGCAGGTGCGGGCCATCATCGAGGCGGCGGTGGAGTGTAAGAAGGCGAAAGTGGCGGTTCTGCCGGAGATTATGATTCCGCTGGCCGGCACCAAGGCCGAGCTGGATTTCTGCAAGAAGCACACGGTGGAAACCGCCAACGCGGTGTTCGCTGAGACGAAAACGACGGTCGACTATATGTATGGCACGATGATCGAAGTGCCCCGCGCCGCGGTGACGGCGGACGAATTGGCGCAGACGGCGGAGTTCTTCAGCTTCGGCACCAATGACCTGACGCAGATGACCTTCGGCTACAGCCGGGATGATGCCGGGAGTTTCTTGCCGGAGTACGTAAAGAAGGAAATCCTGGAGCGCGACCCATTCCAAAGCCTGGATGTGGGCGGCGTCGGGAAGCTGATCGAAATGGCGGTGAAGCTGGGCCGCCAAACCCGCAAGGATTTGAAATGCGGTATCTGCGGCGAGCATGGGGGCGACCCGCGCTCGGTGGAATTTTGCCACACGGTGGGATTGAACTACGTGAGCTGCTCCCCCTTCCGCGTGCCCATCGCCCGCCTGGCCGCGGCGCATGCGGCGATCAAGGGCAAAGCCGGTTCGACCGGAGGGGCGGGGAAGGCTGCCGCCAAACCAGCGGCAAAAGCCAAGGCGAAGCCCGCCAAGAAGCGGGCGATGGCGCGGGTATAATTGTTTTCAGCGAGAGATCTTTCAACGGCCAGTCTTAGCGGACTGGCCGTTGTTTTTTACGATCGGAATGGTCATGTCGACGTGGCGAGAACTCGCGGCGGAGAGCAAGCATGCTTCTTTCGAGTTAGTGGCATTCGAACAGGCGGATGCTAAATAACCCTGCGCGATCATGCGCTCCCAAAGCAAGGAACCGTCATCCTGAGGTACTCCGAAGGATCTGGCCATTGCGGCGAAACAGCAAGATCCTTCGGAGTACCTCAGGATGACAGTAGCGCGTGATCGCGCAGG
>DASRRM010000015.1:0-4620 GCA_035695715.1 Tepidisphaeraceae bacterium
GGCCGTCTTCTTTGGGTTGTGCGTTCTGCGGGATTATGACCTTATCGACATCAACATCCCCGGCGGCTTGCGGCGGGCCGCACGTGAGTAGTGCGCCACCGCTCTGGGTGGTGCAGATGCTCAATGGCGCAAGCCCCCGGTGCGAAACGTCGCCCGATGGCGCAAAGCTTTGTATCGCCGAGTCATCCGATTTTTCGCTGGTCAGCATTTCGGTTTTTGGAGCGAAGCAATTCTCCGCCGGCGAATTTGAACGGCAGACCGCCGCGGCGTATCTCGCGATCCAGCGCGCCATGGAATCGACCGACTCGCCGCACCCGGTGCGGGTATGGAATCATTTGCCGGAGATTCACGCGCCTGCCCCCGATGGCCGCGATCGCTACATGGCGTTTAACGCCGGCCGCTTTCACGCTTACGGCCAGTGGCTCGGCGGCGCCGGCGCATTCGACCGGACAGTTCCCACCGCATCGGGCGTGGGGCATGATGGGCCGGACCTGGTCATTCACGCCTTGGGAAGCAAAATGCCCGGCATCGCCGTCGCCAACCCCCGACAAATCGCCCCGTATCGCTATTCAAAGCGGTTCGGCCCCTTGCCGCCGTGCTTCGCCCGCGCCACGGTGCTGCCCGCTTCCGAAGCGCATCAGCAGCGCGTCCTCGTCGGCGGCACCGCCAGCATTCGCGGCGAAGAATCGCTCTATCTCGGCGACATTGGGCGCCAGACCTCCGAGACATTCCACAATCTTGCCCATCTGGTTCGCGCCGCCATGGAGCCGGGGGTCGGCAATGCGCCGGAATTGACTGACCAGGACGCCCGCCGCTGGATGGCGCTTTTCCGCGAGTTGCGGGTTTATTATCCGCGCGAAGCCGACCAGGCGTTTATCAAGGGGAGCGTCCTGGCTGATTTTTCGCCTTCATGCCGATTCGAGTTTATCAGGGCCGATTTATGCCGGGCGGAGTTGCTGGTGGAGATTGAGGGGCTGGCCGAAGGGTGAATTACTTATGCGCAACTCATCGTGCCTGATCGCGATCCTCGCGTTGTATCCAGAATGCAGAGTCATCAAGGGGACCGGCTCCGACGAGCGAGGCAGGGGCCCAGAGCGATAGGGTGATCGTGGAGTTTGATCTGCGCGGCAACTTTCTGATATTGGACGTGGACCCGAAAACGAAGTCCATTCGCCATATGAGTTTTCATCTCGAACCTCCGGATTCAAAATTGATTCATCAACCGTAGCAAAAGCCCACTCCATTATTTTTGCACCTTCCGGCCCATTCCGTATAAATATCCCCATGCCCGATTCTGCGATATTCGACGCGATCATCATCGGCGGCGGCCCGGCGGGGGCGACGGCGGGGCTGGTGCTGGCGCGCGCGGGATATAAAGCCATCATCATCGAGAAAACGCCGCACCCGCGGTTTCATATCGGCGAATCGCTGTTGCCGCGGAACATGCCGCTGATTCGCGAACTGGGTCTGGAAGAGGCGATGAAGGATGTGCCGCATACGGTGAAGCTGGGCGCGGAATTCGCCAATGGGGATGGGCATAATATTGCCTTCGGGTTTGATCAGGGGCTGATCCCCGGCTCGCCGACGCGCAACATCGAGCGCGCTCCGTTCGACGCGGCGATCTTGAAGGAGGCCAACGCCGCCGGCGCGATCGTGCGCGAGGGAATTGCCGTTACGGAGATTCTGAAGCTGGCTGATGGAGAGGTAGCCGTGGCGCTGGATAGCGGCGAGCAATTGCATGGCAAATATTTGCTCGACGGCAGCGGGCAGAACGCCGTCGTGGGAAGGCACCTGGGAATCCGGCGGAATTACGAGGGAAAGCAATATCATAAAGTTGCTTACTTCCAGCATTTCGAAAACGTCTGGCGCAGGCCGGGCGACAAGGCCGGGTTCCCCTTTATCGTGATGTGCGAGGAGGGATGGTTCTGGATCATCCCCATCGACGAAAAGCGGACCAGCATCGGCCTGGTGATGGATGCGGGAATTGCCCGGGAGATTGGCGTGCCCGCCAACAAGGTGCTGGCCTGGGCGATGCCGCGCTGCCCGGCCGTGATGCGGCGGGCGGCCAACGCCATCGGACCGGACACCAACGACGTCATCTCCAATTTCAGCTATCATTGCCGGCCCTACGCGGGCCCGGGCTATTTTCTGCTTGGCGATGCGGCCACTTTTCTCGACCCGATTTTTTCCTCCGGCGTGACGCTGGGCATGATGAGCGGCCAGGAAGCCGCCCGGCTGCTGCAGTTGCTGTTGCAAGGCAAGATCGCGCCCGCCGCCGCCCGCAAAACGTATATCCGTTTCGTGAAGAATGGCACCGGCGCATTTTTCCTGCTGATCCGCAGCTACTATCAGCATTCCTTCCGCGAATTATTCCTCAACGGCACCGGCCCGCTTCGCGTTCATAGCGCGGTGCTTTCGGTTTTGGCGGGGCAGATTTTCCCTCGCATGCCGTGGTGCTTGAAATGGCGATTGTGGCTTTTCCGATTTTTCCTTGAGGCCAATAAGTATGTAAAGCTGGTGCCGCGGCGAGCGCGGTTTTCGTTGCGCGGGCACGAGCCGATCGTGGCCAGTGAGGTGGTTGTGGGAGTGTGAAGCCGGGCGTGGTCACTTTAGTGACCATGTCTTGTGCAGTATTGGGGCACCCCAGCCCAGTGAGCCGCGCACGGAGCGTACTGCGGGAGTACCCTCCGTGCGCGGCTCGTTTATGCCCGCGCACGAAACCGACAAATTCATGCGGAGTGTGTAAATCAGGATGACGTGCTAATCACCCGCAGCGAACCTCATACTCAGCGAACTTCATGGTCACTAAAGTGACCACGCCCCTAAAAGACAATGTTTCTCACCCTGATCGAAAACCTTCACTCACACGCCCGGAAAAACCCCGGCGCGATCGCAATTCGCCAGATCATCCCCGAAAACAAACAAACAACCACCTGGGAGGCCCTTCGCGACCGCGCCGCCGCTCTGTCAAAAAAGCTTTCCGCGGCCCTTCCGGACGGTGCGGTCGTCATGCTTTGCTCGGCCAACCGGGCCGAATTCACAGCGGCGTTTCTGGGCGTCCTTTCGGCCGGAATGCATGTCTTTCCCATCGCAACCGATATCGCCAGCCCGGAATTATCCTCCGCCGCCGGGCGCTCCGGGGCGGTGGCGCTGATCTGCATCGGCCAGCCGGCGCTGGCGGCGGGAAATGTCTTCTCGCGCCGGCGCGAAATGCCCGAATGCGCCCCCGATGCGCTGTTTTATGATCTGCCCGCATTCCCGTCGCGCACATTTGACGGGCCAGGCCTGCTGCTGCTGAGTTCCGGCACCACGGGCCGGCCGAAGATCGTCCGCCGCGATGGCGGCTCGCTGGATGCCGTCTCGCGAAACATGGTTGACGCCATCGGCTTTAGCGCCCCCGACATCGTGCTGGCCGCTGTACCGCTGTGCCATTCGTATGGCATGGAGCACGGCCTGCTCTGTCCGATCTGGGCTGGCAGCACGACTCATCTGTACGACCGTTTCGATCTTCCCGCGGCGCTGGCCGAGCTTTCCGCCGGAAGTGTCACCGTTTTCCCCGGCGTGCCGTTCATGTTTGAAACGCTGGCCGGTGGAGCAGGGGATGCGCCGCTGGGGCCGTTAAAACTGCGCCGCGCCTATTCCGCCGGCGGCGCGCTGCCCCGATCGCTGTTCGATGCCTTCGCCGCGAAGTTTGGCGTGAGCATTGCTCAGCTTTACGGCGCGACGGAAATCGGATCGGTATGCTTCAATGACCCGGCGATAGTTCCCTTCGACCCCGCCAGCGTGGGCCGGGCGATGCAGGATGTTTCCATTCGAATTCTCGACGCTGGTCATCCGGATATCGCCCGGCCGCTGCCCAGCGGCGTCGAGGGACATGTGGCTATCGCCGGGCCGTCGATGCTGGCCGAATACGTTGACGGCGATCCACCCGAGCTTCTGGCCGGTCATTTTCTCACCGGCGATCTTGGCCGCCGCGATGAATCCGGCGCGCTGACCATCACCGGCCGGATCAAGTTGCTGATCGACGTGGCTGGCCGCAAGGTCAATCCGCTGGAGGTGGAGCAGGTGATGAGGAGCCATCCGACGGTTGGCGATTGCGTGGTGGTGCCGCTGCGGGTGAGCCAGACGCTCTGCCGTTTGCGCGCGGTGGTAACTCCAGCGCGCCCGGACGAGATTCCGACTGTCGCCGACCTGCGGCAATTCGCTCGCGCGCATCTGAGCGCGTACAAAGTCCCGCGCATCTTCGAGATTCGCGCTTCGCTTCCGCGCTCGGCGGCGGGGAAAATATTGCGGAACGTGGTGGAGAATGAAACGGCCGAGACGGATCAGGGGTGAACACACCTGCATGCCTTGGTCGAAGAATTCAAGACGCCGGTGTCTGAGGTACTCCTCAGCGCGGCCGCTGGCCGCAACCAAAATGCGCTCGCGAAGGCGCGATGGCGCGAAGAAAGCCGCGAAGAGTGCTTTCAAGTTTTACGGAATCGCTTCAAATCGCCCGGCGTCCGATCTTCGCGTTTGTCTTCGCGCCATCGCGCCTTCGCGAGCGTCTTTTACATTGCTCTGTTAAGGAAATCTTGCAGCGAAAACACGATTCTCGATGATATCCTTGAAGACCCGGAT
>DASRRM010000016.1:0-5298 GCA_035695715.1 Tepidisphaeraceae bacterium
GCACCATATCCGCCGCTTGGGTAAACTCGGGATTGCTGTGCCGAAATACGTCACTGCCACTCCCGCCACCTCCGACCCCGTACTCTCCGACCCATTGGCTTCACGGCGGAAACAGCGGCGTAAGTGATTTTCGGAAGAACCCAACATAGGAGATTTACGAATAAGGAGAAGGGCGGGAAGCGAGGCGGGAGAAAAAATAAATGACCGAACGAACCTGAGAACTCGTTAAAAACACAGGGAGGCCGATTTAATTTCATCGCCGTCACCCAGTAAACGAAGGAACGCAAAATCGTGCATCAGTTCTCCTCGAGTTTCTGTCTGGACGGCAAAAAAGGGCGGAACGATCAATGATGCCGCCAATATTCAGGATTTAAATTGGTGGCGGAAGAGGGGGTCGAACCCTCACGTTGAGTGAACAACGCCAGATTTTGAGTCTGGTGCGTCTGCCAGTTCCGCCATTCCGCCGCGGGACGACTTTTTCAGTTTAACGGAACATAGTCCGTCAGCGCACGAACTCGTCGGTGTGCGTCACGAATTCCGGATAAGCGCCCGCGCCCAGTTCGTAGAGGTCCATCCCCTGGTGCTCGCCTTCCCCTGCGACCCGCTGTCCCAGGAACCGATTCAGCAGCCAATTAAGTGCGTAAGTAAACGGCAGCACGAAGCCCAACAGCGTCGCAATCCCCAAGATTTGCGCGAGTAACTGCCCGCTGCCGCCCGCTTCAAAACGGCCAAACAGTCCGACCGCCAGGATTCCCCAAAGGCCGCACACCGCATGCGCCGATATCGACCCGCCGGGATCGTCCACTTCCAGCCGCAAATCCAGAATTTCAACCGAAAACGTCACCAAGCCTCCAGCGACGAGGCCCGCGATCAAAACTTCTGCCGGAGTGACGAAGGCACACGCCGCGCTGCTTGCCACCAGACCTCCGACCCAACCGTTCGCGGTGAGCGAAGCATCCGGTTTGCCGAAACGCACTCGCGTAATCGCCGCAGTCGCAAGCGCGGCGGCGGATGCGCTGAGCAGCGTGTTCACGGCCAGCAGCGGCACGCGACCCGCATCGACTCCCGCGAACAGCATGGCTCCGGCTGCATTCAGACCCAGCCATCCTGCAAACGTCACCATGCAGCCAAAGAGAACCAGCACGGCGTTGTGGCCGGGAATTGCCATGGGCATTCCGTCCGACGTGTACTTGCCCCGCCGCGGACCCACGATCCACGTAATTACCAGAGCGGTCAAACCGCCGACGGCATGAATTGGCCCCGCGCCGCCCGCATCGAGATAGCCGCGCCCCAAGCTGTAGTTCACGCCCAACTGGGCGAGAAACCCTCCGCCCCAGGTCCAATGGACGAATAACGGGAAGATCACCCCTGCCAGCACTGCGGTGGACGCGCATACCGCGGCGAGTCTCCAGCGGTCGGCGCCGCTGCCCAGTGGAATGATGCCGGCCAACCCGGCGGCCACCACGCCGAACCATGCAAACAGAAGCACCGGGGGAACGCTCGCCGAGTCTTTTGTCAGCCCGCTGAAAAACCAGGGTTCAGCCCCGATCCAGTTCCAGGGTTTGTTGCCGATCGATACCACGTGTGCCAACCCACCCGCATAGCCCTGAAAAGCGCGGCCGCAGACAAAGTAGATACAGGCCGCGACAGATACCACGCACAATGCCGCCATCATCGAGTGAGCGGCGTTACGGGAGCGTCCCAAACCGGCGTTGACTAAGGCCAGCCCCGCGCCCGCCAAAGGCGCTAAAAGAAGGAACACGATACACAGCGCCGTCTGGATTTCCGACAGATGAACTTCCGGCATCAGTTCACGCCCCATCCTCTTTGGGAGTCACATGCGAGCGGGCCACCATAATGAGTCCCAAAATCTCGACGCCCAGTCCGGCCAGCAGGAATACGGCGCGCGGACCCGGCGCGACGAGCAGAACAACGGCCGCCAACGCCAATATCCAGCCTGTGAGCAACAAAAGAAGACCGGCAATTCTCATCTGATTTGAAAGGCGCTGATTTTGACTCTAAAGATAGTTTCCGTCAGGTCAAAGTATCGCAGGATTTCCGTCTTATGATCTGTCAGATTTGTTTGCTTTACCGTTCTCATCGAAAAGGTCTATACCAATCATAAGAATTTTGAGTTTCTCTTTGCGCCTCGACGCTGTGAGTATAGGAGAACCGGACCCCGCATGTCTCGGCTTGTGGCCCGAAATTTGAAAAGATAAGGACACCAAAATAAGGACAGCTTATGGCAGACCAAGCCCCTGAAATGAAAGCTACACTGGGCCTTACAGGCCTGACGATGAATGCAATGGCGCTCATTGCGCCCGGCGCATTCCTCTGGCTTACCTTTGCGATCCAGGGCGCCACCGGCAACACCGCGCCGGCCATGTGGATCGGGATCGTCGTAGCCCTGCTGTTGTGTCTCGCCACCGCCGTGTGTTACGCGGAGTTGGCGAAGCTCTACCCCGGCACCGGCAGTTCATACTATTTCGCGGAACAATCGTTTCTCAACCACGAAACCGCGTGGCGATATGCGCGGCTCTCGAAGTTTATCGTCGGCTGGGGCTCGCATCTTTACTACTGGATTTATCCGGGCGTAATGACGGGCGTGACCGGCGTAGTGATCGGATATGTAACCGGGACGCTCTGGCCCGGCTTCATGAGCGCAAGCAACCCCGGCCCGATTTTCATGATGTTGGTCGCGGTGATTTTCTCCTTTGCGGTCGCTTGGATCGCCCATCGCGGCGTTGCCGGCTCTACTAATATGAGCATCGCCATCAACGTCATTCAGATTACGGCGCTGCTGATCTTCGCCGTGATGGCCTTCAGCTTCCGGTCGAGCCATCCGGCGGGAAGTCCCAGTTGGCAGTTCGATTCGATGTCGGGCGACGCGTACACGTATGAGTTCGCGATGGTCAAAGGGCCCGCCGTCGACGGAAAGCCCGGTCCCGATGTGATTGATCGCGACAAAGACGGTACACCCAAGCCCAAGCTGGACGCGGCCGGCAAGCCGGTGCCGTTCCTCGTCGCCTATCCCGAAAAGGACGACATGGGCCACTTCATCAGCCATCCCGACGCGGCTTCGGTAGTAGGCGTGCATAACTGGGGCTTCGCTTTCGTTCAGGCGACCGTCGCGATTTTGATCCTGGTCGGATTCGAATCGGTTACATCGATGGGCGGCGAAGCGAAAAACGCCAAACGCGACATTCCCAAAGCCGTGATCATCTCGCTGCTCGTGCAGGGGGCGTTTTGTTATCTGATCGAGTATTTCGCGGCGAACTACTTCCTGAGCAGCGGATACCCGATGACCACCGCATCCGGATCGTCGGCGCCGATCGGCGACATGATGATCGTCATCGGCAACTCGTTCTTCGGCGCGGGCGGCGGACGCATCTTTATGCTGGTGGAAGCCTTCACGGTCATTCTGGCCCTGATCGGTACGACACTTTCGTGCATGAACACCGGCGCGCGCGTGACCTACGCGATGGGCAAGGATGATGAAGTGCCGGAACACTTCGGCATTCTGCACTCTGAAAACCTGACGCCGCATCGCGCCATCTGGACGCTGGCGACGATTTCGGCGGTCATCGGCTGCGTCTCGGTCATGATGCTGTTCGGCGACGCACCAGCCTTGACCGATGCCACTGTCAAAGCACTGCCGCAGGGCCTGTTTTCCAGCGTCGGATATCCTTCCCACGATGTGATGGCGGCCATGCCCAACAGCCTTCTGACAATCACCCTGGCGTCGAATTTCGGCACCTTCCTGCTCTACATGCTGAGTTGCGTCATCTGCATGGTGGGCTTCCATAAACACCCTATGTACAATCCGGTCAAACACCTTTTCGTCCCATTGTTTGGGTTGGCCGCCAACCTGGCCTGCATGGCGTTCTACGTGATCGGACCGTTCATGGGATACGGCACACCCAAAGAGCCGTTATGCGCGTTGGGCATCGCGGCGGTCTGGGCTATTTACGGAGGGATCTACTTCCTCTCGGCCAGCAAAAAGAAAGGCAGGACGACTCTCGTAGCAGAGGCCGGACGTCGCGCTACCGCTTAGTTCGCAGGTTTTTCCGAACCGCGACTGTAAAGGAGTGGCAAGAAGCCTTTTTCAGCACCGCTTAGTTCTTCGGTAAATGGACGCATAACTCCCCTCGCCCGAGCCGGCTGTCACGGCAAGCTCGGGCGAGGGGTTTAAATTTTTCGATCCATCTTTGATTTCAGCCTCGTCGACAAGGGATCATGTTTGCAGGAGTTGTGACCACAGGCAAAGATGAGAGGGTCAACTTATCCTGGATAAGTTGAGCATCAGTCGATGCAACTGGTCACGCGCGCTTCCATGCTGGATCTTGAGTTCGCCGAATTGTCCGATGTGGGCCGTGTTCGCGGTCATAACGAGGACTATTTGGGCCACGCTGCGCCCGCATCGGAAACCGACGGCCGTACTCATGGGTGGCTTTTCATTGTGGCCGATGGCGTAGGCGGCGAGGAACTGGGTGAAGTTGCTTCCCAAACCGCCGTGGAAAGCCTGATTGCCGGATTTCGCGGCGCTCCGAGAGGCGAAGCACACACTGTGTTGATGCCGCGACTCGTTCAGTCCGCTAATACAAAAATCTATGAACTGGGCCGGGCCGCCAGCCCGGGTGGTTCGAAAATGTCGACCACCGTCGTGGCTTGCGCTTTCCGCTACGATCGTGTGGTCGTGGCGCACGTGGGAGATTCCCGCTGTTACCTGATCCGCCACGGAGCCGCTCTGCAGATCACGCGTGACCACACCGTGGTGGCTGAACAGGTTCGCCTCGGTCTGCTCACGGCGCGCGAAGCCGCCGAAGCGGAGACCCGTCATTTACTCAGCCGTTCGATCGGCAACGATCTCTTTGTCAACGTGGAAATCGGCGATCGTCAGGTCCATGTCGACGACGTCCTGCTGCTTTGTTCGGACGGCCTGCACGGCCTCGTTTCGGACTCGGAAATCGGCGACGTCGTGAAATGGAATCCGAATCTCGCCACGGCCGCTCAGAAGCTGATCGCCCTTGCAAATGAAAGGGGTGGCGGGGATAATGTGAGCGTCCAGCTGATCCGTGTGCGCGGCGTGGAGCGCATGGGCATGTACCGCGGACGGCCCTATAAACTACACTAGCCCGGCAACCACTTCATGACCGTACTACGCCCCGGTGATCTTCTCGATCACTATCGCATTGAAAGTCTTGTGGCCCGCAGCGGAATGGCTTCGATATTCCGTGCCACCGACACGCTGAACAACCGCACGGTCGCCATCAAGATTCCGCATCCGGAAATGGAGGC
>DASRRM010000017.1:0-23745 GCA_035695715.1 Tepidisphaeraceae bacterium
GTCCGCGGCTCATTACGGTAAACCCTGCGTTTACAGGGCTACCGACGCAGCACATCAATAATTCCCAGCGTCCCCAGCAGCACGCTGATGATGCCGTTCACCGTAAAGAACGCCAGCCCGGCTTTGGAAAGGTCATTGGGATGAACCAGGCTCTGCTCGATGACCAGCAGCAGGATGGCAACCGCAACCCCAACAAAATAAGGCATCCCCAGAAACGGCGTGGAAAAACCCACCATCACCAGCATGCCGGCGGCAATAAGATGCGTTGCCCGGCTGATCCACAGCGCCGGCCCAACCCCAAACTTTGACGGCACGGAAAAAATACCGCTGGCGACATCGCTGGCGTAGTCCTGGCAGGCGTAGATGATGTCGAAACCGGCCGTCCAGCAGACCACCGCCGCCGCCATCCACAATGGCGGGGCCGCGATGCTTCCGCGAATGGCGATCCACGCGCACACCGGCGCCAGGGCCAGCGCCATGCCAAGGTAATAATGGCAAAGCCGACTAAAACGCTTCAGCAACGGATAAGCGCTCAAAAACGCCAGCACCGGCACCGAGAAAATCAGCGGCCAGGGATTGCGATAAATGATCCAGAACCCCGCCGTCGACGCGATGAACGTGAAAACGCACAACGCCACGGCGATTGCATAGAACGCCGATGAAAGCGCCCCGCTGGGAATCGCCCGCCGGGTCGTGCGCGGGTTGACGGCATCTAGCTTCGCGTCGAGCAGGCGGTTGACGGCCATCGCCACGGTGCGGGCGGTGATCATGCAGACCAGGATCAGCGCCAGTTTAAGCGGCGCCGGCCAGCCATGCGGGTCGAAGTTCTTTGCCGCCAGGAATGTGCTGAGCAGCGCGAAGGGGAGGGCGAAGACGGTATGGGCGATCTTGATGTCGCCGGCAAAAATCGCCAGCTTTGATTGCAATGAAACCGGCGAAGGCGAGGCAGCGGTCGCTGAAGAAGTCACGTTCATCCACGTCATCATGCAGTGATGGTACGCGCGTCGCAACGCGGGCGTTGGGGGATAAGTTTTGGGGTCGTGAGACGACAGGTTGCATTCCCTAATTACTCAAACTGAGCGGTTTTGCGGAAAATGCCTTCACGCCGGGTCAAGCGGCGCGCGTAACGCTTCGTCTTGAAAACAATTCTGATCGCCGCGCCGGCCCGGATTTGCGGAGCGCTGCGTAAATCCGGGGCGGCGCGGCGATAGCGTCGTTTCGCCAACTACGATTATGCGCGCCGCTTGGCCCCGGCGTGGAGGGTCTTCCACTTTTTCTGCAATTTCGATTGGGTTCGTCGTCAGGATCAAAAACCGCTCAGTTTGAGTAATTATGAATGCGCCAAGACCGCCAAGAAGCCAAGAGGGCCAAGGCAGAAGGCGTTTTTTCTTTGCGCGTTTGGCGGGAAATTCTGCTAATAACCATCGCGCCCGCGACTCGAGTTTGACGCGAAGGCACGAAGCGACGAAGGAGTCGAAGAGATTTTCCGCGTTAGATCAAACCTTCGCGCAACGACCCAATGAGTTTTTTCTTCCTGGCGATCTTGGCCACTTGGCCGTCTTGGCGCGAAACTCCTGTCAGGAAAACAAGAGTTATTAGCAGGATATCATTGAAGACCCGGATCGGTCGCGCGACTGATCCGGGTCTTCGGAGTACCTCAGACACCGGCGTGCGCATTCAGAAGAGCCGCCCCTCGCCCATCTCCCTGGGCTATATGAAGGAGAGCAAGTAGGAAACCCCTGGCCCCCTTTAGCGCTACACCCTTCGGATTTCGGTCGCAGCCCCCCCGTCTTGACGCCAACGGCCTTCTCCTCAACAATCCTTCCCTTCATCCGACGGTCTGAAAGGAAGACATGCATCGTTCCATCGAACATCCAGCACTTAAGCCGCTCAAGGCTCGCTTTCCGCTGCACGAACTGAAGGTCGGCGAATTCCGTGACATGATTACGGTCGTGGTGCCGCGGGAGCATCTGGTCGACGTCTGCACGTTTTTGCGCGATGATCCCAATCTTCGCTACGATATGCTCGCCGAGTGCAATGGCGTGGACTATCTCAACTATCCCGGGGCCGAGCATCGCTTCGGCGTCAACTACGGCCTCACCTCGATCCAGCACAACACGCGCCTCTGGCTGAAAGTCTTCCTCGACCCCACCCAGGACACCGCCCCGGGCAAAGACTGGCGCGACGAGGAAGTGATCGCCAAGGGCGACCCCGGCTTAAAAGTCGACAGTGTCACCGGCGTCTGGCCGGGAGCGGAATGGATGGAACGAGAAGTCTACGACATGTTCGGCGTCATTTTCACCGGCCACCCCGACCTGCGCCGAATTTTGACGTGGAACGGTTACGGCAGCTATCCCTTGCGCAAGGATTATCCTTTGCGCGGTGTTGGCGAGCGCGAGAAATACCAGATCGTGACGCGCGAAGGGGCGTGAACCGGCATCGCGAGCTTCTTCTCAACCGCCGCACGTATTGGACAGTTGACCTTTCGCATATTTTGTTATATCCTTAATTCCCGATGCCGATCTTCTGTTGGAACGCGTGGAACATCGAGCACATCGCTGTGCACGGCGTCGTCCCGGAGGAAGCCGAAGAGGTTGTGCGCGGCGCTCGCTCACCGTTCCCCCGTGACAACGGACAGGAAAAGTTCCTCGTATGGGGAAGATCAAGCCGGAAAATATTGACTTCAATGACACCAAGCCGATGCCGCCGCATATGGCGGCGGCCTGGGACCGCGCCAAGCGCGGGCGCGGCCGGCCGCGAATTGGGCAAGGCGCGGAAAAAGTTCTGATCAGCATGGAGAAGCGGCTCCTGCTGGTCACCGATGCGTTGGCGCGGCGCAAGGGTTTGGATAGATCGAAACTTGTCGCCCAGGCTATTCGCGAAATGCTCGAGCGCGAGGCGGCGGAAAGCGACGGTCCAAAGCGAGGTTGAAGGCAAACAGTCGCTCCGTCCGCCGAAAGTTGAACAGCGAATTCGCGCGGATGCGTTGGGGCAGGGGCGCTGCATCGCAGTTCATTCATCAATGAAGAATTCCACGAAGCGATTTTCCAACCGGGTGGAGTTTTACGTTCGGGCACGGCCAAATTATCCCGCCGCGTTCATGGGTTTTCTCCGCTCGGAGTTGAACTTGAATCCGAGCCACCGCATCGCCGACATCGGCAGCGGCACGGGCCTCCTCTCCGAGCTTTTTCTCCGCAACGGCAACACCGTCACCGGCGTTGAACCCAACGCCGAGATGCGGGCGGCGGGCGATGAGTTCCTCAAGCCATTCCCGAATTTTCACAGCGTCGACGGCGCCGCCGAGGCCACCACGCTTCCCAATCATTGCGCCGATTTCGTTGTGGCGGGGCAGGCGTTTCATTGGTTTGATCCGCCCAAAGCGCGCGACGAATTTCTGCGGATTCTCGTGCCGGACGGATGGGTGGTGTTGGTCTGGAATGAACGGAAAACAACTGGAGGCGGATTCGACTCGGCGTACGAAACCATCGTGCAAAAATTTGCCAAAGAGCCGGAAGTTGATTTTCATACCACCGTGACCGGTGCGGCAAACAAAGTGCTCGGGCTATTTTTCGGTCCCCCACATTTTCGAACCCGGGAATTTGCCAATTTCCAGGACATGTCGCTCGACGATGTCAAAGCGAGGATACTGTCGTCATCTTATATGCCGTTGCCGGATGATCCGTCGTTTGCCGCGATGCTGGCCGAAGCGGAACGGGCATTTGCCGGGAATGCTGTGGGGGGAGTTGTTCGCATTTCCTATGACACGCGGGTGTATTATGGGAAGATGACGTAGTGCATTTGTAATGCGCTATGAAAAATCATACACGAAACCGGGTCGGAAAAGTCGAGCAAGCCTCCACGCCGGGGCAAGCGGCGCGCAATAACCGTATTCGCGAAAACGAGTCAATCGCCGCGCCGCCCCGGATTTACGCAGCGCTCCTACTGTAAATCCGATCTCGGCGCGGCGACGAGCCTGTTTTTTCAAGGTGAAGCGTTGCGTGCGCCGCTTGCCCCGGCGTGGAGGCATTTTCGCAAGAACCGCTCTATTTGAGTATTTATTCCCATGTTTGAAGCCATTACCCAGCGCCGTTATCTCATCCCCTTCAAAGCCGCCCGGCTTCCGCAGCAGTTCGCCGACGTGCTGGTGATTGGTGGGGGCGTGGCCGGGTTGCGCGCGGCAATTGCCGCCGCTGATGGCGGGGCGGATGTATTGCTCCTGACCAAGGACACAATCGATCAATCCAACACCTGGTATGCGCAGGGCGGCATTGCCGCCGTTTTGCAGCCGGCTGACAGCTATCAATCGCACGTGGAAGACACGGAAAAAGGGGGCGCGGGGCTTTGCGATCATCAGGCGGTGCAGGTGGTCATCACCGAAGGGCCGGAGCGCGTTTTGGAACTGCTGGAATGGGGGGCAAATTTCGACAAAAAGGAAGGCAACCCGCACGGCCTGGCTTTCACGCGCGAAGGGGGACATTCTTTCGCCCGCATTCTCCACGCGTTTGGCGATGCCACGGGAAAGGAACTGGCCCAGACATTGATTCGCGCCGTGCGCAGCCGCGAGCAGATTCGCGTTTCGGAAAGCAGCTTCGTGGTCGACCTGATCACCGAAAACGGCCGGTGTCTGGGCGCGCTGGCGCTGATCGACGGCAGCGTCCATCTGATCTGGGCCAAGCAGACAATTCTCGCCAGCGGCGGGGCGGGCCAGCTTTACCGCGAAAGCACCAATCCGAAAATCGCCACCGCCGACGGACATGCGATGGCGTATCGCGCCGGGGCCACGCTGCAGGATATGGAGATGGTGCAGTTTCATCCGACCACGCTTTACATCGCCGGGTCGAGCCGGGCGCTGATCACCGAAGCCGTGCGCGGCGAAGGAGCGTATCTGGTCGATCGTTATGGCAAGCGCTTCATGTCTGAGTATCACGAGATGGCGGAAATGGCCTCGCGCGACGTGGTGAGCCGGGCGATCGTCGAGCAGATTCGCAAAACGCATTACACGCACGTTTATCTCGACGTCCGGCACATGCCCAGCCAGCAATTCCGCGAGCGCTTCCCGCAACTGGCGCATCTGACGGACGAATTCGGCATCGATGTCACCAAGGAACTGATCCCAATTCATCCTGCCGCACATTACATGATCGGCGGCGTGGATGCCGACCTCAATGGTCGCTCGAGCCTGGCCGGCTTATACGCCGTCGGCGAAGCGGGTTGTTCCGGCTTGCATGGCGCAAATCGTCTGGGAAGTAATTCTTTGCTTGAAGGCTTGGCGTTCGGCGCGCGGGCCGGGGTTGATGCGGCCCGGGCGGCAAAAGAAGAGGTGGTGACATTCCCCAAATCGCTCGAGCACAAAGTGCCTGCCTCCACGCGCACGGAACTGGATATCACCGACGTGAAGAGCAGCCTGCGAAGCGTAATGTGGCGCAACGTCGGCATCGAACGCGCCAGCGAGCGCCTGGAGGAAACCCGCGAGATCATCGCCTTCTGGAGCCGCTATGTCATGGACAAGACATTCGACCCCGCGGTATCGCGCGACGCGGCGGTTGCGGGTTGGGAATTGCAAAATATGCTGACAGTCTGCTCGCTGATCACCGGCGCCGCCTACACGCGCACCGAATCGCGCGGGGCACATTATCGCGTCGATTACCCCAAGCGCGACGACGGCCATTGGCGGCTGCATCTCCTGTGGCGCCGCCCCGCGGAAACGCCGACGCCGGAACCGATATCCTGACCTTCATGCCGACAATAGATTTCGCACCGCACCGCAACGTAATGAAAGGCGTAGGGGTATTTATTCTGTGCGGCGCTCGCCAGGCAAAAGAGGCATCACGTCCGATTAGAGGATTTGGCATGCGTGCAAGATCGGTGATGGGTCTATCGCTGTTGCTTCTCTCGGCGGCATCCGGCGCGCGGGCCTTCGCCGTCCCTGCCCCTTCGCCAACCGATCCTGAGGCCCTGGCGTTCTTCGAGAAGAAGATTCGCCCGCTGCTGGTCGACAATTGCTACACCTGCCATTCCGCCAACACCAACGCCAAGGGCGAGTTGCGCGTCGATGACCGCAATGGGCTTCTCACCGGCGGAACCAAAGGGGCGGCCATCGTTCCGGGCGATCCCGAAAAAAGCCTGCTGCTTAAAGCCGTAAAGCAGGTCGGCGAATTGAAAATGCCGCCGAAAAAGCATCTCACCGACCAGCAGATCGCCGACCTGACGACGTGGATTAAAAATGGGGCGGCTTGGCCGGTGGCGCAGTTCACCCTCGCCAAACCCTCCCCAAGATATGAGCAGCTTCGCAAGGAATTCTGGGCATGGCAGCCGTTGCACGATGCCGCGCCGCCGACGGTTTCCGATCCTGCATGGGCCGGTGATGATATCGATCGATACGTCCTGGCGAAGTTGCAGGAAAAGGGGTTGAAGCCCGCCCCGGACGCCGGCAAGTTGGCGCTGATTCGCCGGGTGACCTTCGACCTGACCGGATTGCCCCCGACGCCACAGGAAATCGACGCGTTCGTGAACGACAGTTCATCCGGCGCATTTGAAATGGTGGTCGATCGGCTTTTGGCGTCCAAGGCGTTCGGCGAGCGCTGGGGCCGGCACTGGCTTGACGTCGCCCGTTACGGCGAATCGACCGGCTCATCGCGCAATCTTCCCTACCCCGAGGCTTGGCGCTATCGCGATTACGTCATCGACGCCTTCAACAAGGATAAGCCTTACGATCAATTCATCTGCGAACAGATCGCCGGGGATCTATTGCCCGCGAAAAATGATGCCGAGCGCGATGAGCATCTGATCGCCACCGGCTTTTTGGCGCTGGGCGTGAAGGACGTGAACCAGCGGTTCAAGGTTCGCTACATCATGGACAACGTCGATGAGCAGATCGACACGGTGAGCCGATCGGTCCTGGCGCTGACGGTCAGTTGCGCCCGCTGCCACGATCATAAGTTCGATCCGATTCCGACGAGCGATTATTACGCCCTGGCCGGCATCTTCCGCAGCAGCGATATTTGCGCCGGGTTGCGAAATAAAATGGGCGGCGGGGGGATGGACTATTACGACAAGTCGATGCTCCTGTCGCTGGCCGGGGAAAAACCGGCCAGCGCGGGTGCGAAAGCAGCTCCCGCGAAAATCGATCCGAAAATCGTGCAACTCAAAAAGGATTTCGAGCAGGCCAAAAAGGAATGGTTTGCCATTCGCAACACCAAAGAAGGCCTCACCAAGGGTCCCAATGGCCAAAACAAGCAGCGGCCGTATCGCCTGAAGTTTGAAAAGCTGCAACGCGAGCTTGAGGCGGCCGGCATCGGCGATGATGCCGGGCCATCTCCAGCCTCCATCATTTTGGGCGAGCGCGACGACAAGCAGGTCGCCGACACGCAAGTGCGCATTCGCGGCGAAGCCGAAAAGCTTGGCCCGGTCGTTCCGCGCGGGTTCCTCAGCGTGGTCGAATATCCGGACGAGCCGAAAATTAATCCCAAACACAGCGGTCGGCTGGAATTGGCCCAATGGCTCACCAGCCCGAAAAACCCGCTGACGTCGCGCGTGATTGTCAATCGGATTTGGGGACACTTATTCGGCGAGGGCTTGGTGAAAAGCGTCGATAACTTCGGCACCAAGGGGGATGTGCCCTCCCATCCGGAATTGCTCGACGATCTGGCCCGGCGCTTCGTGAGCGAAGGATGGTCCACCAAGAAGCTCGTCCGCGAAATTGTCCTGAGCCACGCTTATCGCCTGAGTGCCGACGAGGTGCCCGCCAACATGGCCGCCGACCCGGCCAACCGTTTCATCTGGCGGCACAGCCCGCGGCGGCTGGAAGCGGAGGAAATCCGCGATGCCGCCCTGGCGGTGGCCGGCAAGCTCGATTCGGCCCGGCCCCAGGGATCTCCCGCGCAAAGCCTGAAAGTCCGCGAACTGGCCAATAACGGCCCCGAGGCGGCACACATCGCCGAACTCGCTCAAGCGGATACCCACCGCAGCGTTTATCTCCCGCTGCTTCGCGGACTCACGCCCACTTCGCTTGAAGTGTTCGACTTTGCCGAGCAGGGAATGGTCACCGGCCATCGCGACGCCACGACGGTGGCCACCCAGGCGCTTTATTTGCTCAACGATCCGTTCGTGAGGCGGCAATCGCTTACCCTGGCCGAGCGGCTTTTGGCGCAGAACCGGGACGATGATGCAAATCGGATCGATCTTGCCTATCGGCTGGCGTTTGGGCGCCCGGCATCGGCGGAAGAAATCGCGCGGGCGACGCGCTTCCTTTCCGACTTCGAAAACGCCGACCGGCAGGTTGTCGCCGCGTCGCCCGGCGCGAAGCCCGCGCCGGTTCTGATCGCCCGGGCAAATGCCGATGCGGCCGAACCCGCCAATGCCGTCGCCGTCGCGACCAGGGCGGAGGATGGCCAGGATTCCGATTCGGACAAGAAGCCCGATGCGTTCGCCGCCGGCGCCGGCACGGCTCAAAAAGCCAAAGAACCGGTCAATCCCGACGAAATCATTCATGAGGAGCACGCGCCGAAAGTTGATGTCGTTCGACCAGCCGGCCCAAAACAAGCCGCGTGGACGGCCTTCTGCCAGGCGCTGCTGGGGTCGGCGGAATTCAGGTATTTGAAGTAGCCCGACCGCGCAGCAACGGTGGGCGTCAATGGAAATCCGGCCGCGCGTTGGCTCCATCCTTTCCCATATCACCGGCGTCGAGCCGCGGGAAAGTCCAGGGCGAGGCAATCAGGTCGTTTTCGTCATAAAAGTCCGAGGATCCAGATGTTTAACAATAATCCCTTCCCATCGCCGAATCGCAATCCCATCTCCCGTCGTTTGGCTCTTAAATCCGCCAGCGCGGGGTTTGGGTATCTCGCTCTGGCCGGCATGCTTGGACAAAATGCGCGGGCGGCGCTTTCGGGAATCGCCGCCATGCCTGCCGGGCCGCTTGCGCCAAAGCCGCCTCACTTTGCCGCCAGGGCCAAGCGCATCATTTTCCTGTTCATGCAGGGCGCAACTTCGCAGATGGACACTTGGGAATATAAGCCGCAATTGCAGAAGGACGACCAGAAAGTCGGTCCGGGCGGCGGCACGCTGACCGCGTCGAAATTCAAGTTCAGCCGCCACGGCCAGACCGGAACCTGGGTCTCGGAGCTTTACCCGCACACCGCCAAACACGTCGACAAATTCTGTTTCCTCCGCGGCCTGCACACCGACACCCCGGCCCACCCCCAAGCCGTCATCCAGCTTCATACCGGCACCGCCCTGGCAACACTGACGCGCCCGTCGATGGGGTCGTGGCTGATGTACGGGCTTGGCACCGAGAATCAGGATTTGCCCGGGTATATCACCATCAATCCGCCGCCCAACTTCGGCGGGGCGGTCAACTATGGCAGCGCCTTTCTCCCGGCGCATTTC
Source organism: Tepidisphaeraceae bacterium (assembly GCA_035695715.1). Lineage (GTDB taxonomy): Bacteria > Planctomycetota > Phycisphaerae > Tepidisphaerales > Tepidisphaeraceae > RYN-428. Next base: position 9,385 of record DASRRM010000017.1, read on the forward strand.
CAGGGCACGAAAATCAGCGACACCGGCTACGTCCCCGACCTCAAGGCGCAATCCGCCCTCGACCTGCAGCGCCGCGAAATCGACCTGGTGCAGTCGATGAACCGCGACCTGGGCAAAACCCCCGGCGCGCCCGATCAACTCGACGGCGTCATTCAGTCATACGAGCTGGCGTTTAAGATGCAGAGCAGGGTTCCAGAGCTGCTGGACCTGAGCAAGGAACCGCAATCGGTGCGCGAAGCCTATGGCGTGAAGCCCGGCCCGGCCGGCAGCTTCGCGCGACAGTGCCTGATGGCCCGGCGTCTGAGCGAGGCCGGCGTGCGCTTCGTCGAGATTTGCCACCCCGGCTGGGACCAGCACAGCAACCTGCACAAGGGCCTGATCGCCAATTCCCTGGCCACCGACCAGGCGACCGCCGCCCTGTTGGCCGATCTGGAACAACGCGGCCTGCTTGACGAAACGCTGGTGCTGTTCGGCAGCGAATTCGGCCGCCTGCCCACCGCCCAGGGCCCCGATGGCCGCGATCACAACATCACCGGTTATCCGATGTGGCTTGCCGGCGCGGGCGTGAAGAAGGGCTTTTCCTTCGGCGCAACCGACGAATACGGCCTCTATGCCACCGAGGGAAAAATGCACACCACCGATCTCCACGCCACGCTGCTGGCGCTGATGGGCCTGAACCATGAAAAGCTGACCTACCGCTACGCCGGCCGCGATTTCCGCCTGACCGATGTGGCGGGGAAGGTCGCGACGGAGATTTTCGCCTGAGGCGCGGTTCAATCCGACGCGGAGGTGTTGCGGCACGAATTTCCCGTATCACGGGCGTCTCGCGCGTCTCGCCCGTGTCCTCTTGAAATGAAATCACGGGCGAGACGCCCGTGATACGGGAGATTTGCCACCGTCCCCGTGGGCAGATGTTTTGGTTGCGGCCGTCGGCCGCGCCCAGTCTTCTTCGCGCCCTCGCGTCGAGTTTTGCATCGGACGGCGCGCACATCGCCGATGCCGCACAAGTTTACCCTACGGCTTAAGTTGCCCCTTCGCATCATATGCGGAGTAGATGGTGGCGTTATGCCCTTTGATCTCATCGAGCAGTTCCGGCGTCTCGGGCGATTCCAGCACCAAAAACGGAAGCCCGGTTTTCGGGTCGGTCTTCCCGACCTCCGCCATCGATGTCGTGTAGATGCAGGGGGAGCCGGCTTTCAGTTCATCGTTGGCTTTACTCACCCCTTGCCGGTAGCCCGCGTTTCCGCATCCGCCGCACGCCAAAGCCAGCATGCCGGCAACAAAGATCGCGGCCGGGCAATTTTTCAGCAAAATCTTGTTCATCCCGGCATGATACCGGGGCAGAGCCGTCTTTGCAGCGGATATTGTGATGATGGCCGGCCTGCCGGGTTTCGTGGATGTTCAGCCCGTTTAGACAAAGGCAGGGCCAAGATCGCCTTTCATGCTGTTGCCGCGGGATAACTTCAACGGCCGCCGCAAAATATTGGCAGTCTATGGACAGTCCCGTATCGCCCTGCTAGCATTCGGTCACGGTTGGTACGATGAACGAATAGATTACGCGACAGGTTTCCCCTCTTGCCCGCAGTCAATTCTCACATGCCTCCTCTTTGGGCCAAAGCTTTTGGCCTCTTTCCCAACGACCTGGAAAGTAAAACTGTCGGGTCATTCGCCCAACTCCAAAGGAGAACACATGGGCAGGAAACTGTATGTCGGAAACCTGAGCTATGACGTCGATAGCTCCGCTCTTCAGGAACTCTTCACCCCGCACGGCACTGTCGACAGCGCGCAGATCATCACCGATCGCGATACCGGCCAAAGCAAAGGCTTTGGCTTTGTCGAAATGTCCAGCGACGGCGAAGCACAGGCAGCCATCGCGGCCCTCAACGGCCAGCAGCACGGCGGTCGTGCCCTCACCGTCAACGAAGCCAAGCCCAAGGAAAATCGCTCGGGTGGCGGCGGCGGCGGTGGCCGCGGCGGCTACGGTGGTGGTGGTGGCGGCGGTGGCCGTGGTGGCTACGGCGGCGGCGGCGGTGGTGGTGGACGCAGCGGCGGCGGCCGCGGCGGATACTAATCCGCTTCGCTCAACATCCTGACAATAAAGCAAGAGGGCCGCAGAAATGCGGCCCTCTTGCTTTTTACCCCTCAATCCAGGTTCCAATAGTGCTTCAAACGGAATTGCCGGATTGGGTGCCACAGGTCGCGGTACTCCGAGACCTGTGCCTTGGGGCGGGCGAGAAACACAGGTCTGGGAAAACCGCGACCTGTGGCACCCGACGATGAACCCAAACTGAACCACTAACCAAGTTCCCCTCATCCTTCCCCATAATAGCCGAGGGCGGAAGCCCACGGTTTCCCTGACCCCACAAATACGCCCCGAGCAATTCTCGCTTTCGCGCCCATCCGCGTCCCGCCCCTTTCACAATTTTCGAAACTTCCAACATTCCATCCTTCCCTCTTCGTCCAACGCCCTCCGCGCGATACCTTCATCCGCAACGCCATCCCGGAGAAGCGCCCAAATGCCCGACCCCATGCGATGCCTCCGATGCGGTTACGTCCTGTGGGGCCTTCCCGCCGGGCAATGCCCCGAATGCGGGCGCTCGTTTGATCCGGACCTTCCCGCCACCTGGACAAGCAAACCTCCCTTCGTGCGCTGGAAATACTGGCTCCCGGCTTTCCTGGTCGCCGTGGGCGGGGGAATTGCCCTTTACCTTTTGTTGCTTTGGACGGCCGGATGGGGATGGGCCATCACCATCGCCGCCCCGGTGGCGCTGGGATGCGCGATCGGCTATGGATGCCGGGCGGGCCTGTGGTTTAATTTCATGCTGGGGATCATCGCGATCACCGCCATTGTTTTCACGCTTTTCACGCTGAGCCTCGTCGGCACGTTTTGCGGTTTGGTGGTGGGGTGCGTGGCGCTGGTGCCGACGCTGGTTGGAATCAGCATCGGCGTGATTCTCCGCCGGCAACTTAAGAAAAGCGACTTCGAGCAACGCTGGTATCTGCCGACGCTGGGCCTGGGCATATTGCTCGCCGGGTTAGGCTTGGTCGATCATCTGACGCATCGCCCTTACGCGGTGGAAAGCATTGTCACGTCCATGAATATTCCCGCGCCGGTGGGGAAGGCGTGGAATGCCGTCATGTTTTACGAGGAGGTGCATCATTCGCCGCCCTGGATATTGCGGCTTGGCCTGCCCAAGCCGCTCTATACCCGCGGCAGCGTCGAGCATGTCGGCGACAGCAAGACCTGCATCTACACCAAAGGCCATCTCACCAAACGCGTAACCGAGCGCATCGTGGACCATCGCCTGGCGTTTGACGTCACGGAGCAGGAGAAGATCGAAAATCGTTCGATTCGCCTGACCACCGGCAGCTTCGATTTCACGCCGACCGGCGCGAACCAAACGCGCGTCGACCTGACGACCAGCTATGAGCCAAAGCTCGGCCCGCGCTGGATCTGGCGGCCCGCCGAGGTGCTGGCCACGCACGCGCTGCACCGTCACGTTCTGGAAGGGATGCGCCGCAAGGCCACCGACGAGCCATGAGCGTGCGCATTTCCCCCGGCGGGGCGGTCTGCTGCCGTGCGGTGCTGCACCTGCCTTTGCCGGCCATCAGCGTCTGGGGCCAGCTTCGCGATTTTCATCGCTATGCGAGCCAGGATTTTTTCCACGCCGACCTGGCCATCGACGGCCATATCCCCCAGGCCGGCGCCAGACTGAAATTGTCCCATCGTTTCCTGGGAATTCGTATCCAGCGCCTGGGCCGAATCCTTATCTGGCGCGAAGGCATCGGCTACAGTTTCAGTGACCTCTCCCAGCAGGGGGCCAAACATGGCTTCCCCCATATCTTCAGCTACCGCCTCGAACCCACCGGCGAAAAAAATTGCCGCCTGCATATCACCGTCCGCGGAAAATGGACGGCCAGGCGAATTCCCAAATGGGCCGGCAAGCTGTGGCTGCGGTGGGTTTTCAGCCACGTGGTGCAGAAGGTTGAAAACCAACTGTTGATCTACCAGTTATGGCGCAGGGAGATGGATGCCGCAGCGACGGAGGCAAAGAAAAACGGGATTTCGTCCTGACAAAACATTCCTCATCATAGCCGAGCGAAAAAACGGGGTCGCACATAGTTATAAACTAAGTGCGACCCCGTTTCTTTTCGACCCCGTTTCTTTTGTCCTGACAAATGCATTCCTCATAATAGCGAGGGCGGTAGCCCCGGTCCCTCCCCGGTGATTACCTTCATCCGCCCCGGAACACTTTTTCTATTTTCAACGCGCATTGTACTGGTCAACCGAAAGGGCATAATCGATGTAGCGCTGATCGCCAGCGCAATCGAATCCATGAAACACTTCCAAATAAATCATCTGGCTTTTGGGCTCCTGATCCTGGCCGCAGCGGTTGCGTCCTCGCGCGCCGCCGATTCTTCGCCCACCTTCAACGGCGACATTGCACCCGTCATCTATAACAATTGCAGCGTATGCCATCACCCCGGCGAATCCGCTCCGTTTTCGCTATTGTCTTATCGCGACGTGAGAAGGCAGGCGAAGCAGATCGTCGACATCACCAGCCGCAAAATCATGCCGCCCTGGAAGGCCGATCCCGACGTGCATTTCATCGGCGAGCGGCGGCTGACCGCGGCGCAAATCGAATTGATCCGCCGATGGGTCGACCAGGGATGTGCCGAGGGGAATGAGATCAATGCGCCAAAGCCTCCGGCGTTTGTCACCGGGTGGCAGATCGGGGAGCCGGACATGGTCGTTTCCATGACCGAGCCTTACACGCTGGCGGCAGACGGGCGCGACGTGTACCGCTGCTTTGTCGTTCCGGTGAAAATCCCGGCGGGGAAATATCTGAAGGCGGTGGAGTTTCGCCCCGGGAATCGCAAGATCGTCCATCACGCGGTGCTGACGACCCTGCCGCGGGAAATCGCCGACAAGAAAATCGCCAAAGAGCCGCCGGGAAGCGGCCCGGGATTTTCCAGCGGTTTGCCCGCGCCGGGAGATCGGCTTGCGGGGCCGTTGGGAATCTGGGTGCCGGGCAAGGAGCCGCTGCCGCTGCCCGATGGCTATGCCGTCGCCTGGCCCAAGGGGCAGGTGCTGATCGTGCAACTGCACCTTCACCCCGATGGAAAGGTGGAACAGGAGCAATCCTCTGTCGGCTTGTATTTCACCGACCAGCCTCCCCGAGGCACCGTGCAGGCCGTGATCCTGTTCAACAAGAAAGTCGACATCGCCCCCGGCGACAGCGCTTACGCGCTCAAAGCATCGCAAACGCTCAAAGCCGACGCCGACGTGGTCGGCATTTTCCCGCACATGCATCTTCTGGGCCGCACCGTTCGCCTGACAGCCACTTTGCCCGATGGATCTACTGAGCCGCTGCTGTCGATCGACGATTGGGATTTTAACTGGCAGGGCTATTACCAGCCTGCCCGTCCCACACATCTTCCCGCCGGCACGCGGGTTGATTGCACCTGGACGTTCGACAACTCGTCAAACAATCCCGCCAATCCAAGCAACCCGCCAAAGCGCGTGACGTTTGGCGAGCAGACGACCAATGAGATGGGCGCGGTTGTGATGGATGTGATTTCCGACAAGCCGATTCGTTGACCCGATGCTACGTCATGGGTGTGTGCGCGAGGTGAAACCGCCCGATGTGGAACCACCCACTGCAAGAGTACCGGGCCTGGAACCGCCTACTGCGGCAGTACCCTTCGTGCGCGGCGCCTTCGGGTAAGAAGGCCCAATGAGCAGGCCGCCAGCAGCGTCAGCGACGATGGTTCGGGGATTTGGGTGACGGTTAATTGAACATAATTGCCCGTGGCGTTGGGGTCGGTCGCTGGGCCGTTGTAAGCGACCTGGTAGTTAATTCCGGCAGCGGAAATGTATGTTCCACCATTGGGAATTCCGTTGAATTGGCCACTGACCTGGTCAGCCGAGGAAACATTTCCGGCCGCTGCGTCGGCGATGTAGAAGACGTCATTCATCTTTGGGGTATAGCCGGCATCGTTGACGGTCAGCGTTGCGTTTGAGAGCGCGAGGGTCGAGCCATATTGCACCTGGTCGTAGCCGGTGCCGGGGGTGGTCGAGGCGAGGTTGACGGTGAAATTGGAGGTGTTATCGGTGAAGGCGACGGCGCCGGTGATTTTGAGTGGGCCGCCAATGGGGGTGGTGGCGATTCCGCTGGGGGCGAGGGTTCCGCCGGACTGAATGGTGGTTGCGCCGCTGATCGCGCCTTTTCCCCCGAGGGTTCCGCCGGTGGCAACGGTGACGGTATTGGTGCCGGTGCCCGAGCCTGCGGTGTTGTTCACCAGCAAAACGCCGCTGCTGACGGTGGTGGGGCCGGTGTAGAGGTTGCTGCCGGAAAGAGTCATCACGCCGTTGCCGGTCTTGGTCATCCCGGTGTTGGCGGATTGGGAAACGATGACGGAGCTGACGTTGAGGTCGGAGGCGGGGCTTGCCGATCCGCGCGTGACGTTGAAGATTTCGCTGTAGTTGGCGTTGTTTTGTCCCTGGAAGGAAATCTTCGGCGCATTGATGACGGCGGGAACGCCGTTGGCGTCGGAGGTGGCCACGACCTGGGTATTGAGCGAGAAGCTGCCATTGGCGTCGCCGCTGGTGGCAGTTCCGGTCAGGGTTCCGCCGGTCATGTTCACATCGTTCCAAAGCGTGACGCGCGAGCCGGTGCCAATGTCGCTGACAGTCCCCCCGCTGTTGATGACAATCGCTTCCTTGCCGACGGTGTAGCCGAGCACGTCGCCGGCGTTGAGCGCGAGTGTGCCGCCGTTGTTGACGATGATGCTGGGGGTCCCGGCAAGCTGTCCGGCGCCGGCGTTGCCGGTATTCAGTTGCAGCGTTCCGCCATTGATCGTCGTATTGCCGGTGTAAGAGGCGGTGGCGGTCATCGACATCAGGCCGGGGCCGACCTTGGTGATTCCCGACCCGCCGGTTGACTCGCTGATGGTGCCGCTGTCGAGCAGATCGACCCCGCCGGGGGCCGATCCCGCTGCGACGGTAAACGTCAGATTCTTGCTCGCCTGTCGGAGGTCGAGGCGTGAGGAGATGGTGGCGGTGGTGGGGCTGGCGAGGGTATTGATGGTGGTGTCGCCGTAGCCGTTGCTGAACGACTGGAAGTAGCCGCCCCCGGTGGCGGAGATGGTGCCGCCGGTCATGTTGATGGTGATGCCGGTGGCGGTTTCGTTGTTGTTCGCGGGGTTTTGGTCGTCGAGGGTGCCGCCGTTGATATTGATGGTGTTGACGCTGACGGCGGCGGAGTTGTAGCCAAAGACATCGTGGCCGCCGACAATCAGCGTTCCGCCGGAATTGACGGTGATCACGCCGCGAACGGCGCCATTTCCATTATTCCCGGCTGTCAGTTTCAGCGAGCCGCCGTTGATGATCGTGCCGCCGGTATAGCTGTTAAAGCCGGTGAGTGTCAGCGTGCCGGTGCCGGTTTTGGTGAGCCCCAGCGTGCCGGTGATCGATCCCGGCCAGGTCTCGCCGGTGGCATTGGTGTTGCCGACGGTGAAGGTGGGCGTGCCGCTGCTGCTGGTGATGGTGCCGCCGGTGCCGCTCAGCAGGCTGATTCCGGTTGAAACGGAGTTGATGTCGAGCGTTGCCCCGGAATTGACGGTAAGCGGGGCATTGGCCGATCCCATGCTTCCCGTATGTCCGCTGGCTGAACTCTTCAGGCTAAGCGTTCCGCCGTTGACGATGGTTCCACCAGAATAGGTGTTGTTCGGCCCAGTGATATAGAGCGTTCCCGGCCCGTCTTTTTCCAGAATAAGCGGCGTTGCGCCATTGTCCTGAATGCTGACAAATATTTGCTGGTCGTTGAGGGAAGCGTTGGGCGAATGAACGAACAATTCGCCGCTGGGCAGGCCGGTTGTCAAGATGCCGCCCGCATCCTGCATCCAGAAATTGGCTCCCTGGAAGACGATACCGCCGCTGGCGACGGTGAGCTTATGGCCGACGAGATGAATGTCGCCGGTTTCGATCAGCGAGTTGATGGTCAAGTCGCCACTAAGCGTTCCGGTGCCCATGAAATCGCTGCTGGAGGTGGCGGTGGCGATGTTGGTGGTGTAGTTGCTGAAGGCGGTAATGGGGCCGGTAACCGAGCCTGTGCCGGCGCTGGTTGCCCAGTCGAGAGTCGTCGCGGTGGTTCCGACGGTGGCCCATCCACCAAGAATATCGCCGGCGGTATTGGCGGTGGTGGTGGAGATCGCGCCGCTGGGAATGAACTGCACGGTGGTGCCGCTGCCGGCGGTGCGGGTGATGGCGCCAACATTCAGCGTTGAGCCCGAGCCGACATTCCACGTCTGCATGCCGCCGACGAGCGCGATGCTGTTGGCGATGCTGGTGGTACCGGTATTGAGGGACGAGGCGTTGATGCCCCCGGTGCCGATCGACAAGACGCCGGTGCCGCTGATGGCATAGCCCGAGCCGGTGAATTGAACGCCCGAGGCGCTGAGGTTGGAGTTAAGCGAGACAGTTCCGCCGGTTGCGCCGAAGACGGCGGAGTCGATCCCGATGGCCGAGTTATCGGTCCAATCCACGTCGGCCGTTCCGTTGGACCAGTCGGGCGTGGTGTTGAGATCCCATGTGCCGGTGCCGCCCGAAGGCGTGGCGGGGGTCTGCGACGGATCCCAGGTAAGCGTTGCCGCCGATGCGCCCGAACCATTGGAAAACAAGGCCAATCCCGAGCAGCAGAGCAATGCCAAAGCGGCTTTACCTGCGGCACGGACGAGCTTTGCGCGCGGATCAGACAGGGCGCGCAGTGGCGGCATCGAGAGCTGCATTTTCTAGTCCTCCGTTAGTCAAACAATCGCAAAACCCTGCGGTGGACCAATTTACCATCCCCAATACGGCCATAGCAAGCCTCAACAGCAGTATTTTGCTTATTCCCATGCATTGCAGAACAATCCGTAAAGCTCCTCCGGCGAAAATTCCTCGGGCCGCCGATGGCCGTCCAGACCACTGGCTTGCACAAGCTGCCCGGCGTCGTACCCGGCGTTACTCAGGGCTTTGCGAAGCATCTTTCGGCGGAAGGAAAACAGCGCGTGGATGAATCGGCTGAACTCATTGGCGCGCCCGCCGAGCCGGTCGTGGCGGGTCATGCGGACCAGGGCCGAGTCAATCGTCGGCGCCGGCCAAAACGCCTGCGGCGAAAGTGTGCGGAGAACTTCCACCGCCGCCAGCATCTGAGCCATCACCGACAGCGGGCCGTAATCGTCGCTGCCGGCGGGGGCCTTTAAGCGCAGCCCAACTTCCTTCTGTACCGTGAACGCCAGCAGGTCGACGCCGGCAATCAACAATTCGATGATCAGCGGCGAAGCGATGTGATAAGGGAGGTTCGCCACCAGTTTTCGCGGCTTGCCTGCAAATTGAGGCGATGCCAGCGTGGCAAGAATCTGCGGATTGAGCGCATGTTTTCCCGCCAGCGCATCTCCTTCGATCAGCGTGAAATTTTCGCGCGATGCGAAGCGCGCTTTCAAGAGTGCGGCGAGGTCGCGATCGATTTCCACCGCCACGATATGGCCGCCGCGGTCGAGAAGTTCCTCCGTAAGGGTGCCGGTGCCGGGACCGACTTCCAGGACCAGGTCATCGCGGCCGATCTGCCCGGCGTCGGCGACGATCCGGACGAGATTCTGATCGATCATGAAATTCTGCCCGAAGCGATGCCGCGGGTGCGACCCAGCCTGGGTGAGAAGCGATTCGATCTCGTGCTTGGATTGGGACATGGAGGAAACGAGGAACGGCGAACGCGCCACCAACCTGAGAAACGCTCTAAAAACGAAGATCCGGAACAATTCGTCGGGTTGTACCCGGCATTGGAGCGGAATGCACAATTGGCGCGGCACGTGGTACAGGTTCCGCAGCGGGCCGATTCCAATCCGCCGGGCCGTTTATACTTCTTGCTTTTGCGTGTAACACGTTACAATCGCGTCCCATGAAATCCTACGATGTCATTCGTCAAGCGGTGGAAGAGCCCGGGGTGAAGGCGGTGGCGGCGGCGCTGAAGGTGTCGCCGGCACTGGTTTACAAGTGGTGCGAGCCGCCGGCGGAGAAGGAGGACCCCGAGCAAAGCGGCGCGAAAAATCCGCTCGACCGCGTGCGCGAAATGTATGGCATGACCAAAGACATTCGTTTGGTGCGCTGGCTCTGCAATGAGGCGGGCGGTTTTTTCGTGGTCAATCCGGGCAAGCCGGTGGATGAGACGCTGGATGAATCATTCTTCTGCGAAACGCGCGACATGGTGCGCGATTTCAGCAAGCTGCTGGACACGATCACCGCTTCCTTCGCCGACGACGAGCAGATCGACCTCGGCGAAGCCGACGAAATCCGCCAGAAGTGGGAAGACCTCAAGGCGTGTGTGGAGAGGTTTGTGGTGGGGTGTGAAAAGGGGCAGTATCACGTGGAGAAGGGGGTGGCGAAGAAGTGAGGGGCGGGCGGAATGGGTATGCTCAGAAGTCGAACCGCAATTTCGATAAAGCCTCCACGCCGGGGCAAGTTCTGCGAGGGTACCGAGCGGAACGCCGCCCCGGATTTGCGACGCGCTTTACCCGGATTAAGCGCGCAAACGATAATGGCCAGCCATGCCGCGATTTGAACACCTCTGGCGTCACGTGATCATCAACACGCACTCCTCGTGGTTACACGGCGATGCGCGCGGATTCCGCACGCGGAAGCATCGAATTCATTCCACTGGGGATTACAAGAACCCGCCGCCCGCAGGCGAGCATGCGGGGCTGTACATCTACCAGGATGGAAAGTCGCGGATGGAAGTGCATATCGGATACGGGGAGCGCGCGATCATCGGGCGTGCATTTGTCGCTTACTTGAGGGAGAAGGGTTACACGGTACTCGCCGTTGCGATTACGAAGATGCATGGGCACGCATTGGTTGAAGTTCCGCGCGAGCTTGCCAGGGTGAAGCAAATCATCGGTCAGGCCAAGCGATTTTCGTCTCGCGCGGTAGAGAAGCAGATGCCGGGAAGCGTGTGGTCAGCGGGTGGCCAATACAAACCAGTTACGGATCGCGATCACTGCGAGAACACCCACGACTACATCATTTTCGAGCGGGCCCGACGGCCTGGACGTGGTCTTTTCGCGATGCTTCTCTGGATGGAATGTACAAGCGCCGTCGCCCGAAAATTTAGCGCGTCGCAAATCCGGGGCGGCGTTCCGCTCGGTACCCTCGCGGAACTTGCCCCGGCGTGAAGGGTTGTTATTAGTTCAAGAACACTATTGTCGGCGCGGAAAGCTCGCGATAGCATTGCAAGATTAGCAAGACAGCCGCCTACTTCTTCTCCGTTTTCCCCGGCGCCAGCAGCCTCGAGCGCCACACCTCCTTCGCCTTATTCGCGCCTTCCTTGTATTTGCCGGCGGTGATTTCTTCAGCCATCGTGCGGGCGATCTGACCCTCGGCCAGCAGTTCCTTTACGCCTTTTTCCCCGGCCTTTTCGTCGGTTCCATCGAGAAGCTGCGAGACGGGAAGCTTCCAGCGGCCATCGATTTTGGTCAGGCGAATTGGGGCATCGGTGGCGCCTTCGTATTTCACCGTGGCGTTGTTGCCATCCAGGGTGACGGTGGCTTTTTCAATGGCGGCCAGGCCCTTGGCCGACTCGGCTTGCACATCGCCGGTCAAAATCACCGCGCCTTCGGCTCCATAGGCGTGCTCGGCGGCGGCGTGCAGTTGGGCAAAGGCGGCGGCGTAGTCGGCCATCGCCGACACCAATTGCTCGCCACGCTCGTCCTTGGAATAAAACAAGGCGCGGATGGCGGCGGCATCGCCGTCGCGCTGAGCGAGATTTAAGGAATGCAGCGCCTCCTTGGGCGTGCCGGCGGGAGGGTCGGCAGGCTTGGTCTGGGGCCCGGCCGCCAGCGCCAGGGCAATCGCAAAGAGTAGAAGACATTTGAGATGCATGAGATTTCCTTGCGATGCAGCCCTAAACCCAGGAAAAACTGTTGCCGCTTGCGGCTTCGCGAATCAAGTGCCAATACCCGCGAAATCGAACCATCCTTACCGCAACTAAATGATCTTGCAGGATTCGGCGCGTCGATTTTTCGTAAGGCCCGCACCGCGGGATCGCGTTTCCCGTCTGGAACATAGTGGCGCGCTACACGGGTCGCGCAATGTCATTTAGCATCGATCCGCGAAGCCGCAAGCGGCAAAAACCGCCGAGTTCCCAATCTTACGCTCCCGGGGTTGAGGTGCGAAGGGGGAATCGGTATCATTCTCCGCCCCTCCCGGGCATGCGCGCCGGGAATTGGAATAGACGACAACGGTTGAATTGAGGTTGATTATGTCGCTGGATCGCAGTTTGAAAAGTGCAACGGCCCTGGTGCGTCACCGAAACGTCCTGAAGCGCGATGAGCGCATGGCCCGCCTGAAGGAAGAGGAAAAGTGGCCCGAAGGCCGCAGCATTTACGGCCTGCCCAAGGTTGCCAATCGCAAGGCCGCCCTTGCCAAGGCCGAGAAGGCCGAGGCGACCGAGGGCGCCGAGGGCGCACCAGCCGCCGCTGGCGCTGCCGCCGCTCCGGCCGCCGGCGCCAAGGGCGCTGCGCCGGCCAAGGGTGGCGCCCCGGCTGCCAAGGCTGCCCCGGGCGCCAAGGGCGGCGCAGCCGCTGCCCCGGCCGCCAAGGCCGCCGCCCCGGCTGCGAAGAAGAAGTAATCGCGGCAGTCCGCTGTCCGGGTTTGGAAGGGACGTTTTCCTCCACGCCGGGGCAAGCGGCGCGAAAGAGTCATCTCGCGCGAAAATCGTGACGCCGCGCCGCCCCGGATTTACGAGCGCTCCGTAAATCCGGGGCGGCGCGGCGATGGAGTTTGTTCCCAAGACAAAGCGTTATGCGCGCCGCTTGCCCCGGCGTGAACGCATTTTCCGAAGAGACCGCTCCGTTTGAGTAATCAGAGCATTTTTCCAGATTGACGGTCGCGCAGACGCCCCGCCCAGCGGAAAGGTGCTACCCGGTCATGCGAACTCCCCAGGATTACATTTCCCGCCGGGCCCTTGGCGTCGATGCCTCCGGCATCCGCAAGGTCTTTGACCTGGCGGCCAAGATGAAAGACCCGATCAACTTTTCGATCGGCCTTCCCGATTTCGACGTGCCCGACATCGCCAAAGAGGCGGCCATCGACGCCATCCGCGCTGGCAACAACCGCTATACCCAAACCCAGGGAATTGCGCCCCTGCGCGAACGCCTGCGCAAAGACCTGTCGGCGGAAATGGGCCGCGATGTCGGCGATGTGCTGATCACCAGCGGGGTCAGCGGCGGGTTGTTGCTGGCCATCCTCGCCACCATCGACCCCGGCGACGAGGCGATCTTCCTCGACCCGTATTTCGTGATGTACAAGCACCTGCTCACGGTGGCGGGGGGAAAGCCGGTTATCGTCAACAGCTATCCCGATTTCCGCTTTCCCGCCGAGAAGGTGGAAGCCGCCATCACGCCGCGCACCAAGTTGCTGATCCTCAATTCGCCAAGCAACCCGACCGGCGTGGTGATGAGCGAGGCGGACGTGAAAGCCGCCGTCGAGATCGCAAAGAAACATGGGCTGTTGATTTTGAGCGATGAGATTTACGAGCCATTCCTTTATGGAAGTGCTGAATCGAAAGTGCTGAGTGCTGAGCCAAAATCACCAGCCTCCGACCTCAACTCAGCACTCAGCACTCAGCACTCAGCACTACCCACGCCTGCCCGGCTTTTCGAAAACACGATTATTCTTCGCGGGTTTTCCAAGAGTCACGCGATGACGGGTTGGCGGCTGGGATACGCCGCCGGCCCGGAGGCGGTTATCGCGCAGATGACCAAGCTTCAGCAATACACCTTTGTGTGTGCGCCGACGCCATTCCAGTTTGCGGCGTTGAAAGCGCTCGATGTGCCGATGGCGGATGCGGTGGCCGTGTATCGGCAAAAACGCGACCTGATCTACGCGATGCTCTCGCGGAAATTTGAGGTGGTGAAACCCGAAGGCGCGTTTTACATTTTCCCCAAAGCGCCCGCCGAGGCGACCGCCAGCGATTTTGTCACCCGGGCCATCGCCAATAATGTGTTGATCATCCCGGGCAACGTTTTCAGCGAGCAGGACACGCATTTCCGCATCAGCTATGCGACGAGCGATGAGAAGATCGAAAAGGGATGCGAGATTCTCTGCTCGCTGGCGAAATGAAATTCCGAGTATTCTGCTCACGAAAAAGGCGGAGCTCGCGAAGGCGCGAAGGAAGAGCGTGGCAGGACTAATTCCTTCCCAACTTCATCTTCCGCGGCATTCCCAGCGGATTGGCCAGATAGATGCCATGGCACGCGGGGCAGAGCCGATAGCTGAATTTGCGATACACGCCGTCCTGTAAATCGTCGGCGGTCATGTTCTCC
>DASRRM010000018.1:0-31655 GCA_035695715.1 Tepidisphaeraceae bacterium
TCAAACTCAAATCGCTGGCGCGACGTTAGCAGCATTTTTCGCAAACGCGCCATGAAAAAAACTCGTTCTGCCTTGGCTCTCTTGGCTTCTTGGCGTTCTTGGCGCGTGTATTTTGGTTGCGGCCAACGGCCGCGCTGAGGAGTTCCTCAGACACCGGCGTGAACATTTAGAAAATCCGCCCCTCGCCCATTTCCCTGGGCTATCCGGGGGAGATCGTGCAGGAATCCCCTCGCCACCTTTGAGCGCCACATCCCCCGCGCACCGCGCTTCAAAAAAGGCGACACGGCGTGTAAGATGAACGCCCTTGGGGCCGTAGCTCAATTGGGAGAGCGCCGGGTTTGCAACTCGGAGGTCGAGGGTTCGATCCCCTTCGGCTCCACTTTCACCCCATCCACGCCGGATGGGGTTTTTTATTGCCTGTTTAACGTCGCAGTGAATTGCAAATGGAAATTCCCCCGCCCATCATTCCTCACCTCATCCTTTCCGTCGGCACCCAGGTTGTCGCCTTGGTGGAAGTGCGCGGTGGCGAAGGACAGGTCATTCATCCCGCAGGGTCGGCGGGTGTCGTCATCGCAGCGCCGGCGGACTATTGGCATCACTACCGCATCCGCTTTCCCGACGGCAATGAGGCATCACTCACCCGCCGCGAGCTGGCGATTCTTTCCCATTACAAGGCCGGCATCATCGGCCAGGGCGCCGACCCGCTGGCGGAATATGATTTATATCGCCATGTGATTTACCGCTGCATCGTCGGCTCGCGTGCGTATGGGCTGGACGATGAGGAAAGCGACACCGACCGCCGGGGGGTTTATCTGCCGCCGGCCGAGTTGCAGTGGTCGTTGTATGGCGTGCCGGAACAACTGGAAAACCCGCGGACGGAGGAGGTGTATTGGGAAATCCAGAAGTTTATTATTCTCGCGCTCAAGGCTAATCCCAATGTGCTGGAATGCCTGTATACGCCGTTGGTGGAGCACGCCTCGCCGCTGGCCGGGGAGATGCTGGCGATGCGAAAGCTCTTTTTGTCGAAGATGGTGTACCAGACTTACAGCGGCTACGTGATGAGCCAGTTCAAGAAATTGCAGGCCGATATTCGCAATAAGGGGCAGGTGAAATGGAAGCACGTGATGCACCTGATTCGGCTGCTGCTGTCGGGAATCCGGGTGCTGGAGGAAGGGTTCGTTCATGTGGCCGTCGGCCCAAATCGCGACCGCCTGCTGGCGATCAAGCGCGGCGAAATTCCCTTCCCCGAGCTGGACGCCTGGCGGCTGGAATTGCAGCGGACTTTCGAGCATGCCTACGAAAAAACCGCCTTGCCCGACCGTCCCGATTACGCGGCGGCCAACGCGTTTTTGATCAAGGCGCGGAGGAGCGTCATATAACGCTAACGTTGTTCTGCCTCACCCCGTATTCCGAGAAAAATGAGCCGCGCACGAAGGGTACTCCCGCAGTAAGCGGGTTTCGGGGATCCGCTTACTTCGGGAGTACCCGGAGTACCCTTCGTGCGCGGCTCATTTTCTCGGTCCGTACGACGACCTGTGGTAACCTGAAACGTAGCTGCGACGAACCGCAATAGCAAAGCGACGATCGGAAATCCCATGCATATCGATCCCAGAATTCACAACCAGATCGCGATTCAGCCGTTCCCGCTGCTGTTTGTCACCATCAGCGGCGCGCATCTTTACGGCTTTCCATCGCCGGATTCGGACTACGACCTTCGCGGGGTTCATCTTCTCCCGATTCGCGATGTGGCGGGGTTGAACGATGGGCGGGAAACGATCGAAACCTCCGGCATCCGTGATGGGCTGGAGATCGATCTGGTGACGCACGATGCGAAGAAGTTCTTCGGCTTGATGCTGAAGAAAAATGGATATGTGCTGGAACAGCTTTATTCGCCGCTGGTGGTGAAGACTTCGCCACAGCACGAGGAGTTGAAGGAAATCGGCAAGCATTGCATCACGCGGTTTCATGCCTACCACTATTTCGGGTTTGCCGAGACGCAGTGGAAGCTGTTCGAGAAGGAATCGCCCCGGCGGGTGAAGCCGTTGCTTTACGTGTATCGGGTTTTGCTGACGGGGATTCACCTGATGCGCGCGGGGAAGATCGAGGCGAATCTGCTGGTATTGAACGAAGAGGCAAAGTTGCCCTACCTTGCGGCGCTGATTGAGCGGAAGCTGGGCGGGCCGGAACAATCGACGTTGAAGGATGAGGATTTTGCGTTTCACGCGGCCGAATATGCGCGCTTGCGCGGCGAGTTGGAAAAGGCGTTCGAGGCCAGCACGCTGGCGGAAGGGGCGACGGCCAAGCCGGCGCTGCATGATTTGCTCTTGCGGTTGCGAGGGTTGTAAGGGCGCAGCGGGTGTAACCTTGTTAACGGCGATTGCGAAACTGCTTGCCGGGAAGCAAAACACTTCTGGCGCGACTATGGCGTGGTCGTTGCCGCCGGCGCGGCGGCGGGTATCGGGCTGGACGCCTTGCCGCCGGTCACAAATCCGCCAGCGCCTGCGACAGCCGGCGGATTTCGTGCAGGGACATGCCGCCCAGCTTGGGGATGTCGGTGCCGGTGTAGGGGACGATGGCGTGGCCTAATCCAAGCCGGGAGGCTTCGCGGAGGCGGTGCTCGAGCTGGGGAACCATGCGTACTTCGCCGCCCAGGCCCAGTTCGCCGACGGCCATCGTGCCGGGGGGGAGCGGGCGGTTCATATGCGCGGATGCGATGGCCAGAGCGACGGCCAGGTCGATGGAGGGCTCGACGATCTTCACGCCCCCGGCGATGTTGACGAAGACATCGTCGGCGGCGAGGCGCATCTCGGCGCGTTTTTCCAGGACGGCGATGATCATCGCCACGCGGTCGGAACTGACGCCGCTGACTTTGCGCTTGGCCGCGCCGATGACGCTGGAAGCGGTGAGGGCCTGCACCTCGACGAGCAATACGCGGCTGCCCTGCATGGCGGCAGTGATGACTGAGCCGCTGGGCTGGCCGGCGGGACCATATTGCTCGAGGAAGAGATTGCCGGGGTCGATGACTTCGCGCAGGCCCTGGCCGGTCATTTCGAACAGGCCGACTTCATGGGTTGAGCCGAAGCGGTTCTTGACGCAGCGGACGATGCGATGGGAATGGAAGCGGTCGCCCTCGAAATAGACGACGGTGTCGACGATATGCTCGACCATTTTGGGGCCGGCGAGGGTGCCGGCCTTTGTGACATGGCCGACGAGGATGATGGCAATGCCGGTGGATTTGGCGAGGTAGACCAGTTCCATGCAGCAGTCGCGAAGCTGGGTGACCGAGCCGGGTGCCGCGGGAAGGTCGGGCTTGTAGATCATCTGGATGGAATCGATGACCACGACCGCGGGGTGAACCTTGTGAATCTGGTTGATGATGCGTTCGAGATTGGTCTCGGCCAATACCAGGAGATTGGGCGACTCAACGCCAAGGCGTGCGGCGCGGAGCTTGGTCTGGCGGGCGGATTCTTCGCTGGTGACGTAGAGGGTGCGGGAGGGAGGCGAGGACGCGGGGACGGGGAGACGGGGAGAGGGGGACAGAGGAGATTCGCGGGGAATCGTCGCGCCTTTGCCGGATTCCGCGTCTCCACAGGATAGCGCATGGGCGACTTGCAACAGGAGCGTTGACTTGCCGATGCCCGGCTCTCCGCCGACGAGGACGGCCGAGCCGGGGACTACTCCGCCGCCGAGGATGCGGTCGAACTCGCCGATGCCGGTGGGTCGGCGTGGGGTGTCGGACTCGTCGATTTCGTGAAGGGGCAATGCTTCGGCCCCGCGCGCGAGGTCGCCGGTCTGGTTGACCGAGCGGGAATCCGCGCGGGCGTCGGGCGTGGGGGTTTTGTATTCCTCCAGCGCATCCCACGTGCCGCAATCGGGGCATTTGCCCAGCCACTTGGGATGGACTGAGCCGCAATGGTTGCACAGGAATTGGACGCGCGATTTGGCCATGCGGGATTATATCTTGGCGAAACCTGTTTTTGCGGGAAGATTTTTAACCACGGAGGCTAAAGCAAACTCTCAAGCTCTAGATTACTCAAACTGAGCGGTTTTGCGGAGAATGCCTCCACGCCGGGGCAAGCGGCGCGCACGGCCATAGTTAGCGCGAGCGATGCTATGGCCGCGCCGAGATCGGATTTAGGAGCGCTGCGTAAATCCGGGGCGGCGCGGCGATCACATTTTTTCAAACCCAAGCGTCACGCGCGCCGCTTGCCCCGGCGTGAAGGCTTGTTCGACTTTTGCGATCCAATTTCGTGTAGGATTCTTCAAAGCGATCAGAAACCGCTCAGTGTGAGTAAATTAATTCGATGCGACCGGCGTGTATTTTCGCTGGGCTTCCATCGACACCGAGGCGATCACCGTGACCTGGGTTCCATTGGGACCGGCGCCGCCGGCGGAGAATTCCATGGTCATTTTTTCATTCCCGGATACTTCCGCCTTTGAGCCGTCGGCGGGCACCGACTTGGCCATCGTGGCGTGCATTTTTGCGCCTTTGACCGTGAGCCCGGGGATTGGAACCGTCAGCTTATCCACGGAAAACTCGCCCTTGTAATTCAGGTAAGTCTTGTCGGCGACCTTGGTGACCGGACCCATGGTCACCTTTCCCTGAATGTCGTCGGCCTTGACGACCACGCCATGGGCGTTGGCCGATTCGGCGATTTTCTCGCGATTGACGTCCCACGAATCGCCGGGCTTTCTCGGCTGAGCGCTGCCAAACGCCTCATCGTCCGTGGGCGAGTCTGGCGCCGCGACGCTCACCAGCAATGAAAGCGCTTCGGATTGTTCCGGCGTCAGCTCGCCGTCTTTGAGCGTGAATTTGGATTTCCCGTCGCTCTCCTCGGCAACCACCACTGCGCCTGCGGGAAGAATCTCCGCCGCGTCAGCGCCGGTCTTGGCGCACTTCTTCACTGTCAGCGACAGCTTGGTCGGGCTGCCTTTGGAATCGACCTGGAGAATCTCAAGTGTTCCTTCCAACTCCGCGGCAAGGTCCTGATCCTGGACCTCGGGCGGATTGGCGCCAACGGTCGTGGTGATGTGGCGGGTCTGTTTGCCGTTGGCAACCAGAATTTGCTTGTCGCCGACCTTTTGCGGGACGGCGATTTTTACCGGATATGCCTTATCAGCGTCGTCGGCCGATGCACGTGGGGTGGATCCTGCGAAAGCTACAAACATCACGAGCATCGCGGATGCAGCGATACCGAACGGGCGTCGGAAATTGGCGCGAGTTGACGTCAGCATGCAGATCCTTTCGTTGGAGTTGTGGAAGTCGACCCGCCGAAAGATTAGCAGCCGATCGGCCGCTCAACAACACAAAACAAGTTATCGATACATTAATTCCACCTTCAGGCAACGGTCCTGCACGAAATCGATGCCTGCTTCGGTTGCGATTCTTTCGGCCTGCGGGCTGACAATTCCGCTTTGCAGCCAGACGCCCTTTGCGCCGATTTTCACCGCCGAGCGCACGATATCCGGGCAGAATTCGGCCCGGCGGAAGACGTCGACCAGGTCGATCGGCCCGGTCACATCTTCCAGGGAGGCGTAACAGCGCATTCCCATGACCGTCATATGGTTGGGATTAACGGGAATGATCTCCTTGCCGGCGGAGATGAGGTAGCGGGCAACGCCGTAGGATGGGCGCGAGGGATCATCGCTCAGGCCGACGACGGCGATGCGTTTTGCCGCCAGGAGTCTTTGCATGGCGGCGCCTGGGTCTTTGGAACGATCGGGTAACGGGCATGATTCGTGGGATTCCATTGCAATACCTCCTACTAGAAAATCCGCCCCTTGCCCATCTCCTTGGGCCACATGAGGGAGAGGGAGCAGGAAGCCCCTGGCCACCCTTGAGCGCCAAACCTCGGCTATCCAAGGTGCCGCGTCCGCTGGCACGGGACAGCTGCTGGCGATAAAGTGCAAACCAAAGCCCACGAAGGACCCATACAATGCTCGATCTCAGACGCCATCCACTCTTCATCATCGCCGGCCCTTGCGTCATCGAATCCGGCGAACTGTGCCTGAAAGTCGGCACGCACGTCAAAAAAATCTGCGACCGGCTTGGCCTGGGCTATATCTTCAAAGCCAGCTTCGACAAAGCCAACCGCTCCAGCAACGCCAGCTTTCGCGGGCCGGGCCTGGAAGATGGGTTGGTTGTGCTGGAGCGGATCAAGCGCGAGCTTGGCGTTGCTGTTCTCACCGATGTTCATGAGACGGATCAGGTCGCCGAAACCGCGGCTGTCGTCGACATATTGCAAGTCCCGGCGTTCCTCGCCCGGCAGACGGATTTGCTGATCGCTTGCGGGAAATCGGGAAGGGCCGTCAATATTAAAAAGGGACAGTTTATGGCCCCGCAGGAAATGCAAAACGCCGCCGAGAAGGTGCGGTCCGGCGGGGCAAAGCAAATCCTCCTCACCGAACGCGGCACGTTCTTTGGCTACAACCGGCTGGTCAACGATTTCACCGGCCTGGCCGTCATGAAATCGTTCAACTGCCCGGTGGTATTTGACGTCACCCATTCCACCCAGCAGCCGGCCGGGCAGGGAAATCAGTCCGGCGGGTCGCCGCAGTTTTCGCCGCTGTTGGCGCGGGCGGCGGTGGCGGCGGGGGTGGATGGGCTGTTTCTCGAATGCCATCCCGATCCGAAAAATGCCAAAAGCGATGCCGCCACCATGCTCGATTTCGCCACAGTCGAAACCATGCTGACCCAATGCGCGCAGATCGCGGCGATTCGCAAGGAATGGGTGTGAACGATGCCATTCCATCTCGGCAAACCAATTCTGGGCATGGCCGTTCTGTCAATTATTTGCGGCGGCTGGCTGGCGCTGCACCGGCCGGCGCCGGAAACTGGCATCACGCTTTGGGTATTCGATCCGATCCAATATCATGATTACGCCGACATCATCCACGCCGACTTCAAATCGAAAACCCGGATCGATCTCGTGCCCGCCAATGCGATGAATATGCGCCTGCCGGTGCTGTTTATGTCGCCGGACAGTGCCCATGAGATTCCCGATGTCGTCGAAGTGCCGATCGGCAGCATGGGGCTTTATCTGCGCGCTCCTGCGCCGGAAATTGGCTTTCTGCCGTTGAATCATTTCCTGGAATCGTCCGGCTTTCGTGAAATCGCCGCGCTCGATTCGCCCGGCCAACGCGGCTGGAACGCGCGCCTGAGCAGCGACGGCCGCATCTACACCTTTGATGGCAAGCGCTGGATTTACAATTCTTCGCGCCAGCACCCTGATGCCTGGATCGACCGTATTCTTCCCAGCCGGCTGGTTTCATCGACGAAGGACGGGCAGATTTTCGGCGTGCCGCACGATGTCCATCCAGTGGCATTGGCGTTTCGCGAAGACCTTTTTCGCGAGGCCGGCGTTCCGCTGACGGATGATGCGGGCCGATCCACTGCCCTTACCTGGGCCGACCTTCAGGAAAAATGTCTGGCGTTTCAAACCTATTGGCATGCCCACGGCTTTCCAAATCGCCATGCCATCGAGCTGCCGCGCGTCAATTCAGGAATGCTCTCGATCCTGCTGGCGCAGCGGCGGATCGACCTTGTCGGGGCAGATCAATCGATTCACATTGCCGATCCCAAAGTGGCGCAAACGCTGGCGTTTTATGTGCAGATGGTCGAGGGAAAACGGGCGATAGCCGGTGAGTCGGCTCCCGATTCGGCACTGGAATACAAGGACTTTTCCGACGGCAATCTCTGTGCGCTGCTCATGCCGGACTGGAAGGTGAATTCGTTCCGGAAATTCGCGCCGGAATTGGCGGGAAAAATGCGGCTCATTCCGTTGCCGCGCTTCGACCCGAGCGACGCGCCAACCGCCAGCTACGGCGGAACGCTTATTTGCATCCCGCGCAATTCGCCGCATCCAGACGATGCCTGGCGGCTGATTGAGTTCCTCTATTTCAGCCCCGCCGGTTTGGCCGACCGCAAGAAGCTTGGCATTCTCCCGCCGTTGCCCGAGCAATGGGCCAACGCCGAATATCGCCAGGCCGACCCCTATTTCGGCGGCGAAAAATCGCTCGAGCTTTATGCCGATCTGGCCCGCCAGGTTCCCCCAACGCGCACCACGCCAATCAACGCCATGTCGCTGATCATGCTGTCGTATGTTCAGTCGCGAGCGGTGGCGTATCTTCACGACAAAGGCCCCGCCGGGCTTGAAACGCGATGCCAGCAATTGCTCGATGCCGCAGCGGCGGATTTGCAGCGGCGGATCGATCATGCGAAGTTTGAGGAGTGAATATGCGACGAAGCCTATCTGTTTTCGTCATCCGCGGTGCTGATGAGATTTAGCGAAGTCCGCGGATTTGCGTTTCGTGCGCTAAAGAGAAGAGTTTGACCACGGATTTCACGGATGTACACGGATAAGAAAACGCTCGGATTTTCCCTCCCGTCCGTGTATATCCGTGAAATCCGTGGTCAAACCTCTTAGTGGCTACGCACGGCCAATTAGTCCTCCGAAATCGATGCCCTTGAAAACGACTGCATCTCGCGCCATCCCCGCCTCAATAAGGCCACGCCTTGCGCCCTATCTTTTCTTGCTTCCCCTCGCATTGCTTTTTTGCTGCTTCATGCTCTACCCGCTCGGCAAAAGTCTGGCGATGAGCTTCCAGAAAACCGCCGGCGTTCATCAATCGCATGGCGTTGGATTTTCCAATTACACCTATCTGCTGCGCGATCCGCTGTTCTGGTTTGCCTGCGCTAATACCGTTTTCTTCGCGGTGCTTTTTCTTCCGGCCGAGCTTTGCGTCTCGCTGGGATTGGCGCTTTTGCTCAACAGCCGCCGCGTGCGGTTTCGCAATGCCTTTCGCTTTGCATTTTTCTCGACTTATCTCGTCGGGCAGGTTTTTCTGGCGGTGCTGGCGTATCTCATCCTGGCGCCGCGCTATGGGCTTTTAAATAAAGCCATTGGCGCACTGCTGCCGCACGTCGGCACCGAAACCAACTGGCGCGGGATTCCAAATCTGGCCATGCCGGTCATCGCCCTGGCCAGCGTCTGGGTATCGGCGGGATATGCGATGATCTACTGGCTGGCCGCCCTACAAGCCGTCGACCAGGAGCTATATGATGCCGCCCACGTTGACGGCGCAGGCCGATGGTCGCGCTTCTGGCATGTGACGCTGCCCGGCATTCGCCCGATCATGGTTTTTCTCCTCCTCGTCGGCACCATCGCCTCACTACAGCTCTTTGAGCTGCCATACGTTTTTTTCCAGGGTGCCGGCCCCGGCTTTCGCGGGATGACCATCGTCGAATATCTCTATCAGCAGGGAATCCAGACCGGTGATCTGGGATTCGCCTCGGCCGTCGGATGGGTCTTGCTGCTATTAACCCTGGGCGTAACGCTTCTACAAATTCGCGCAACTCGAGCCGGCCGCGGATCGGCGGAATGATGCGCATCAACCAATCGGCCTGCGTCGACTAAACTAAATGATGTTGCCCGAGTCGTGTAGGGTCCGGGATGCGGACCCGGCACGAATCGCGCGACTTTCTCGCGCTCTCCATTCGTGTTCATTCGTGTCAATTCGTGGACAGCAAAGCTCGGAGGAGGTTGTCCACGAATGGACACGAATTGACACGAAGAAGAAAAGAAGCGGCAGTCCGGGCTTATGGAAGCTTCGATCTTGGTAGCGGACCATGACGTTTGAGTTGGGAAAACACGGTCCGCGGTGCGGACCCTACGAAATTCAGTGCGCCAAATCGCGCAAGGGCATTTAGCGAGAGGCGCAACTTGCATGACTTTGTCGCGTGTAATTTGCGAAGCTTCGCCGGCGACTCTGGATTGTGCCGCGGGATTTTTTTGTGGCACGGGCGGCCCGCCCGTGTTTTTTGAACTCGAAAAACACGGGTAAGCTGCCCGTGCCACGGTAGAATATGATGCAGGGAATTAAGGTGAAAATGCGATCCATTCTTCTGACGAAACGAACTTCATTCGTGCTGGCCGCGCTGTTGGCGCTGACGGCGGCGTTGCGCGTCCTGCCGGTCGAGGGCGGCAATCGTCCCGCGCGCGAGCCGAAGGCCGCTGCGCCGCAGGCCGGGGGCGCGCCGGATGTGCCAGCGCTTCCGGCGGTCGAGGCGAAGGATGAGCCGGGGTTGATCCTGACCATCGCCCCCGCCAATCCCGCCGAGCCGGCGACTTTGGATAAACGTGTGGCGCGGATACTTGCGTTTTCATCTCCGGCGGGGTCTTCGCCGTCGGCGCTTGGCAATGATCGCGATCCTTATCGCGTTATCTTCGAAGGCGACATCAACATGCGCCTTCGCGATTTCATGATCTTCTCCGCCATTGGCCATGGCAAACTGAAACTGACCATCAACGACAAGCCGGTGCTGGATCTGACTGGCGATTTTGCCGGCCAAAGCAGCGAGAGCATTCGCCTGGGGAAGGGGAAAAATCATGTGACGGCGATTTATGAGCCGGATGCGGGGAAAGACGCGGAGCTGCGGCTTTATTGGGGCACGAAAACATCGCCGTCGGAGCCTATTCCGCCGATGGTTTTTTCCCACGCTGCCGCCGATGAGCCTTTGCGGCAAAGCCTTCGCGTTCGCGACGGCCGCACGCTCATCGGGCAGCTTCGCTGCACGAAATGCCATTCGGCTGCCAACCTCATCGGCGCAAACGCGAAAAATGCGATGCCGGAATTGGCGATGGATGCGCCGTCGTTCGAGAACATCGGCGCTCGGCTCAACCCCGACTGGATGGCCGCATGGATCAGCAATCCGCGTGCGTTTCGCCCGATGGCGCACATGCCGAAACTGTTCGCGGCAAAGGAGGGCGCCGCCCCCGAGGCGCGCGACATCGCCGCCTATCTGGCAACGCTTGGCAAAGCCGCCGGCGATGCAAAAGCCGCCGACCCGGCAAAGGCGTCGGCGGGAGGGCTGATCTTCGCCAACTTAAATTGCGTCGCCTGTCATATCTCCCCCGTTCGCAAGGACGAAGCCGCCCAACCCGCCGACGCCGGGCGGATTTCGCTGGCGTATGTCGGGGCCAAGTTCAAGCCGGGCGCGCTCAAGCAATTCCTGCTCAACCCGTCCGCCCATTATGCCTGGATTTCGATGCCTAACTTCCGCCTGAGCGAAACCGAGGCCGACCAACTGGCGGCATTTCTACTGGCCTCCAGCGGAAAGACGGTTGCCGCCGCCGCGCCGGGAGACGCGGGTAGCGGGATGAAACTGGTGTACTCCGCCGGCTGCCTGAACTGCCACAATCTTGGCGGCATCCAAAACGCCAGCCGCGAAGCGCCGGCTTTCATTGCATTTGATGCAATCACCAAACAAGGGTGGACCGCCGGCTGCATGGCCATTGACGCCGCCGGACGAAAAAATGCGCCGGATTTTAGTCTGACCGAATCGCAGCGCGGCGCGATTCTCGCCTTTGCCGCCACACGCGGCAAATCGCTGATGCAGGATTGCCCATCGGAATTTTCCCAGCGGCAAATCGTCTCGCTGCGCTGCACGGCCTGCCACGCCCGCGATGGCCGCGAGTCGCTTCTGGCCACCGACCTTGATGCCGAAAACCAGGAACTGCACACGAAATATCCCAATCCGCAGCAAGGGAGTGTGGAAGGAATCGCCCCCGACCAGCGGGCACCGATGCTGACGTGGGCCGGGGAAAAATTGCGGCCGCGGTGGATGGCAAAATTCATCGCCGGGCAGATTCCCTACAAGCCGCGCTATTACCTCCGCGCCCGGATGCCGGGCTTTGGCGTTCGCGCCGGGATGCTGGCCGAGGGCCTTACCGAGCAGCATGGCTGCTTAACAACGTATCCCGATTACCCCGCGCCCGACAAAGCCCTTGCCGGCATCGGCCAAACCCTGGTCGGCAAAACACCCAACCAAAGCTTCGGCTGCGTGCAGTGCCATGCCATCAACCAACAGGCAGCCCTGGCCCCCTTCGAAGCACCTGCCATCAATTTCATGTACGCCACCGCGCGCCTGCGGCAGGACTATTACTACCGCTGGATTCACAATCCCCTGGCCGTCGACCCGGAAACCAAGATGCCGCGTTTCGACGATGCAGACGGCAAGACCGGCGTGCCGGTTTTCGACAACGATGCGAAAAAGCAGTTCGAGGCGATCTGGAATTACCTGCTGCTGGGAAAAAATATGACGCCGCCGGCGCAGTGAAGACGGATCATGTGCGCGAGTCATGCCGCACCCAAAATGCACGCGCCAAGAACGCCAGGCAGCCAAGAGTGCCAAGGCAGAACTAAGTTTTTCTTGGCGCGTGTGGCGAGAAATGCTGCTGCCGCCGCGCCCGCGCGGTGGGATTGACGCGAAGGCACGAAGGGGCGAAGGACTCGAAGAGATTTCACGCGTCAGCTCAAACCGTCGCGCCACGACAGAACGAGCGTCTCCGTCATGGCACTCTTGGCGGCTTGGCGATCTTGGCGCGAAGTATTGGTCTTGCTTTTAGAATGGTGCGCGCCGCCCTCCCGGCGAGCCGGGGTGAAGCAAGCGGGGAGATGCTCCGTCCATGGGCGGCGGTTAAACAAAAGGGACAGTAGAAAAAAAGGGGACAGTAACTGTTCGGTCGTGACACGGCCGTCCCGGCCGTGCCGTAATCGGGGGTTAAAGAGTTCCTCGAGAAAGCACGTTCAACAACTTGAGTCATAAGCAATCACGTGATCCCAATCAGGTCAATCACCAGCTTATTGGCAATCGGGCTCCCCCGGCCCATATTAGCGCCGCCGCCGGGGATAGAGTGGAAATCGGCGGCCGGCAATGTCGTTGTGAGGGCGGGGAGGGATTGGGTGGGACCATCCAACGAATGGCGGCCTTGCACGGCGCGCAGCTGGTCGGCGATGGCGAACAACGCCGCCCATTGCGGCGCGCCGGCGCTGGTGCCGCCGCCTATCTGCCAGCCTTGAACGCCTGCGTCCGGCGTGCTGTCGTAGATGGCAAAGCCGGTGGCGTTGGGGTCGGCCTCGTAGGCGACGCTTGCGCTGGCGTTGCTTTCGGGGAGGGGGGTTTCGCTTTGGTATTGGCCATCGGCGTCGAGCGTCAGCGTGGTGCCGCCGACGGAGATGACCGGGACGGAGGAATCGGGGAAGGCGGTGGAGACGCCGTCATCGCTCCCGGCTTCGATGAAGGTGACTCCGTCCCCTTTTCCCAAGCCGCCGACGTGTTTGGCGGGGGTGGTGAGGATGTCCTGGTAATCGACGGCGGCGGGGGCGGTGTCCCAGCCCCAGCTCATCGACACGACGGTCACGCCGCGATGCTTTCGGGCATAATCGACGCCCTTGAACAAATCGGCGGCGGAATCGGTTTTGGTTTCGACGAGCAGGATTTTCGCCGCCGGCGCCATGGCGTGGGCCCATTCCACGTCGAGGGCGGTTTCCTGGGCCCAGTCGGGATTCTCAGCCGGCCTTCCCTGCGGCATGACCACCGACAGGGCAAAGCCGCCCCGGCCATTGGATAAGCCGAACTGCTTGTCGAAGGTGCGCAGATCGCCGGCCACGGTGGGATCGCGAAATGCGCTGACAACGGCGATGGTTTGCCCCGCGCCGTTGCCGATGACGGGTTGGCCCTTGAAATTGGTGTAGACAATGTTGTTGAAGCCGTAGGCCTGGCTGATTTGCTGGGGGCTGAACCCGGCGGGCACGAGGGTGCTGGTATCTGACACGACAGAGAGCAGGCGGCGATTTTCTAAAAGTTCAATCATTCCAGTGGCGGGCATCATGCCCATAGTCGCCGCGCGGGCAACAACAATTCCGCCCCGCAAAATAAAAGGCCGACGCGCGGGTTCATTTTCGATTTTCCCGTATCACGGCCGTCTCGGCCGTGCCTGTTTCTTACATACCCGCCGCATGAAAATGTCCGAAACGGGCAACTCCACGCGGCGGATGTATCAGGCAACTTCTCCATTAACTGACGTAGCACGTGGTTTTTCGCTGCGCTCAAATTGCACGGGCGAGACGCCCGTGATACGGGAACGCGACACGCGCCCTTACCTCCAAAGGGCGTGGTCGCGCATGTCAACAAGGTCAATTAGAGAACAACGAACCGCGGATCAGTCGTCACAACGACCTTAGCCGGCAGCTTTGCCGTGCCGAATGCAGAGGCTTCAAAATGGGTGGCGCTGTCAGCGCCGCCCTTGGCGAAAATCGTCTTGATGAGGCTTGCCCCGGCGGAGGTGTCATCACCGTCGCCAAACACGCCATCGGTTGGATTCACGCCGGCGCCGACAAACGACGAGGCAATCGCGCCGTTGACGCGCAGGTTATCGATCGTGCCGGCGCCGAAGGTATCGGTGCTGCCGGAAAGATCGAGCACGCCGCCCGGCAGGGTCGCGCCGGCCAATACCGTTGCGCCGCTCAGGCTGGTGGCGGTAAGGCTGGTGAGCGTCGAGGCGACGGCGAGCAGGCCGGTGACTTTGCCGACCCTGGCGTGAAGCATGTTTCCGCCGGCGTAGATTTCGCCGCTGACATCGCCGGCGATGAGGTTGGTGATGTTGCCGCCGACGATGATTTTGCCGGAGACCGCGCCCGCCTTGATATGGCCGGCGGCTCCGGTAACGGTGACGGTGCCGGGAAGGTCGCCGGTGGTGAGGGTGCCGAGCGCGCCGGCGACGGTCAGGCTGCCTTGCAGATCGCCGAGCATCAGATTGCCGACCGAGCCGCTGAAGGCGACGGTTCCGCTGATGACGCTGCCGGGCAGATGCAGTGCGTTGACGTTGCCGGTGACGCTGATGTTGGTGAACGGAATCGTTCCGCCACCGATGACCCTCATGGTGACTGACACGGCCTTGTTGGCGGTGATTTCCAGGTGCAGATCGCCCGCGCTGTTTTGGAGAACCATTCCGTTGCCGTTGCCGCTGAGGCTGAAGATCGCTTTGTGTCCTGAGCCGAAGTCGATGGTGAGGGTGTTGCGTTTGTTGTTGACCAGTCCGAACACGCCGCGACTTTCTTCCTCGATGGCCGCACCCGGGGAGGATCCGGGGGCTTGGAATCGGCGGATGGCGCTGGTGACATTCTGCACCCCGGCGCCGCTGCTGCTGGTTCCGACGACGACGGTGCCATTGGTGCTCGACCCGCCGAAGGCGCGGAGGGCAAGCTGGCCGATGTGCAGTTCGCGGGTGGTGGTGGAGGTGCCGGCGGCGAAGGTCGCCATGCCGTTTTCGCCAAAGGTGGAGATCAGATTACCGTTGGTATCAAAGGCGGCGACGGCGGTAAGCGGCTGGCCGTTTTGCAGCGAGGTTCCGACAGCGATGATCTGGCCGGTGCCTTGGATGACGACCGAGTCAGCTTCATCCTGCCCGCCGAAGTTGGCGGTGGCGATGCCGTTGACGCCAAAGGAGGTATCGAGGGTGCCGTCGGTGTTCAAGCGGGCGATGCCAAAGTGGCCGGAGGTGGTGCGATGGGCAACGACGATCTTTCCGTCGCTCTGCAGGGCCACGCCGACGGTGTAATCGGGGGTTGAAGCACCGGTGTCGGCGGTGAGCCCGGAAACATCAACGATGCCGTCACTGTTAAAGTCCGCATCCGGCTCGCCGTCGGCGGTCAGGCGCATGACTTCGACATTGGCATCGCTGGTGCCGGCGGCAACGATGCGGCCGTCATTCTGCACGACCAGCGCGCCCAGCACCTGCGTGGTTGCGCCAGTGTCGAACAACTGCCGGCCGCCTTCGCCGAACGACTTATCCAAAGCTCCGTTGGCATCGTAGCGGGCAAAGGCAAAGCGGTCGTTGCTGGTGCCGGCGGTAACGATCTGGCCGGTCGGGGAAAGGGCGACGGCATAGGCGGTATCGCTGGAGCTGCCGAAATCGGTCAGTTCCACGCCGCCGCTGCCGAAGGTTGGATCGAGGTTGCCGCTGAAATCGTAGCGTGCCAGGGCAAAGTCGCCGTTATCGGTACCGGCCACCACGAAATGATTCGCGCCTTGGATGACAACC
This sequence comes from Tepidisphaeraceae bacterium, assembly GCA_035695715.1. Classification (GTDB taxonomy): domain Bacteria; phylum Planctomycetota; class Phycisphaerae; order Tepidisphaerales; family Tepidisphaeraceae; genus RYN-428. The sequence goes on from DASRRM010000018.1 coordinate 15,885, forward strand.
GCGAACCATTCATCGTTGCCGGTTGGCGTGACGATCTGGCCCTTGTTGCCGAAGGTGGTATCGACCGATCCGTCGGCGTTGAGGCGCTCGACGACGCCTTCGGAACTGGTGCCACTGGTGATTTCATGGCCGACCAGCAGGATTTTTCCGTCGGGCTGGGTGACGGTGGCCTCGGCAACAAACGGGGCGCTGACAAGGTTGCCGCCGTTGAACGATGGATCGGTGGGATTGGGCAGGGCAATATTGACGGCGAATGAGCCGAGGGTAACCGGGGCGACGTTGCCGCTGGTGTCTCGGACCTGGTTGGCGTTAATGGCGACGTTGTAAGTGCCGTCATCGCTGGCGTCCCACCCGCTACCGGGCGCTTGCACGGTATAGGCGACGGTAACCGATTGGCCGCTTCCAGAAACTGAATCTGAAGTGACAGTCAACGGCCCGCCCGGCCCGCTGACCGACAAATTCCCCAAGCCGATTGATGAAAGGTTGATGCCGATGTTGTCGGTGTAGTGAACGGTGACGATTTCAGTTCCACCGCCGGCGGATACCACCGCCGGCGCGGAAATGGCGGCGGCGGGGGGCTGGGTGTCGGCAATGGCCGCGCTCACATTGAACGTGCCGCTCGCCGCCGTCACCGGATTGCCGCTGGTATCGGTGACCGACCCGGCGGGAACGTTGACGGCATATTGCCCGTTGTCGGCCGCAATCCAAGCTCCGCCGGGGGCGGCAACGGTATACGTCGCCGTCACCGACTGCCCGCTGCCGGAGGTCGTCACGCCGGTCACGCTCAATGGCGTGCCGCTGGGCGAAGTGACGACCAGGTCGCCGGCGCTGATGGACGAGGCCTGGATGCCGACATTGTCGGTATAGAGGACGGTGACGGTTTCGGTCGATCCACCCGGGGCCGAGACATTCGGCGCTGATACGCTGGCCGTCGGGGGCGTGGTGTCGGGAACGGCAATCGAAACGTTAAAGTGAGCCGATGTTCCGGCGGCGGCGTTGCCGGCGGTGTCGGTCACCTGATTGCTGTTAAACGTAATGGTGTATTGCCCGTCGTCGCTGGCGGCCCATGAGCCGTTGGGCGCGATGGCGGTGTAAGTCGCCACTACCTGGGAGGCGTTGCTGGACGGATTGACCGTCATGCTGGTCAGCGTTAACGGCCCGACCGGCCCGCTGACCGACACGTTCTGCAAGGTGATCGAGTTGACGTTGACGGCGACGTTGTCGTTGTAGGTGACGTTGAAAGTGTATGTGCTTCCGCCGGCGGCAGTGACATTCGGCGCGAAAATGCTCGCCGTTGGCGGGATGGTATCGCCGACGCTGACTGTGAATGATCCAAATGCCCCGGTGACGCCCAGGCCATTCACATCCTGCACGGTTCCCGGCTGGACGCTGACTACATAAGAGCCATTATTCGATGAATTCCAGGTGCCGCTGGGTGCATCGACGGTATACGCCGCCGTGACCGAGCCATCGGGGTTTTGGGTGGTGGAAACGAGCGACTCAACATTCAGATCGGCCCCGCCCTGGTAGGGTGACACGACGATATTGCTGGAGTCGATGGTTGCCGGATTGATCTCGGCACTGCCGCTGTAATCGACCGTCACCAATTCGGAACTTGCGCTGGTGGATGTCACATTCGGCGCGCTGATGCTGGCGCTGGGCGAGGCGGCGGCGCTGTTGTCGGTAACCAGAAGTTCCGGCCCGCTGCCGACGTTCGACGTTGATTCCCGCGACAGGAATTCAGTCTGCTGGTCGGTCGGCTGAAGGTTTTCCAGGGCCAGGGAGACGACGGTGTTTCCCGCCGCCAGTTGCTGCTGGAGATAACTGGTCACGTCAAACGTGTAGGTCTGGAAGGTGCTGCTGGCGACGGTGGCAGAGGCCAGGGCCGATCCGCTGATGGCGGGCTGGTTGTTCCAGGTCATCTCGCCGGGCGGATTGTTGCTGGTGTCGAATCCATCGCCGACGGAATCGACGATGGTGCCGTTGCCTTCGATCCAGTTGGTGGTGGGGACGGCAAAGACGCCGGTGGTGGCAGGGGCGGCGGTGCTGGTTTGAAGCGCGCCGGAAAGTTCAAGGACGGCCGAGTTGATGGACGAAACACCGGAGAGGTCAAACTTCAGGAAGGAGATGCGATTGTCGCCAGTGCTGGCATCCTTGACGAAAAGGATGGGCGAGGCTCCGAAATTGGTGAGCGAATAGTCGTTGTCGCGAACGAAGGTGTCGCCGGTGGGCGCGAGGGTCGTGGAGAGCAGCGTGCGGTGTTCCAATGACTCGACGATGGCCGAGGCCACCGCGCGCAGGCGACGGCCGGCATTGGATTTACGAGATTCGGTCGAAACACGCACCGGGGTGGATGACTGGGTGCTCACAAACTCCTCCAGACGAATTACGGGGCAAGTCAATCACTTGCAGACTTGGCCATCGATCGCAAAGCCGCACGGAATCCGCGGCACGTTTGATATTATCAGCCGACTTCTATTGTGCCCCCAAAAAGCTCACCGGCCAAACCGGCCCAGTATAAGGGCGGGTGCCGAAGGCGTCTAGTATAAATCGGGGGGTCGGAAAGAAGAACCGGCGGCGGCCTTGTCCGCAAACCCGATGACCTGGTCGCATTGAATGGAACCGATCTTTCGCAGTTTAAAAATCTTTGGGCACATTTTGCGGGTTTATTGCAAACGCACCCGGCGTGGATTAACATAGTTTCGCCGCTGGACTGAGTTTACGGGGGGCTGGAGGCTTGAGGAAAATGCACGGTTTATTCCACACGGGCACTGCCCGCGATGATTCCACGTTCACTCGTTTGAAGTACCTGGCTTTGGCTCTCGCCGCCATCGGAATTGGCGCACCAGCGGCCAACGCAACCCTCATCGACGTGCAATGGAATCCGAGTACCACTGCCAACATTATGACTGGCAACGCCGCCACCGGCAGCACCGATACGGGATCCGGATCGACCGCCGCCACCACCGACATCTGGAACCAGGCTACCCAGCAAAGCTATGCCTCCACTGCACCCCTGGCCTTAAATGACGTCGCCGGGAATTCGACCGGCGTGACGCTTGCCGTTACCGGCACCAGTGGCATCGGAAACTATGGCGGGACTGTCAATTCCGCCCCCGCATCGTATTTCACAACGAACGTCTTCCCGCTCTTCGACAACATCATCTATTCCACCAGCACCACCCCGATGGTCACCCTGACCTTCAATGGCCTTGCCGCCGGCAATTACAACCTGTTTCTCTATTCCAGCGGGGATCAGAATTCGAACACCCGTGCAATCGGCGTAACCGCCAACGGAGGCGGCGCGACTGCCGGCCCCATTAACATAGGCCCGAGCGGTGGAGCGACCGCGATGACCAGTGGCCTTAACTTCGGCGAGCTTTCGCAGGTGGCTGTCAACTCTTCGGGTGTGTTGAATGTGAACGTTTCTTCGGTCAGCGGCGAATTGGACGTTGATGGCCTGCAACTGCAGTCCGTCCCCGAACCCGGCGCGCTCGGGCTACTGGCCCTCGGCGGCATGGGATTGCTTAGCCGCCGTCGCCGTCATGCCTGAACGCGACGCCACGCACGGCCTGATCATACCTGGCGCGAAATGAGGCCGATCCAGCGGATCGGTCTGCTCAGGCAAACCGTGATCCGGAGATGAACGAGCCGCGCACGGAGGGTACTCCCGGAGTAAGCGGTTTCGGGGATCCGCTTACTCCGGGAGTACCCTCCGTGCGCGGCTCATTGGTTTCGACCGCAGCGATCTGCGGCTCACATTAATATTAGTATTCCGCATGGGTATAGCGGCAAAGGAGGATGTTAATGACATCGCGCGGCCGGATAAATCACATGCTCGCGCACAGCGGATAAAGATTCGCGTTCCCGTCCTGTGGAGAAATCCGGCCTCCCGGGGTACACTCCATCCGTAGCAACACGATTTTGCGTGAAATCATCGCAATCGGCAAAGAAATCTTCATCGGCCCCTTGGCGGAATTGGCAGACGCAACGGATTCAAAATCCGTCGCCCGCAAGGGCATATCGGTTCGACTCCGATAGGGGCCAGTCAACGCTTTTTTCGGCAGCCCCACACTTTCCCGCCCATCCCCGGGCCATATTCGCATCGACTGAGGTCAATTTGAAAGCCGCGCCTCGTTTACCACGCGGACATTTTCTCCTTCTTGCCTTCCAATCGCACGCGATCGTAAATGCAGCAGCGTCACCGGACCTACTCCCGGCTCAAATTGAAGATCGACCCGGCCGACATCGTCGGCTTGGCGAATGTGCATCGGCATGTCCACCACGTGGTTGACGTGATGATGCGACCAATCGCCTACACTGATATCAATGCTGCTCGGCCGTGTTCCTTTGACGTCGAGACTGATTCCCTCGAGCGGCAAATCATCCGCCACGTTCTGCGGCCCGGCAACGGCGTCCAGCACTTCGATTGTCGCCAACCATCCAAGGTGATCGCGGCTGAACTCATCAAGAAAGGAAATCCAGTGTTCAGGTGGGATAGTTTGGGAGTTCATGGTCTACCTCCGGCAAGGGTTTATGGCCGCTGGCGACCGGGTTTGGCGCCAAAGATACGCATTGCAACACTTCCCCGCTTATCTCCATGTCCGCTTGGCGCGTCGCCAGGTCGCCCAGCGATACCATGCCGATAAGCTTGTCCGCTTGATTCATCACCGGCAGCCGCCGAATCTGCCTTACTTCCATGAGCTTGACAGCGCTTTCGATGTCCTCATCGTCGTAGCAGAAAACGATGTCGGGAGTCATCACATCGTCGACGCGGGCAACTTCGGGGTCGCGTCCTTCGGATACAGCCCGGACGGTAATATCCCGGTCGGTGATAACGCCGACGGGTTTGGTGTCGTCACTGCGACAAACGGGCAGGGAACCAACCTCAAGCGAATGCATCGCCTGGGCAGCCTCGCGGAGGGTCGCGTCCGGCGAAATCGATTGCACGCGGCGGGTCATAATGTCTCGGATTAACATGGAACACCTCGCAAAGTTAGAACTACCAATGGGCCGCAAGCGGTGTTCCTGCGCGGGGCTTATTCAATTGTTTGTTAAAGATATCGCGGCAAGAGGAGGGTTTGCAGGGTTTAGTGTATTTCCATCTCGAACGTCATGGTCTGCGGCGCCGACCCCTACACGAAATGTCTCGACTCTTCGCGTATCACGGCCGTCTCGGCCGTGTCTGTTCCTTTCCCATTGCCATCAATGATATCAGCAGGGAAATTAACCGGGGCGACAAAAATACGGCGCGGAATCGGACTTCCGGCGTCCGTAGCTCAGCGGAGTGGAAGAGGGCTTTGTCATCGGCGTCGAACCGTGGAAATCCATCCTGACCGAGCGCCACTATATCCGGTTTCATCAGAGTTATGCTACAAATCCATTGCTTAAACATCCCCTGCCGCACAACGTAGTGTTGGCGTGGCGCTTTTCTCTCGTTTTGGAGTCCGAACATTGCCGACCCGGCCGATCGATTCACTGGCTCTCGCGACGTTCATTGCGGTGATGGCAATGAGTGCGCTGCCGGCATGGGCCGAACGGGGCGAGAGCGATGCCGACGTGGCGGCGGCACGTGCCGACGCGATGAAGACTTACAAGAGCGAGGTGCAGCCATTTATTTCGACCTACTGCATCCGCTGCCATGGGGAAAAGAAGAAAAAGAACGGCGTGACATTTGAATACGCCATCAGGACACCGGCTTCGCCGTCATTTCGATCGCTGTGGAAGCGGGCGTCCGACAAGATCAATTCGCGCGACATGCCGCCCGACGATGAGGACAAGCAGCCCAGCGCCGAGGAACGCCAGGTGATGGTGCAGTGGATCGCGGGGATGAAGTATCTCAGCCCAAAAGACCCCGGCCTGTTTGTCATTCGGCGGCTGAGCAAGGCCGAATATGGCAATACGCTGCACGATTTGTTTGGCGTCGATCCCCAAATCGTGCATGAGCTGCCGGATGATGTGTTTGGCGCGGGGTACACCAACTCTCTGTCCCCATTATTGATGGAGCAATATCTGGCGGTGGCTAATGAAGTGGTGAATAAGGTCATCGCGCCGCCCGGCTCGCCGCCGACGGCCATCCAGCAGCGGCTGTTTGGGGCTGATCCGGGCGCCAATGGCGATGAGAAAGCGGCAGCGCGGAGGGTGGCGGTTTCGCTTGCCCGGCTGGCGTATCGCCGGCCGCCGTCGGAGGGGGAAGTGGATGTTTTGATGCGCGTGTTCGCGCTGGCCAAAAATCAGGGCAAGGCATATTCTGATGCGCTGCGGCTGATGCTGAAGGCTGTATTGGTGTCGCCGCAGTTTCTGTTTATTACGCCGGACGCGGCCGACAAACCCGCTGATATGAGCGGCGGCGGGATCGTTGCCCTGGATGATTATCAACTCGCCTCCCGGCTCTCGTATTTTCTCTGGGCCAGCACGCCGGATGCGGAGTTGTCGGCTTTGGCTGATGCGGGGAAATTGCACGATCCGGCGGTGCTGGCCGAGCAGGCGCGGCGGATGATGAACGATCCGCGCTCGCGCGCCTTGTTCGACGGATTTGGCGCGCAGTGGCTTGGCCTGGACAAGCTCGCTGGCAAGACCTTCGACAACGGCAAATTCCCGCAGATGACCGCTGACATGCGCTCGGCGATGTACGATGAGGCCCGGCTATTCTTTGAAAGCATCCTCCATGAAAACCGCAGCCTGACGACTTTTATCGACAGCGATTACACCTTCCTCAACGGCACGCTTGCGCCGGTTTATGGCTTGCAGAAAACCGTCACCGGCACGGCGATGCGCCGGGTGAAACTCAGCGATGCCAATCGTGGCGGCATCCTCACCATGCCGGGCGTGCTGGCGGACACTTCCTTCCCCAATCGCACCAGCCCGGTCAATCGCGGCGTATGGGTATTGGAGCAGGTGTTGGGCGAAACCGTTCCTCCCAAGCCGGCCAATGTTCCGTCGCTGGAAAAGCAGGACAAGCAAAAAGTCGCCAACCTGACGCTTCGCCAGCGCACCGAGCTGCATCGCACCGACCCGCAATGTGCCAACTGCCATAAGGTGCTCGACCCGATCGGCTTTGGCCTGGAAAACTTCGACGCCATCGGCCGCTGGCGCGACATGGACGACACCGGCGGCGCGATCGACGCCACCGGCGAATTGCCCGGCGGACATCATTTTTCATCGCCGCGCGAGCTGAAGGAAATCATTGCCGCCCGAAAGGACGAGTTCACGCAAAACCTGGCCGGCAGGATGCTGGCATATGCGCTATGCCGGCAGTTGGAAGGGTACGATGAGGTGGTCGTCGATCGGCTGTGCGACAGGATTTCCAGCGATGATTATCGAATGCAGACGCTGGTTGTCGGCGTTGTGACCAGCTATCCTTTCACGCATCGCCGGATTGGTAAGCTGGCCGATGCAGCGCGTGTGAAGTAGCGGTGTATGAAAGATGAGTATGATGTTGCGTGCAAGAAACATTCTTCTGGCCGCGGTGGTGGTGATTGCATTTGCCGGCATCGCATCGGCCTGCCCTCTTTGCAAGGACTCGATCGCCAGCACCGACTCCGCCGGCTCGCCGGGAATATCCGATGCGTTTAATACCAGCATTTACGTGATGCTGGGTTCATTTCTGGGAGTGTTGGGATTGGTGGCGGGAATCATCATCAAGGGCATTCGGGGCGGGTGAGATTATTCCCGCAGAAGGAGCCGCGCACGAAGGGTATTCCCGAAGTAAGCGGAGTTAATCGTCCGAACACCGCTTACTTCGGGAGTACCCTGCGTGCGCGGCTCTTTTTGCGCGAGTGCTGCACATCATTTCCCCGTCAGCCGGTACAAATCCACATCTGCCGCCAGGATATTGCCGTTGGATTGCAGGGCGACGACGGCGTTGGTGGCGTTGAAGGCAGCGCCGTTGTCGAGATAGACGAAGCCGTCCACGCCGAAAGTTGTATCCAGGCCCTTGCTGGTAAAGCGGGCGACGGTGGCGTAGGTCGTCGGTGGGCCTTGGAGGTTGGGGTGGGCCTGGTTGCCGCTGTTGTACGATTCGCCCGCACTGGCGCCGCCGGTGACGATTTCGCCGTTGCTCTGGATGGCGATGCTGCTGATGACGTCGTTACCGTTGGGGGCTAAGGCGATGATTCCGCCGGTGCCGAAGGTGGGATCGAGCTTCCCGTTTTGGGTATAGCGGGCGAGGATGCCTTCCTCGCCCTCGTCGGACGACACGGCGCCGCCGGCGACGATATCGCCGGTGGTTGGATCGATCGCCAGCGCATTGAGTGTGGCCGGCCCGGCGGCAAAGGACGTGACCCCATTTCCCGATGCGGAGTTGAGGAAAGTCGTGTCGACCGAGCCGTTGGGCAGCAAAGCCTCCAGTTGGAAACTGCCCCCCACGGTGCCGGCCAGCAGCACATCGTTATTCTTCAGGATGGCTACGCCCGTGGCGATTGCCGAGCCTTTGCTGAAGGTGAGGGTCTGCTTCCCGCCCGCGCCGAACGTCGAATCCAGTTTGCCGTTGGACAGATATCGCGCGACGGCAAACAGATTGTTTCCATTTTGCGTTGCATACCCGGCGGCGACGATATCGCCGTTGCTTTGGATCGTCAGTGCGTTGCAAACCTGATAAACGCTCTTGCTGTCGACGACGGTGGTCACCAATCCGCCGCTGCCAAAGCTTTGGTCGTATGCGCCGCTGGGCAGATAGCGCACCATGGCGAATTCGGTGCTGGTTCCAACTTGTCCAGAGCCGGCAACGAGAATATCGCCGTTGCTGAGCACCTTGATCGCATTCCAATGGGCGCTGTTGCCGAGGCGCAGGTAGACCCGGCCATCGGTGCCGAAGGTGGTGTCGAGGGTGCCGTTGGCGTTATAGCGGGCGATGGCGGCGTCGGTGGGCTGGGTGGCGGCGTCGGGCGTCAGCTCGCTGCCGACGATGAGGATTTTTCCGTCGCTTTGCGTGGCGATGCCGTTCACCAGGCCGGTGATGCCATTCGACTGCTGCACAGCGCCGTGATATCCGAAGCTGGTGTCGAGCGTGCCGGCCAGGGTATAGCGGGCCAGGGCGAAATCGCTGGTGGTGCCGATGTTGGAAGACCCTACCATGACGATGTCCTGGTTGGGCTGCTCCAGGGCCGCACCGACCATGGACACTTCGTTGCCGCCGGAGGAATCGGCCAATGGCGTGTTGGTGACGGTGCCGCGAACGCCGGTCGTGCTGAAGCGGACGAAAAGGAATTCCTCAATGCCATTCACAGGCGTGGAATATTCCGACGTGCCGGCCACGACAATGTCCCCATTCTTTTGAATAAGCGCATCGGTCGGCTGAATGAACGAGCCGTTGGCATAGCTGGTCAGGCCTTTGCTTCCGAAGGTGGTATCGAGCGACCCGTTGATATTGAAGCGGGCGACGTACAGGGTATTGCTGTCGGAATAGGGCTGGGTGACGATGCTGCCGGTGGTGGCGACATCGATTTTGCCGTTGGATTGCAGGGCGGCGACGACCGGCTCTGCGCTGACATACGCTCCGCCGAAGCCTCCCTCTCCAAGGGGCGGAATGATCGCGGAACTGACAATGCCTTTGGTGCCGAACGAGGTATCGAGTGCGCCGCTGGGGAGATAGCGGGCGAGGGTGAGGTTGAATGTCCCGGTGCCGTCTTCGCTGGTCCCGACGGATCCCGAAGCAACCAGATCGCCGTTGGGCTGAAGGAGGAGCGAATCGATTCCGCCGCCGGCGCTGGGGAATGCGGTCATCACCCGGCCGGCGGCGCCGAAGGTGGTATCGAGCTTGCCGGCGGTGGTTAGGCGGGCCAGGGCGAAGTCGCCGTTAGCGCCGCTCAGGCCACTCTGCGCCATTCCGCCCACGACGATGTTGCCGTTGGATTGAATGACAAGAGAGCTCGCCGTGTCAAAGTCGAGGAAGGAAATGGTGGCCAGGCCCTTGGTGCCGAAGGTGGTGTCGAGCGCTCCGGTGGAAAGATATCGCGCGACGACGATGCTTGATTTGCCTTGTGCCTGGTCCTGGCTGTTACCCACGACGACGATCTTGCCGTCTTTTTGCACGGCGGCGGCGGTGATCGTTTCTTCGGGCGTTCCGAGGTTGGTGTACACCTTTCCGCCGTTGCCGAAGGTGCGATCGACCAGCCCATTGGCGTCAAACCGCGCCAGGGCGAATCCGCCTCCTGAATCCGTGCCGGCCGCGATGATCTTGCCGTCGCTTTGCAGCGCCGTCGCCGAGGCGCTTCCGTAGGGAATCAACTCGCCAAAGGCCGTTCCCCCAAGGCCAAAAGTTGGATCGGACGCGCCGGCGCTGAGGCACAGCCGCTGCTCGAGCGTTTCGACGGCCTGGCGAACGGCAGAAAATCGGCGCGAAGAACGAATGGACGCTTGTTTCTTCCCTATGGGCATGACTTGCCTCCCTCGAATGAGTAATTGGCGGACATTCTACCCAATGGCGGGCTGATAAAAGGCGTCGACGCCGTGAAAACCGGTTGTAAACACAGAAAGGAACCCGGCGGTGGAATGGTTCATGGCGTCTATGCCAGATATTCCTGCTTCACCATGCATCGTGTTTGGGAAAAATGCAAATGGGGTTTTTGCAGTCGATCCATCGAGATTGTTCCATGAAACATCCATTCCCGCGAAAAACAAAAGAGCCCGGAATGTCTTGCATCCCGGGCTCTATCGGTTTTACCTCATGAGATTCAGTTTTTTAGAGAGCTATCAGGTTACGGTGATGGTCAGCGTAAAGGTGACCGGCGTTCCGCCACCGCCGTCCACGACGGTGATGGTGACGTGCTTGGCGCCGGCCGTTGTGTACTTGTGCGTGCCGTACACGTTCCAGAAGCTCCCGACGTTCGTGGTCGCGCCGGTCTTGGTGAAGGTGGCGTGCGTGGTTGGCGTGCCATCGCCCCAGTTGATCGTCCCGACGTAGTCGTTCTGCGCCGGGGTATTGGTCGCATCCTCATCGGTGAAGCTGCCGAGGAAGTGGTTGGTGAACGTGGTGTTATGGGCGACGGAGAAGTTGGTCCCATGACCATTCACCAACGGGGCGTCGAGCACTATCACCGTGGAGGTGACGCTGGCGCTTTGGCCATCGGTGTCGTGGATGCTGATCACCGGATGGTAAGTTCCCTCATCGTGGTAGGTGTGCGTTCCGTTCACGGTGAAGTTGCCCGAGCCATTGCTGACGATGGAGCCAGTGCTGGTGGTTCCATCTCCCCAATTGATCGTCGCACTGAGTTTGGCCGTCGTGCTGGCGGAATTGTTGTCGTGGAACGTGGCAACGGCGGCGGTGAACGAGCGGCCTTCCAGAATGTTGCTGCCGCTGACGGTCTTGCTGCCGGGCGTAATCAGCACCGAGGCGGTGATGTGAGCGGTGCTGGTGAGCGTTATGCTCGACCCGCCGACGTCCTTGATCGTCACCGTGGTGTGGAACGTTCCCGCGGCGGCGTAGGTGTGGGTTCCCTTGGCGGCGAAGTTGGACCCGCTCAGGGTGACAGTGCCAGTGGATGTCGTTCCATCACCCCAGTTGATGGTGACGGTGTAGTGCGAGGCGGCCTCGGCGCCGCCGGTGTCGACAAAGGTCGCGACCTGCACGCCATTGAGGGCCGACCCGGCTGAACCGTTGACAGCCGTGGCCGTGCCGGTGAGTGGGGCGTCGGCGATGCTGGCGCTGCCTGGGACGCTGACGGGAGAGGCCGGGGCGGTAGTCGTCTTGACGGTGACGCCGTTAATCACGGAACTGGTCGTGCCGCCATTATAGCGAACGGTGACGGCAGTCGTGTAGGCGCCTTCCTCGGCGTAGGTGTGGGTTGCAGTGACATAGAAGAGGGACTGGTCGACGGCATCCTGGGTGATGACGCCAGCGCCGCTGGTTCCGTCGCCATAGTTGACGGTGACGGTGAATTGCGAGGCTTTGACGCCTGGGACGCTGCTGTGGAACGTCGCCACGGTGCCGCCGACGCCATGGCCTTCGACGCCGGTTAGGGTGATCGGGATGCCGGCCGTGGGAAGTGCCGGGGCGGCATTGGTGAGCTTGAGGTTCTCAAAATTCTTTGCATCCACCGTCCCCGCGCCTGGGGTGGTGATGAGTAATTCGCCGGGCAGTGCGCCGGCGGTAATTGTGGGCACAGCTCCGCCGGCATCATAATTCAGCGTATCGATGCCCGTGCCACCATCAAAGGTGGCGTTTGTTCCGGCGGGGACGCCAGCGCCGCTCACGTTGGCGGTATCGCTTCCGCTGCCAAGATTGCCGGAAACGGGTAAGCCCGCCGGCGTGGCGATTATGTTCAATTGATCGTTCTCGCCGGCCAGGGTGTTCACATTCAGGCTTGTCAGCCCCGTCGATGCGTTCGGCAGGTTGATGGATCCGGCCTGATCTTCGCCGGACGACCCGGTATTGACGGCCACCACCGTCTTATTGGCGATGGTGGTGGTTTCAAAGGAGGTGGGAGAAACACTGCTGGCGATTTGCGCTGTCTGGAACCCGCCGAACACCGCTCCGTCGGTGATGGCGAAGGTCGGATCGGCCGTTGCGCCCAGAAGGATATTGAACGTGTAGAGCAAGGCGGCGGCGGTGTCGTTCACCGGGCTTAGGCCGCTGTAGGTCAGGCCGGTGGTAACGCTGCTGGCATCGACGAGGCTGATATTGCCTGCGCCGTGGCCGGTGGCATTGTGAACTTCGCTGGAGAAAGCGCCGGAGGGAAGCGTGCCGACGAGGTTGAGGACATTGCTCGCGCCGCCGCCGCCGGTGTAATTCAGGCCATTGGCGTTAAGGTTCGGAATAGGATTACCGGCGGAGAGGTCGATCGTGAAGTTGTCGCTGCCGGTGCCGGCGTTGACGGCAACTGTACTGGCATCCCCAGTATTATAGGTAATGACGCCGGGTGAGATTCCGGTCATCGTCCCTGTGCCCGCGCCGCCGGCGAGCGTGAAAGTTCGGCCGGTCGGATCGGCTGAATCGTCTAACGTGATGGCGCTGAAAGCGAAGGTGTTGGTGATATTCACCGGGCCGAGAATGTTTTGCATATTGCCGCCGATATCCCCGAGGTTGACAACGTCGGTGCCATTCTGGCCGTTGATATCGAGCGTGCCGTTGGACGCGGTGGCGGAAACGTCGGTGAGGTCATTGCCGAATCCGGTGTTGAGGGTGGTGAGTGTGCTGCTGACCGAAGGATCTCCAAGCGTGCTGGTGACAACGAACGTGTTGCCGCCAGTGCCACCGGAGACTCTGAGCGAATCGATATCCGTTGCCACCCAACTGATGAATCCCGGACAAAGCCCGGTGAGCGAGGCGGCGGTGAGGGTGGCGAACTTTCCGCTGGTATCCTGCGAGTCGTCGAGAATAAGCGACGTTAAACCAAGAGTATTGGAGACGTTGACCGCGCCCTGAATTTCCTGCATTCCGACGTTGGCAACTCCGCCGATGGTCACTGTGTCTGAGCCGCCTTGCCCATTGATGTCCAATGTATCGCCGCCGGTCGCGAATACATTGACGGTGTCGTTGCCGACGCCGGCATTGAGGACGGTATCGGCCGGTCTGGCGGTGCCGTTCACGGCGAAAGTATTGCCCCCGCTGCCGCCGTTGATGGTGAGCGGAGATTGCAAATCGATGGGGCGATAACTCGTCGTGCCAAGTCCGGCAACGGCAACGCTGGCGGTATTGGCCAGGTTATCATCGTCCAGCGTCCAGGATTGGCTGGTGGTGTCATTCTCATCGTGGAAATTGAGGGTGTAGAATCCGGGTACATCGGTGATGTTGATCGGGGCGTCGATGCTTGTCATCGAACCCGCCCCGCCGGTCGATCCGATGTTGACGACATCGCCACCTCCGGTGGAATTGGCGCTGATGTTGACCGGCTCGTTGTCGGCCAACACGTTCACGGTGCTGCCGTCGGTTGCCCCGGCAGTCACATCCAGCGTGCCGAAGAAACCGGTGCCGTTCACATTGATCGTGTCGGCTCCGTTCTGGCCGTTGATGTTGTAATTGACGAAGTCGGCGGTGTCGTTGACGTCGATCGCGTTGGCGCCGTTGGTGCCGAGGGTGTTCTCGGCGTTGAGGGTAAGGGTGCCGATGTTGTCATCGTAGGTCAGGCCGCCGAAGACAATGCGGCTGACGGTCGTGCCGGTGACGGTGTAGCTGTCGTTGAAATCGGCGGAGGAATCATCGAGGGTCACGACGTCGCCGAAACTCGCCCCGCCGTGAACGATGACCGGGCCACGCAGATTGTCCAACCCGCCAGTTTCGCCGGCGTTGCTGAGGTCAATGAAGTTTGCATTGGGGCCGCCGTTGATCGTTGTTGTCGTCCCGGGCTGCGTATTATTGATGTCGAAGGTAACGCCCGACGTGCCGTGCGTCCCGCCGTTGATGTTGAGAGAGGTGACGCTGGCGTCGTATTCGATGGGCCCGGCCGAGAGGCCGGTCACCTCAAACAGTGCATTGGCATTTCCCGAGAGGTTGTCGAGCGTAGCCGTTGCGCTGGTCGTATCGCTGTGATCGTCGATAGCCAGCGCGGTCGTGCCGCCGGTGTCAGTGACCGCGATGGGAGCGCCGACAACGCTGGCGTTGCCGGTGCCAACATTTACCGTGTTGGCGCCGCCTCCGAGGTCGATGTTCAGGGCAGTTCCGATCCCTGGGGAAATATCGCCCAGCACGTTGGCGGTGTCGTTGGCCGCCCCGCCGATGATCGTCGTGCTTGCAGTGGTGGCATTGAACGTCGAATGGATGTTGAATATGTTGGCGGTCGGGCCTCCCTCGATCGTATAGCTATTGATAGGGCCGAAGGAGGTAATGTCGATTCCTCCCAAGGTTCCTCCGGGGCCGGTGATGTTTCCCAGCGTTGCGTAGAAGTCATAGTTTCCGGCGGCATGGGTGCTGGAACGGTCATCAACGACCAGCGAATTATTTGCCGGGGTCCCAACGACTCCGAGGTGGACGAGTGCGAAGATATTGCTCGCCGGGCTGGAAAGATCGCCGAGCGTAACAGACGATCCCACGCCGGTCGTTGGGGTGAGGTCGATTGTCGAGGACGAGTTGGCGGCAAGCGTCTGGGTTCCTGGTGTGTTGGTGTCCCAGTCGGTCGAGAAGGTCGAACCGCCGTCCTGGCTGTATTCGAGGATCGGATTGCCTGCGACCATCACCTCGTTGATGAGTATCGACGCGCCGGTCGAGGCGACGGGGCTCACCGTCGCGGTTTGACCGGAAAGCGCAAAAGTATAGCTCAACATCACGCGGCTTTCGAGTTGCTCCACCGGCGGGCGAGCGGCGCTGGAAATGGCCTGACGACTGCGACGCGAAGAGCGCTTGGCGCGCGAAAATGGCGAGTTCATTGTTCTTCCCTTCAGAATTGCAGGACAGCGCGCCGGCGACATCGCCGGCGCAGCGCCTGTCTTTTTTGTTATTGCGAAGACCTGTGCGAGACGTGAATCGCCAGAGCAAGATTACGGTTTTTTCGTCCACGTCAGAAGGCGATACGTCGTTTGACCGCAAAATTATGCAATGCGATTGAAGACGTTATCTGCGTGGCAAGAATTTATCAACTATATTCCGATGAGCTTTTTAGAATGCGCGGCCGCGCCACGGCGTCTGGCGCGCGATTCATTCTGCCGCAACATTTTGAAATGGTCCCGATCGAATGCGGAAATCGCCGATGAACGCTTACTTAGAGCGTTTCTCAGGTTGGTGTAGCGTCATAGCCGCAGTGATCGAAGAAGCCTTGGCAGTCTTCCGGAGTCACAGACCGCAGGGCTTCGCCGACGGCGTCGACGATGCCGCCGAATGTACGGGCCGCGGCTTTTCGC
>DASRRM010000019.1:0-4257 GCA_035695715.1 Tepidisphaeraceae bacterium
CGGGTTGAAGATTCTCGCGATCTGGCTTTGTCACAACGAATAGTTAGGGAAGTGCCGATTTCGCTGGCACAGGTTGCGGTACTCGCAGAGGAACGAGCCGCGCACGCAGGGTACTCCCGGAGTAAGCGGGTTTCGGGGATCCGCTTACTTCGGGAGTAGCCTCCATGCGCGGCTCGTTTCCTGGCTGCCGTAATCTCTGATATCCTAAAATGTAGATGTGACCTGGCGACCAGGTCCTCATTTGCGCACAAATCATTCAATTTCCCCTCACTTTACGCGCCGTTTTGTGTACAATTGAACTCCGGACGTGAGTAAGGAAGCGCGTGGGTGAGTCAATTTCCCATTCTCATTTGACCGACGATGCACGCGCATCCGTCTCACGCCTGCGTTTTTGCCCAAAATGCGAGGCGGATTTTTGTGCCCTGCCGGCATCGGCTCGCTTCTGTCCCAAATGCGGCTGGGACCGGCAACACGCGCCGGATTCGGAAACCCAGCACAATGACACTTGCAGTCGTCGAGGCGAAGTTGCCGCAGCGCAGGCAGTGCCGTACTTTGAGCTTGACATCGAGGCAAGCCAAACTCCCCCGCCGCTTCCGCCGCCGCTGGCGAAGAAAGCGCCGCAGCGTTCGCCGCTGCTTCGGGGGTTTGCGACGGCGCTGTATCGCCTCGGCCGGCGTTACGAAGGGAGCCTTGGCGCGCGGCACCATCCGGGCGAGGCCGAGCGCTGTTACTTCAAGGCCGCCAAATTGGGCAACCCGGCGGCAATAGCGCGGATCGGAAATACGCCTCGTCGGCAGAGTGATGCAGCCTCGCCGCCTCCGGCGGATTCATCAGTATTCAATGTCCAATATCCCATCGAGACAAGCGCGGACGGAACGTCGCCGCGGTCGGCATAACGTCCAGCAAGCAGCCCCGGCACTTACTGCCGTACCGAAATCAGGCAGGATCCTGTAGGGTCGGCCAAGGCGGACCCGATTCGATTCGGATCGCACTATCCGTCCGGCATGCCCCTTGCCGCCCGTGCTTTAAGCCCAGCGAACGCGACCGATCGTCCGGCCGCGCGGGTCGAGGATTGGGCAGATCCGCATCAAGGCGGTGCGCGGTGGTCATCAAAACTCCGCCATCCACGCATCCTCGCTTCCGCGTTGCACCGCATTGGGAAGTCGTAAAGAAAGCCGCTGGCGACTGGATGGAAGACCGCGCCATGCGCCTGGCCGCATCGCTGGCGTTTTACACCATGCTCTCTTTAGCGCCGATTCTGGTGCTGGCCCTTAGAGGCGTTGGCTTGGTCTTCAGTGACGCCGCTGCATTGGCCGAGGAACACGCCTATCTCCGCGGCCTCATGGGCGATAAAGCTGCCGATACGGTCAGCCAAATGGTCGGCCCGCTCACGCGCCCGGGCGCTGGGTCGGTGGCTACGATCCTCAGCATCATCGTGCTGGTCATCTCGGCAAGCAGCGTGTTCGGCGAATTGCAGGATTCGCTCAATACCATCTGGGAAGTTAAACCCAAACCGGGCCGTGTTTTGCTTGAGATTCTCAAAGACCGCTTTCTTTCCTTCGCCCTGGTGCTTGGCGTTTGCTTTCTGCTGCTGGTATCGCTGGTCATTCAGACCGCGCTGAGCGGCCTGACGCATCATACCGGCGATACGACCCTCTTCTGGCATGTCTTTAATTTTATTGCTTCGGTGATTGTCGAAACGGTGCTGTTTGGATTGATTTTCAAATTACTGCCCGATGCCGACGTGCGCTGGGATGATGTTTGGGGCGGTGCGATCACCACCGGCATCCTCTTCTCCATCGGCAAATTCATCCTGGGCTGGTATCTGGGCCGGGCCAGCACAACCAGCGTCTATGGGGCGGCGGGTTCCCTTATTGCCGTGTTATTATGGGTCTATTACTCGGCCCAGATTCTTTTCTTCGGCGCGGAATTAACGCAGGCTCATGCCCATTTGATGCGCGCGAAAGTGAAGCCGGCGGATAATGCCGTCGCCGTCACCGAGCAGGAAAGAACGCAACAGGGAATGCCCGACACCAACCGTGTCGCGGCACTGGCCGATAAGGACGACAGGCAAAAGGCCCGGATCGCAGCAAATGAAACGCCCGAGCGCGGCGGGATTATGCGGGAGACCTAGGTGACGGCATCCAAATGGGAACTGACAAAACGCACTTTCATTATATGGGGCGGCCACGGCTCAATGCGACTGGCGGCGGCGGTGGCGTTTTACACCATCATGTCGCTGGCGCCGCTCCTCGTTGTTGCCCTCAATGTCCTTAGCCTGCACTACGGCAAACAAGCCGAGGCCAAAATCGGCCAGCAGGTCAACACCTTTGTCGGATCGCAGCAGGCAGCCAGCCCCGGAAGCGGCTTTCACGATCTTCTGCATTACGCCGCCCATTCGCGGCACGGGCGCATCGCCATCATCCTCAGCTTTGCCGTCGCATTAATCAGCGGCAGCACGCTTTTCGTCGCCTTGCAGGATTCGCTCAACCAGATCTGGGACATCAAGCCGCGGCCCGGAATGACCTGGAAAATCATCCTGCGTCACCGCATCGTCGCCGGAGGGATGGTGCTGGTTTCCGCGATTCTGCTGCTAGGCTCGTTCCTGATAACCGCCTCGCTTTCGGTGGCCGTTCATCAGTTGGGCGCAAAGGTGTCTCATGTCTCATACCTGGCTGATTCGCTTGCGTCGTTCATCATCTCACTGCTGCTGTTCGCGTCGATTTTCAAGGTCTTACCCGATGTGACGATTGAGTGGCCCGACATATGGTTTGGCGCGGGCGTGACAGCGGTTTTGTTTGTCGCAGGGAAGTTTGGCCTGACAGTTTATTTCCGCCTCGCGGCCGTCACAAACCCCTACGGCGCTGCCGGCTCTTTGTCGGCGCTGTTGATCTGGGTTTATTACTCAGCCGCCCTGATGTTCCTGGGAGCCGCATTCACCCGCGCGCATACCGAATCGCATGGCAAGCCAATCCGGGTGAATGCCTATGCGATGAAACGATAAAAGGCTTTGCGGGGAACGAGGCTGAGGGAGCTGAATCTGCAGTTCCGTTTCCGCGCGCACGATCCCCGCGTTCATGCGCGCCTGGAAGCCCATTTTCTCGTCAAAAACGCACCCGCGCGCACGGGAGCGCACGATTGCGCACGGTTTTTTGGCACCGTGCGCAGCAATTATTTGACATTTTGCATAAAACAGCCGAAGTGCAGTGACGGCAAGACTTTAGCTAAGCCCCGCTCATTAATCGGACTGCTCCCGTCTTCCTGCATTTCCGATTTCCGGAATGATCATTTTCTCGACAAGTCCGGCGGCGGATTCTGGCCGTTCTGGAGCTGTTTGACGATCTTCGCCGCGTCATTCTTGTCGGCGACCGTGACCACCTTGCCGTCCCCCATCAGGAAGGCGTTTCCCCACAGCAATTCGGGCTTGATATAGACGATGACCTTATCCGCCGGCTTGTCTTTGAGCTTCCCGCCGAGCGGAAGGTAAACAAGATCGCAGTGATCCTTGACCCACTTGGCCTGGTCCGGGGCTCCCTTAAACGAAATCGTTGCGGGCAGCGACCACACGACAAGATCCTCGGCCTGGTCCTGTCCCCCTCCAATGGTAGACGCCAGGTCAGGCGCCCATTTCCCATCGTGATAATTCGCGTAAACTTCCAATCCGCCTTCGACCTTCTTGAGCTTCGCCTCAGCCTTCTTGAGCACCTCTTTACTGTCGTTGCCGATCATCACCTCGTCGAGAGACCCTTGCTCTTGCGGCGTCAGGACGTCGCGAAACTCCTTGCGAATCTGCAACTCGAACGCATGGTCATCGTCGGTCAACTTCGGGTCAGCCTTGACCTTCTCGGCCAACGAATTCTTCGCCGCGTCCCACCTGGCCTGCTGATCGGCTGTGAATTTGAACACCTTGATGAAACTGTCATATAGCTTCACCTTCGAGTCCAGGGTCGCTTTGGCGTTCTCCGCGGTCACGGCCCCGCGAGCAACCTGCCAGCAAAAGGCCACCGACAAGAAAATCGCGACCACCAATCGAATTGGACGAACCATGGCGAACCTCCTTTAAACCTCAACCCTGAAATGACGCGGCGGAATAATAATTTCTCGCGAAATGAATTTCTAGCTAGTCTCCGTCGCAAAATGGATTTCGTCCACGATTTCGGCGTTAATAATTGCACAATTCTCCTCGAAGAACAGAAGGATCTCTCGCCTCGCGCGTATGAATTAAGGGGGGGTTTGTGGCGGCGACTGGCAAATCTT
>DASRRM010000020.1:0-22862 GCA_035695715.1 Tepidisphaeraceae bacterium
CCGCTTACTACGGGAGTACCCTCCGTGCGCGGCTCGTTCTTGTCCGGATTACGCCCTATCACCCCCGGCGGCCCGCCGCCGCGAGCGACGAAAGTTTTTTCGCCGCGATATGAACCACCAGAATATCCCCCGGCGTTACCAGCGAATCGCGCGTGACGTGAACGTGCTCGGTCGAGCCGGCCAGCGTCCGCGCCAAAATGCGGGCGGCGTGCTCGGTCTCAATCTGATGGATGCTGCGGCCGGCCAGCGCGCCGGTTTCCTCGACCAGCACCTCGGCCGTTACGTACGGCTCGCCCCCGATCGACATCGACGAGAGCACGCGGGTGTGAAACGCCATCGCCGCCACGACCGGGGCGGCCAGTGCGGAGGAGCTGAAGGCGGCGTCGATGGTGA
Organism: Tepidisphaeraceae bacterium; assembly: GCA_035695715.1. Taxonomy (GTDB): domain Bacteria; phylum Planctomycetota; class Phycisphaerae; order Tepidisphaerales; family Tepidisphaeraceae; genus RYN-428. The sequence goes on from DASRRM010000020.1 coordinate 394, forward strand.
GCGCGCCGCTGATTTTGGCGGCAAGCTGCTGCTCGAACAGCCGCATCACCACGCGGATTTTCGGGTTCATCCGCCGGGCGTCAAGCGCCACTTCGATGTTGGCCATCTCGTCGTTGCTGCAAATGATGATCGATGTCGCATGTTCGACTCCAGCGTCAATCAATGCGGCATCCTCCTTCATGTCGCGGACCAGCACCGGCACGTGCATCGCCTTGGCCTGCGATAAAAACGCGTTGTTGCTGGAGCGCTCGAGAACCACCGTGGGCGCATCGCCGGCCACGAGTTGCTCCAGCACGCGAAAGCCCAGATGCCCAAGCCCGCAGACGATCACATGATCGCGATAAGTTGAAGCCACCACGCGCATCCACTCCTTTTCGCCATGTCGCTTGGACATCATCAGCAGGGCCAGGCGAACGATGCCCTCGCCGATCAGGATGAATCCCATGACAGGATACAAACCATAAACAATCTTCAGATACCACGGACATTTCTGATATGCCGGCTGCGCCAACAGCGCCATCCACCCATCGTAAATTGCATCACCAAAGCTGACGCGCTGGCCCTCAAGACGCGCTGCCGGCGTTGCCCGATGAAGAACGGCGGCGAACGCCACGAGGGTTGCCAACAGAATCAGCGTCCAGCGAAATTCGATGATAATGGCGCGGAAATAAAGCGCGGCGATCATCGCCCGCCGCCGAAGCGTCATGCGAACGACCACGGGTTGGCAGGTGAGAGCAAGCATTTGATTGAGCGAGCGGCCGGGGAGAATAGACGATGAGCGGCGGGCGTCAAAACATGGGCGGGTTGGATTTAGCGACAACCGCCCCACATTCCAGGCAATGGTCAGGTGTGGCCCGCAGCTCGTACCCGAACGCAGCGCGAGAGAAAAGGTATGAACAGGTCGCCCAAGACGCCGGGTCTGAGGTACTCCGAAGACCCGGATCCCCGCGAGAAGAATCCGGGTCTTCGGAGTACCTCAGACCCGGCGTTTTCAGTCCCTGCAATGTTGGAAATTCACACGCGCTGAAACTCGGATGAAATTCCTGCTGGCGCATGATCGCGCAGGGCGTTTACGACAACAATTCCACCATAAAATCCCCGTCCGGCGTCAGCAGGTCCACTGGCTCGCTGCTCTTCCAACTCAGCACGCCGCGGTTGCTGAATGAAGTGAGCGACTCGGCGGCGAAGCCGAAGGGCGTGCCGCTGTTGTTGCTGTTGACGCGCGCCAGCATCACCTTGCCGATCGACTCGGCGGCGACATCGGAATTGGAAAACGAGAACGGCAGGGCGTTGGCGCGCACGGTGAAGCTCACGATCGAATCATCGGCGATAAAATCGCTGGCGGCGGTTGGCAGGCCGGTTGCCGAACTGCTTATGCCAACCAAGAGGTCGCTGGCTTGAAATGAGCCGACCGAAACTTTACCCACATTCCCGGCGGAAATAATCTGCGTACTGGTGACGGCTTTGGTCACATTCAGCGCGCCGAGGGCGGCGCTGGTGCTGGTGAGATTAATGGCGGCGTTGGCCAGGTTGCCGGTGACGGTCAGGCTGGCGATGGAGGCGGCGGTGAGATTGCCGCTGTCGCTGCCGAGGTGCACGCGCGAAAGCGAGCCGGTGAAATTGGCCGACCATCCTTCGGCAACCGAGCGGCTGACGCTCAGCGTGCTTCCGCCGCCGGCGATGGCCCACATGCCGCCGGTGATCGATCCGCCGATGACAACCGGGCCGAGGGCCTGTGCGGTGATCGATGCGCCGAAATCGCCGCGGGAATCGAGGCGCGAGATCGACGCGGCGGAGATGCTCACGCTTGTCCCGCCGCTGTTCAGCCAAATCGCCACGCTCAACATTGAGATCGATCCCGGCGTGGAAAAGTTTTCATCGCTGACCGCGCCGAAGTTGACGGCGGTCGGCGCGCCGGCGGTGCCGATGGAGATCGATCCGCCGCTGGCGCCGCCGGTAACGTTGCCGAGCGTCAGTTTTGCCAGCGTGCCGGTGATGCTGATATCGCCGGAGAGGGTGGCGGGCTTGGCGCTGATCGAATACAGCGAGCCGTTGACGATGATGTCGCTCAGCGTGGCGGCGGTGGTGTGGACGGTGAAGGTGGAATTGCCGGTGGTGCTGTCGAGGGTGATCTGCGACGGGTCGGCGGCGCTGTTGACGAAAACGGCCGTCCCCGTTCCCGGGCCGGTCAATATCAATTGCACTTTCTTGCCGGCGGCGGTGGTGTAAACGCCGGGCTTTCCCGCCGAGAAATTCAGCGTCGTCACCGGCTCATCCTCGATGGTGCCGGTGGCAGTTGCGCCGGCGATCTGCGCGCCCGTCGGGTTGGACAGCGTCAGCGTAAACGTGCGCGTTCCCTGCGCCGAGGTCGCGTTGGCCAGCACCGGCACGCGCACCGATTCACTGGTCACGCCCGCCGGGAATGTCAGCGTGCCGCCCGCGGCGGTGTAATCGGTCCCGGCGACGGCGGTGCCATCGGCCGTGGCGTAATCCACCGTGCTTTGCGTCGATAACGCCTCGTTCAGCGTAACGGTGAAGATCACCGTGCCGCCTGCGTACGCCGCCACGGGCGCTGGCGTGCTCAGCGAAAACCCCGGCGCGGTTGCCATCACCGACAGGCCGTAGGTTCCGGTGCTTCCCGAACCGGCATCCGCGCCGGTCAGCGGGTTGTACGACATCGAATTGGTTCCCGCGCCGTCAACGCCGATGAAATATGTCTGCCCCTGCTGCACGGAAACGAACACTTCGCTGGCGGTGGTGGTGGAATCGATGTTGTCGTTGGCGGCAAGCTGGTTGCCGTTGGCGTCGAAAACGCGCAGCACCGTGTCGGCACTTCCCTCCTGGCTGGTCAGCGTGCGGATGTCGAGCGTTTCGGTGGCCGGGGCGACGAGCTTGTACATGTCCACATCGTCCGAGCCGACCACCAATGCGCCGTCGGAACCGATATCACCGTTGATGGTCTGGCCGACGGAAATAATTTCCGGCGTGCCGCCCTGGATAGAATTGTCGCTGAGCGTGGTGAGTTTGCTGAGCGGCTGAAGTTGCGAGGTAACGGAATAATTTCCCGTCTGCCCGCCGCTGCCGCTGGCGACGGCATACCAGTTGAAATTGCTGTTTCCCTGCCCGCTGATGGCGACGAAGAATGTGTCGCCCGCCGACACCTGGTAAATCAACTGCGCCGATCCCGCGCCGCCAGGCGGCGTTACCGCGTCCGGCGAAAAAAGGCTCGACGGTGAGGCGAAAAGATTCGACGACGACGTGTCGGCCACCTTGTCGATCGAATTGCCGCCCGCGGTGTATTCCCACAATGTGATCACCGGCGTAAATCCGCTGGTGCTGCTCTGGGCCGTGACATTAAAAAGCCCGTCGGCGCCGGCCGTGTATTGATACCAGTCGACATCCTGCGATCCATCGGCGCCAACCGTCTGGCCACCGTCGTTGCCGATGTTGGCGTTGATGGCGGTTCCGATATTCGCAATATTTGCATTGAGGGCCGTGCCATCGACGTCGCCGTTATCGAAGCGAAGGTGCAGGTCATAATCGAGGTTACTCGGCGTGGCATCGGCCGTGCGCCCCAGATACGGGTTGGCCGGGTTGAAGGCGGAATTGGCCGGCACGGTCACCGCGACATAATACGTCTGGCCCGCCGTCACCTGGATCGCCAGGGTATTTTCGCCGCTGAATTGCGGCGTGGTCGCCGTGCCCAGCGATGTATTGCTGCTGTCAAACGCCTCGAGGAAAGTCTGGCTGCCGCTGAAGGCATTTGAGTCGGCGGTTAGCGTCATGGTGCCGGTATCCGGCGCGGTGACCTGGAACATGTCCACATCGCTGCTGACGGTGATGCGGGTGGAACTGCCGGTGGGGGGCGGATCGGAGCCGAGTTCGCCCTGCTCCAGCACATCGGTATACGTCGCCCCGGTAAGCGGGTCTTGCAGCGATTCGTTCGGCTCGGTCAGATCAACGGCCACCGCGCCCTGCACGGTGCCGTTGGGGTCGGGATTGAAAAGCTGCATGGTGACGACGTAATCGCCCTGCGATGTTCCGCCTGCTGCGCCGGTGCCGTTGATGGTGTAGCTTTCATTGCCAACGCTGCTGATGCCCAGGTAATACGTGCCGACCGTCAGCGGGGCGGAGGTGCTGAGGGTTGGATAGCTGCCGGCGGTTCCATCGGCGCTGGCAACGACATTGCCGCTGCTGTCGAAAAGGCGCAGGGCCGGGCTGAAGGCGGTGCCGGAAGATGGCAGTGTCAACTTGAACGTCATGTCGCCTGGCGAGACGACATGAAGCTTATAGAGATCGACGTCGTTATCGCCGATTTGCACCAGGCCGTCGGTGCCGATGGAGCCGTCGAAGGTGTTGACGTTGGTGCCGTCGATGCTGTTGACGGGGGTGGCGGTGGTGGTGGTGTTATCGGTGTCGGCGCCGGGGGCCGGGCCGGTGGTGATGGAGCCGCCGGTGACTACTTTCTCCACTTCTTCAATCGCGTTCAAAACATCCACGCGTTTAAAGCTCAACCCTGTTTCCGGCAGGTTGCTGGTTGCGCCGGTCAGCGAATCGTAGCGTGCGTTATTCGGATTATTCGAGTCAACAATGGTGTCGGCGGTTTGCTGGAGAATCTGCAGGATCTCATTCGTGTCGGAAATGTAATGCCCGCCGAAATATTTGGCGGCGTCCTGCATCAACGCCACCACGCCGGAAATAAACGGCGTCGCCATGCTCGTGCCACTGATGGTGTTGTGCAGCAGATCGCTGCCGTTGCTCGAATCCAGCGTGCCGTTCCAGTCGCTGTAAATATCCTCGCCCGGAGCGGCAAGCTGGTTATTCAACGTGCTGCGCTGGCTGGTCGAGGCCAGCGTGTCAGGCGTGGCGGAATAATCGACGGCGTAATACGTATCGCCATCCTCGCCATAGGGCACATTGAAATCCGACGCCTGCCCGGCCGTCGCCCAGGTATTGGCTGCGCCGATTGTCGACACCACCGCCGGGAATGATTCTCCCGCCGTCGGGTCGTTGGCGTAACTATTTCCCGATGCGCTGACGACGGTGATGCCCAATGCTTCCAGCGCTGTAATCTCCACCGCCTCGGCGTCGCGCGCATCAGCAGTGGTGACGGTGTTGTCATTCACCCCCGGCTCGCCGAGCGACATGTTGACGACCTTGATGTTGTAAGTCTGGTAATTCTGCGCCACCCATTCCAGCCCGCGCAATACCGGATCGCCGCCAAGCTGCTGCTCGTTGGCATCGGGAATCACCTTGATGTCGACCAGTTTCGCCCCATAGGCCACGCCAATCGCCGGATCAGACGAGGCGGCAATCCCCGAAACGTGCGTGCCATGCCCGTCATTATCAACGGCATTGGAAACCGAAACACTCGATCCCGAAACCGGATCCTCGACGGCGTTGTAAAACGCCTCCACATTTGGCGTCAGATCCGGATTAGCCGCGTCCACGCCGGTATCCAGCACGGCGATCCCAACGCCCTGCCCGGTGATCTGCGAAAACGCCGGGTTATTGCGCAGTGCGGTCAGCCCGGTGATGTCGAAAGCCGCACTGAGCAACACGCGGATTTCCAGCGGCTCAGCCCAGGTCATCTGAAGCGACCGCCGCCGCGCTGGGCGCGCAGCAGAGGATTTGAGCAAACGACCAGCGGAGCGTTTTCGCTTCCCCAGCGCCATGGGACGCCTTTCCTTGAAAAAAACGACTGCCAGCATTTGGGACGAAGATGGCAATCGCGAGCCTCAAGATTGTTTATTCTATCGTAAATGCAAGCCAGGAACGATGCACGCAACCGCGCGACGGCGCGGGGGAATCCGCGCCGTCGGCGTTTGCATGTCAATCCATCAATACGGTAGTTGCCCCGACGCGGTAAAAACTTCCGTCGCATTGGCGTCAATCATCTGATTTGCTAGAATCGTCCCGTATCCCAATCTCAGGGCGAAAGTTTTCAAAGAAACCAAGAGATTCGATTATAGCTGAGGCTGTATTCAAACGCGGGGAGATTTAATGTCCTTTAATCGACCGTTTGATGGGGCTCGACGCCGGCGATATCAATATGAGGCTCTGGAATCGCGCCTGCTTTTGTCGGCAACGCAACTTGCTTTTGCCGCCAACACAAATGGCGCACCTGCCTTTGGCAAGCTTTCCTCCATTGTAGTTAACGTCGAAGACGCATCGGGAACTATCGCGTCCAGCGACTCCAGCACCGTTACCCTGACGCTTTCATCCGGCGTATTTTCCACGGGCAGCAACGCCGTTTCCGTTGCGGCCGTCAGTGGCGTTGCTACTTTCAGCGGATTGATCATCAATAATGGGGGCAGCTATACGCTCTGGGCCACCGACGGCTCACTGGCCTCGGCGACTTCCAACACGTTCGGAATTTATACGTTTGGAACGCTCGCATCCTTCGGCAATTTCCCATTCGGAGCGTATCCCGGCCAGCTCACGCCCGATAGCAATGGCAACTTTTTCAGCATCACATCCGCCGGTGGAATTTACAACGATGGAGCCGTCATCGAAGTCGCGGCCGGCACCGGAGCCGTCACCATCCTGGCAAGCTTCAACGGCAACAATGGCTCCGACCCACTCGGCGGGGTCACCCTCGACGCCAACGGAAATATATTCGGCACCACCGATTCCGGCGGCGTCGACAATCTCGGCAGCATCTTTGAAGTTGCCAGGGGTAGCAATGCCATCACAACCCTCGCAAGCTTCAATAGCAGCAACGGGGATTTTCCGCACGATGCACCAACCCTCGACGCCAGCGGCGATTTATTCGGCACCACCAATCAAGGCGGAACTTCCCCAAATGATGGTACGGTCTTCGAGTTGCCCCATGGCAGCAGCACAATCACCACCCTGGTTAACTTCAATGGCACCGACGGGGAACTGATCGACAGCGCACTGTCCCTTGACGCCAATGGAGATCTTTTCGGCTCATCCACCAACGGCGGCACGCACAGCTATGGAACACTGTTCGAGATCGCCCACGGCTCCAGCACCCTTACGACGCTGATTAATTTCTCCTCCAGCACCTTCAGCGGCCAATTTGCCATCGATTCAAACCAGAATCTCTTCGGAACCACCTATGAGGGCGGATCCAGCAACGATGGCACCGTCTTTGAACTCGCCAGTGGCACCACCACCCTGACGACTCTGGCAACTTTCACCGGCGCGAACGGCTCACTCCCAGAAGCCGGGGTAATGATCGATGGCAGCGGCAATATCTTCGGAACAACTGTCTCCGGCGGCAATAACAGCGATGGCACCGTGTTCGAAGTGGCGCAGGGCAGCGGCAAGATTACCACCCTCGCCACCTTTAGCGGAGACAATGGCGAGCGGCCCGTCAGCGGAGTCATTCAAGACGCCAATGGAAATCTGTTCGGCACCACCCAGGCTGGACTTGGAGTCGACGATTTCGGAACGTTGTTTGAGATTCCCAAAGCCGCCGGCACCATCAATACCCTGGTCAGCTTCTATAGTTCCACCGGCTTTAGCCCCCAGGCCGGTGCCATCGTCGACTCCAGCGGCAACGTGTACGGCACACTCTCGCGCGGCGGGATCTCTGATGACGGCGGCGTCTTTGAGGTTGCGGCCGGCTCGACAACCTCGACCAGCCTGGCCGTCTTCAACGGCACAAATGGCGCCGACCCGCTTTCCACCCTGGCGATAGACAATTCCGGCGATCTTTTCGGAACCACCCGGCTTGGAGGGGCAAATGGCCTGGGCACTGTCTTCGAAATCGCCAATGGCACCAACGCCATCACGAAACTGGCGAGCTTCAGCAGCGCGACAGGCTCTTCGCCCGGCGACGGATTGGTGCTCGATTCCTCGGGTGATATTTTCGGCACCACGACCTCCGGCAAGGCGACGGTGTTCGAAATCAAGCAGGGCAGCAGCACCCTCACCACATTGACCACATTCACCCCGGCTACCATCGATCCCACCGGGGAACTGGTGTTGGACGCCGCCGGGGATATCTTTGGCGCCACGCGCAATGGCGGCGCCAATAGCGATGGCGCGATTTACGAGCTGGCCAGCGGCACCAATGCCGCCACCGTTCTGGCCAGCTTTAATTCCACCAACGGCGCATCCCCCCAGGGCGGCGTTACTGCCGATGCCAGCGGCAATCTATATGGTGCGACTTACAGCGGCGGAACAGCGGGGCTCGGCACGGTCTACGAACTTCCCGCTGGAAGCTCAACCATTACGACCCTGGCCAATTTCAACAGCACCGTCGGCGGCAACGCCACGGCTCCTGTCGTCGTTGACGCCATGGGAAATGTTTATGGCACGGCCTCTGATTCGGGCAGCGGCAATGCCGGGGCGGTGTTTGAAGTGGCGCGCGGAAGCAACACCGTCTCTGACCTGGACAACGATGCGGTGTCCACGCCGTACGGTGTGACCATCGATTCACAAGGCAACATCTATGGGACAAGTCCCTATACCATTGGAAACATTTTCGAGCTCGCCCCGGCCGAGCCGGTGCTGGCTTTTGCCACCGCGCCGGCTTCTGTCACCGCCGGCTCACCGCAGAATATTCAAGTCAGTCTTCAATATCCCGGGCGGCCTATCGGTGGCAACTACAGCAAATATGTGACACTGTCGCTCATCGGAGGCGCTTTTCCCAACGGAACCAACAACCTCACCGTCGACACCATTAATGGCGTGGCGAATTTTCTCAATGTCATTGTTAACGCCGCCGGCACTTACACCATGACCGCAGGCGCGTCCGGCTGTCCACCGCTCACCTCCAGCGCGTTTACTGTGTCCACCGGCCCGGCTGCATTGCTCAACATCGCTTCCGTTCCGGTCAGCAACACCGCCGGTGTTTCAACTGTCGTGAACGTCCAGGACGCTTTCGGAAACATTGCTTCGACTGACACATCAACCATCACCCTCACCTTGACCGGAGGAACTTTCAAAGCCGGCGGCACGACGGTCTCGGCGGCAGCCGTTAACGGCGTCGCCACCTTCAGCAATCTCGATATTGTTGCCAGTGGAATCTGTACCCTCACAGCAACCGACGGCAATCTCGCGCCTGCATCGCTCAGCGTGTATGATGCCTGGTCCTACAGCCCGATTTCCCTGGGAAATCCATATCCGATCGGTCAACTGCCGCGGGCGGTGCCGGCTTTCGATGCAAACGGCGATTTGTTCGGCACCACGGTCAACGGCGGCGCAAACGGATTCGGAACCGTCTTCGAAATTGCCGCTGGAAGCTCGGCAATCACCACCATCGGAACTTTCAATTATAGTAACGGCGCATCTCCCGCGGCTGGCGTGGTACTCGACTCGGCCGGGAATGTTTACGGCACAGCCGAGTCGGGAGGCACATTCGACGGTGGAACCGTTTACGAAATTCCCGCCGGGTCCAGCTCAATCACCACCCTCGTCAACTTTAATGGCAGCAACGGCAGCTCTCCTTTTTCGCAGTTGGTTCTTGACCACCAGGGAAACCTCGTCGGAACCACCGCCTTTGGCGGCACGAGCAGTGATGGAACTGTCTTCCGCCTGGCATTAGCGTCTAATACCCTGACGACGCTCTACTCGTTCACTACCGTTGGCGAGTATTTCAACAGCGGCGTCGTCCTCGACGCGGCCGGGGATATATTCGGATCCGGGTTGCAAGGTGGCGCCAATGGCGACGGGTACGTCTTCGAAATTCCCGCCGGCAGCACCTCTCTCACCACGCTTGCGAGTTTCACCGGCGCCAATGGCTCCAACCCGCAAGGGAACATTGCGATCGACGCATCAGGTGACCTCTTCGGCACGACACAACAGGGCGGAACGCCGAACAACGGCACTCTTTTTAAAATCGCCGCCGGGACGAGTTCGATCACCACGCTCGCGACTTTCCCCAACGCCATCGGTTCCAATCCCAACGGTGTCACGCTCGATTCCAAAGGAGACTTGTTCGGTACAACGCTCTACGGTGGCGCGAACAATGACGGTGCTGTGTTCGAGCTGCCCCAAGGCAGTTCCACCCTCACCGCGCTGGCCGTCTTCAACGGAACCAATGGCGCCAGTGCCGATGCGCCGGTCATCGCTGACGCCAACGGCAATGTTTTCGGGACCACCCAGACGGGCGGCATCAACAACGACGGCGAAGTATTCGAAATTGCCGCCGGCTCCTCCTCAATCAGCATCATCGCCAGTTTCACCGGAACTGTCGGTGGAAATCCCTACGGATCTGTCACCTTTGACAGCAGCGGCAATCTTTTTGGAACGACATACGGCGGCGGGACGAGTAATGACGGCACCATCTTCGAGGTTGCCCCCGGCTCCGCCTCCGCCACAACCATCGCGTCGTTCAACGGCAGCAATGGACGATACCCCACCGCCGCCCTGAGCATCGATGCCGCCGGCAACCTGTTTGGCGATACCTCCGGCGGCGGCACGAACAATGATGGAACTGTCTTTGAGATTGTCCACGGTACCGCCGCCATCGTTACCCTCGCGAGTTTTAGCGGCACCAACGGCTTGCCGATGCCCGCGCTTACCCTCGATTCCAATGACAATCTGTTCGGCACCACGCAAAGCGGCGGGACCAGCGGACAGGGGACAGTTTTCGAAGTTGCCAATGGCTCCAACGCCGTCACCGTCCTGGCAAGCTTCAGCAGCGTAACCGGAGATTCCCCGCACTCGCAGCTTCTAATCGACTCCAGCGGCGATCTCTTCGGAACTGCCAGCGCAGGCGGGCCCGCAAACTATGGCGACGTGTTCGAAATCGTTCATGGGTCGGCCACGGTATCCATCGTCGCCGGCTTCAACCAGACCAACGGTGCAACGCCCTACGCGGGACTGATCGCCGACAACAGTGGAAACTTGTTTGGCACAACAACCAGCGGCGGCGTCTACAACAATGGCACGATCTTCGAAATCGCCAGCGGCAGTAACGCCGTCACGACATTGGCTGCTTTCAATAGTGCCGACGGAAGCGATCCCCAATCGCCACTCACACTCGACGCCCACAACGACCTGTTCGGCACCACCCTTCTGGGCGGCGCGAGTAACGCGGGCACCGTTTTTGAACTCGCCCCCGGCGCGCCGAATATCGGAACATTGCTAAGCCTGGGCGATGCCAGCGGCACGGGTCCCAGGGCTGGGGTGACCATGGATGCCGCTGGAAACCTTTTTGTCACCGCTTCAGGGGCTGGAACCACCCATTCCGGGACAGTTTTCGAACTAATTCCGGCTTCTTCGAGGATTTTGCCGCAGGTCACCGGCGTGGCTTTCTCCGGCTCGAGCTGGAGCCCCGGCTTTCCCGCCTACGGCGGCTATTCCATTCCGACCGGCTCGGCACAACTCACCGATCTGCCCTGGATCAATCTTGACACAATCAGCATCACATTTAACGAGGGAGTGAACATCACCCAAAACTCGCTGACAGTCGCCGGCGTCAATCAAAGCACCTATGCCGCCAGCGCCTTCAGCTACAACGCGGCCACTTTCACGGCAACCTGGACTTTTGCCTCGGCGTTCGGTCCCGACAAACTCCTCCTCAACCTCGCCTCCGCCGGATCGAACGCCGTGACCGACGCCTCCGGCAACGCCCTGGACGGCGAGTTTACCAACGGCGCCAGTTCATTCCCCTCCGGCAATGGCGCCGCCGGCGGCGACTTCAACTTCAACGTCAACATTCTTCCCGGCGACGTGGATGGCAACGGCAGCGTCAGCATCGTCGACACCATCGCCACCCGTAACCGCCAGTTCACTGCCCCCGGCAGCGCCAACTACCTCCCGGCCTTCGATGTGGACGGCAACGGGAGCATCAGCATCATCGACACCATCGATGTCCGCAATCGCCAGTTCACGGCATTGCCCGCCGGAATCCCATCCCTCCCGCAAACCAGCAGCATCGACTTGCAGCCGCCCGTCCAGACGCGATCAGCCTCCAACCCGATCACCCCGGCGGCAACTCTGCTAACCGCCGTTCGACCGATGCCTGCCAAGCCGGTCCACCCGACGATCATCATCGCAGCGATTCCCAAAATCGCCACGATGATCAAAACCCCCGCCCCTGCCGCTATTCCAGCGGCCGCGGTAAAAGGCGTCACGAAAAAAGTAACACCTGCAATCACAAAAGTGATCCGCCCGACATCACAAATCACGATTCGCCAAAAATAAGAAAAGCCGGCAGAGAAGCAAGCAGGCGGGCCTGCGAACGATGGACGGCACCGCGATGCCCGGGCGAGTTGTCCCTCGCGCGTGATTTCCACCGCCTGCCCCTATACGATTGCGACCCGCGAAACGGGTGCCAGCAACCTAAACCCCAACGGTTAAACAGCAATGATCACCGGCGAACTCAAGTCCAAAGTCGATCGCGGCGATACAGCCGGTCGTGCAATCGAGCGCAGGTTAGCGTCCGCGAAAAAAGGGGACATTAGGAGACATTTGGGGACATTCTTAACTTCGCAGGCGGCCGGCGGCGGGAGGTTTGCGTGAAAGATTCAGGAATTCGCCGAAGTTAGCTCGGCGGTGAATAGCGGCCAAACGCTTACGCACGCACCAAGCACTTGAGCGGCGGATCGTTGAAATATATAATATATCAAATATTTGCTTCGGACGGTCGAAAAAATCGTGCGCCCTCGTGCGCAATCGTGCGCGCGACCGCGTTTTTGAAGCAATAACGCGGGTTGGGTCGGGAGGCCGTGCGCGCCATCGTGCGCGCGACCGCGTTTTTGATGGAATAACGCGGGTTGAGTTGGGGGGACCGTGCGCGAGATCGTGCGCGCGACCGCGTTTTTGATGAAATAACGCGGGTTGGATGGGGGGACCGTGCGCGACATCATGCGCGCGATGTATTGTGGTCGCGGGGGCGGGGTGGAGATGATCGCGAATTGGACGCGATGTCTCCAAAAACAGGCATTAGAATGAAACAGCCTTCGCCGCCCCTCAGTCCCTCAACGCCGTCTCGGTCTTTTCTACCTTCCGCTTGTACGCCTTGGCGTTGAAGTTCCATAGGACGCTGGCGATGTTCTCCGGCGGGGGCTGAAGTTCCGGCGAGGGGGGGACTTGCAGATAAGAGAGGGCGCGCTCGAGGAATCGCTTGGATGCGGGGGCGGCGACCGATCCGCCGTAGTGGGCAATTGCGCGGTCGGGTTCGTGGACGACCATGGCGACCACCAGACGGGGGTTCTCCGCCGGGGCGGCGCAGATAAAGCTGCTGTTGAATTTGGTCTCGCTGTAGCCGGCCCGGCCCATGCTGATGTGGGCGGTGCCGGTTTTGCCGAAGATGTTCCACGTGTCGCTGCGACCATAGCCGGCGGCCGTGCCGCGAACCACCACATCGCACAGGATGCTGCGGACTTCTCTGGCCGTCTGCGGATCGACCACCTGCGGCAGGATGCCCAACTCGGCAGGCGTTACCCTGGAAATGACTTTGCCGTCGCTGTCCAAAACGCCGCGAATGAGCGTCGGCTGCACCAGTTTTCCGCCATTGGCGTATGCGCAAAAGCCGCGGCAAAGCTGCAGCGGCGTCACCATGATTTCATAGCCCTGGCTGGCGGATTCGGTGGAGTATTTAGACCACTTTTTCAGGGGATTGAGCTTGCCGCCGCTTTCGCCGGGGAGTTCGACGCCGGTGGGTTTGCCATAGCCCCAGGAGGCGAGGGCGCGGTGGAGCTTTTCGTTGCCCAGGCGCTCGCCGAGCATCGACATGCCAATGTTGCTCGACTTGACCAGCACATCCCACGTCGCCAATGGGCCGTAGCCGTGCACGTCGGTGATGGTGCGGCCATAAGGCGTGATGTAGCGGATGCCGGGGATGTGCCAGATTTCGGTGAGCGTTGTCTGTCCCCATTGCAACGCCGGGCCGACAATGAACGGCTTGATGGTTGACCCCGGCTCATAGGGATCGGTCAGGCATCGATCGCGGCGAAGCTCATTGCTGGCCGAGTCGAGGTCGTTGGGGTCGAATGTGGGGTAGTTTGCCAGCGCCAGGATTTCGCCGGTCCTGGGGTCCATCACCACGACTTCGCCATGCTTGGCGTGAAATTCCTTGCAGGATTCGGCCAATTCCTGCTCGGCGATCATCTGCAGATTCGCGTCGATGGTCAGCACCAGATGCTTGCCATGCTCGGGCGGCAGATAGTCGTCGGCGGCCACGCCAATCGCGCGGCGGCGGGCGTCTTTGAGCTTTCGTTCCCATCCATCTTTGCCGCTGAGAAGCTTGTCGAACTGAAGTTCGATGCCTTCCAGGCCATGGCCGTCTTTTCCGGTGCCGCCGAGGATGTGGGCGGCCAATGAGCCGTTGGGATAAATGCGGACATTCGTCGGCTCAAAGCCGATACCGGGGATGTTTAGCTTTTCGATTTCGCGTTGGCGGGTTTCGTCGACATCCTGAGCAATGCGAAGGAATCGGCTGTCGCCGCGATCGTTGAGTTGCTGGGCGAGTTCCAGCGGGTCGCGATCGATCAGGCGGGCGAGTTTCTGGATGGCATCGTCCATCTCGACGACGCTATGCCCGTCTTCCTGATAGACCTCCTGCATGAAATGCGGGTCGGCGAAGAGGTCCTCTTTTTGAATGGTCAAGGCCAGGGCCAGGCCATGGCAGTCAAAGATGCCGCCGCGTTTGGAGATGAGGATGGACACTTCGTGCTGCTGGCGGTCGGCCTTGCCGATGGTTTCCTGACGGCCGACGGTCTGCAGGTAGGCAACGCGTCCGATCAGCGCAACGAATGCGAATCCCAGCGTGACAAAGACGCCGCCGGCCCGCCGAGTGGAAAAAGTCTGCATGGGGAATCTCCAAGGTCCGATAATTCATCGGCCGGGAGGGTGCGGTGGGAAGAGGGAAAATTGGTGGTGCGGGCAATTGATGATGCGTTGGGCACGGGGGAGGGTCGGGTGGTCGGGTTCTGTGCGGTGAACCATGGCAGTTGGCCGTTTGAATGGGGTGTGGCCGTGTTTTCTGGCACTGTCGTGACACGGCCGTATCGGCCGTGCCCAATGCTTTCGGCGTAAACAGCACCAAGCACGGGCGGGACGCCCGTGTCACGCATGACCGTGCCAAAAAAGAGGGCCACGGCCGGTCGAATGGCACGCCTTTGCGGCAAGATTGCACTACCCGGGAAAAAGCAATAGGCTGAAGTATAGAGGAGTCATCAATGAAAAAGCCGGTGCTTGCAATTCTTGGGGTGATCGTGGTTGTCATCTTATTGGGAGTGTTGACGTCCATCGTGAGTTACAACCATCTGGTCAGCTCGTCACAGCAGGTCAACAGCCAGTGGGCCCAGGTGCAAAACGTCTATCAACGGCGGGCGGATTTGATTCCGAACCTGGTGGAAACGGTGAAGGGGTCGGCGAACTTTGAAAAGTCGACACTCGAAGCCGTCACCAATGCCCGGGCATCGGTCGGGAAGATCAATCTTGACACGTCCACCGCCCCCAGCGACCCCGGCAAGCTCGCCGAGTTTCAGCAGGCGCAGGCGAATCTTACGGGAGCGCTCTCGCGGCTGCTGGTGGTGTCGGAAAAGTATCCCGATTTGAAAACGACCCAGAATTTCCGCGACCTGCAAGCCCAGATCGAAGGCTCGGAGAATCGCATCTCGGTGGAACGTGGAAGATTTAACGACGCCGTGCAGGCGTACAACACTTCCGTGCATTCCTTCCCGACGGCGATCTTCGCCGGCGCATTTGGTTTTAAGGACAAGCCTTATTTCATGGCCGCCGACACCGCCCAGGCCGCGCCGGCGGTTCATTTCGATTCGGGAAAATGAGGAACGAAGCATCCATCCTACGCCAGATGGCAGGGCCGACTTGCGCGACTGCTTGCGCGGGGCGGACATCTCTTCATTTCAAAGACACGGGCGGCCCGCCCATCCCACGAATTCTTATCGCGCTGCTGTTCCTTGTTGCGCTGGCAGCTCAGGCGGCGCCGGCCTGGTGCGGCGAGGTTATTCCGCCCAAACCCGTTGACCGCTTCACCGATTACGCCAACGTCACATCGGCCAGCGCCGCTACGGAATTCAACAACACGCTGCGCAGTTATGAGCAGGCGAGCTCCAATGTCGTGCTGGTGGTGGTTTTTCCGACGATGCAATCGGACTCCGACATTGCCGATTATTGCACCCGCGTCGCCCACGCATGGAAGGCCGGCAGCCGGGAAACATCCAACGGCGTTGTGCTCTTCATCTTCATCCGCGACCACAAAATGCACATCGCCACCGGCTACGGCATGGAAGGCGCGCTGCCGGATGCCATCTGCGAACGGATCATCGCCGATGAAATCGCGCCGAGCTTCAAGCAGCAGGATTATGAAGACGGAATCCGCGCCGGGATCAGCGGAATTATCGCCGCGGCCAGTGGAGATTATCAGCCCGCCGCCCCGGTCGCCCATCACAAACACGATCCCGCGCCCGCATCGACCGGCGTGCTTGTCTGGCGATGGTGCTTTTGCATCTTCTTTGTCGTGGCGCTTCTCTATATCCTTCGCTTCGTTATTGGGACGATCATCGCCATCTTCGCCAATATCGTGCTGGCGATTTTTTACCATGACCGTACGAAACGGACGGCGGGATTCGCCCGAGTTCTCATGTGGATCGAAACCCACGCCGAGGTGAAGTCAAGGACAAGCTCGTCCTCTGACGTTCCAGCCGGCTCGCACCGCTCAAGCCGCTCAAGCCGCCGGCGCTCCGGCCAGTCTAGTTACAGCAGTTATTCCGGCAGTTCCAGCAGCAGTAGTTTTTCCAACTCCGACAGTTCCAGCAGCAGCGACAGCTTTGCATCCGGCGGCGATTATGGAGGCGGCGGGGCATCGGGAAGCTGGTAACCATGAAAACCAAACACTTCATCTCCGCCGTCGATTCCGTCGCCATCGAAAGCGCCATCGGCACCGCCGAGGCGAAAACGTCCGGCGAGATCCGCGTCTTCGTCACCCGCCTGAAATGTGCCGATGCGCTGCCGGTCGCCCGGCGACATTTCGACGCCCTTGGCATGCAAAAAACGCGCGATCGCAACGGCGTCCTGATTTTCGTCGCGCCGCGATCGCAAACATTTGCCATCGTCGGCGACCAGGCCGTCCATGCCCGTTGCGGCGATGGATTCTGGGCCGTCCTTCGCGACGAAATGCGCGAGCATCTTAAACAAGGCCGTCTCACTGAAGCGCTGGTTCACGCCATTACACGGGCCGGAGCGCTCCTGGCGGAGCATTTTCCGCCGGCGGGGGAAAAGCGCAACGAGCAGCCGGATGCGGTGGTGCAGGATTGACCACTCGTCCCGCGCTTGTTTTCATTGAAGTCAGTTCGATGCCGATGACCATGGCCCGCTTATTACTCGCACTTCTCCTGGCGATTCTGTCGCTGATTACGGCACCCGTGCGCGCTGCCGAAGTGCTTCCGCCGGTCCCGGCTCATTATTTCAATGACTACGCCGGGGTTGTTTCCAAACCCATCGCCAGCGCGCTGGACCGCAAGCTCGAGCAACTGGAGCGCGACACGTCCAATCAGATCGTGGTGACGGTTTATCCGAAAATGCAGTCGGATTCCGATATTGCCGACTACACGTTTCGCGTGAAGGAGACCTGGCACGTCGGGCAGAAGTCGAAGAATAACGGGGCGGTCTTGTTCGTTTTTGTGCAGGAGCGCAAGGCGTATATTCAGACCAATTACGGCCTGGAAGGCGCGCTGCCGGATGCGACGTGCAAGCAAATTATCGACAAGGATATTTCGCCGCTTCTGGCAAAGGGCGATTACGACACGGGCCTGACCCTGGGCGTTGCGTCGATGGTTTCGGCCACCCGCGGAGAATATCACGGCGACGGGCGAATCTCATCGGAGCGCGCCGCCCGGGAAATTTCGCATGATCTGTGGTGGATCATCGGCGGGCTGATCGCGTTTAGTCTCCTGGGCATCGGCCTGCTGGTGATCCACAACTGCGGCGGGACATTCTACGACCGTCATCGGCGATCGCTCGGCATTGTGGAAAACGTTTACCTGTTCCTCCTGAACATCGGCTTGAATGTCGTCACCGAGAGCAGCTCTTCATCGTCATCCGGAAGCAGCGGTTTCTCCGGCGGCGGGGGAACCGGTGGCGGCGGCGGGGCGGGGGGAAGCTGGTAAACTTCGGTTGCGAGGAGCGTTTACCGCAATTCGACTGAAGAAATGCTATAAATGAACGCCAAGACGCCACGGACGCCAAGCGAAGAGCGCCAAGAGAACGCGGGATTACCGCTGAGTTCATCTCCTCGTTCCGATCTTGGCGTCCTTGGCGTCTTGGCGTTCATCCCATTTTGTATGGAGTTCTAATTCCCATACCCGTGCGTGTGCATCCAGTAGACGGCCGTGGCGGCGGCCAGGCAGTAGATGCCGAAGATCCACCACTGCCCTTTTTCCAGCAGCTTCGAGAGCACCTTCAGCGCGACCAGGCCGGCAAGGAAGCTGAAGATCAAACCCTTGATGCCCGGCATAAAATCGGAAATTCCCAGTGGAATCGGCGTGGTTGCCTTGGCGTGCTCGTACATGCGATAGGCTTCATAAAGCAAAACCGGGGGCGTGAGCGCGACGGCCATCGCGAAGCTGAATTCCTCGGCGCGCTGACGGGAAATCCCACGCAAAAGACCAACCGAAATCGTCGCCCCCGAACGCGAAAAGCCGCGGAAGGGCAGGCTCAATCCCTGCGTCACGCCAAGCCAGATGCCGTCGGCGGTGGTGATGCCCTTGCGGCCGGCCTTCATGAAGTAGATCACAATGCCGGTGAAGAAAATCAGCACGCCCGCCGCCGCCAGGGCATACGCGATCAAATCCATCCGCTTGAACAAGTGCTCGACTTCGCCCTTGGTGGTGTCGGCAAAGTTAATTCGGACCTGCTCGGCGGAATCGACAAAGCCGTCGGCAAGCTTGTATTTGTTTTCGTGCCCTTCGTTTCCGGTGATGACAATATGAACGGCCTTTGGGTTGTTGTCGTCCTGTATCAGCGTCACGCCGGGCTTGGGAATGCCGCTCCTGGTTGGCATGCGCTTGGTATCAATGGCAAAGCCATGGCGAAATGAAGTGAGCAGATCATTCAGCGAGCTGGTGGGCGCTACGGTAATGGGTTCGTAGGGAAGCGGGTCGCCGTTCTTCTTGACGTTGAGGGTCAGCGTTTCACCGGCCTTGAAAAGCCTGGCGCCGTTGGCGGTTGCCACGAGATGGGTAAGCAGCGTGCTTCCAGTGGGGCGTGGATGGCCGGGGTCGGTGTCGGAGATGCTCCAGCTTTCAAGCCGGGTGTAGCCCGGATCGGTGAGATGCTCGATTCCTTTTTGCAGCCCCAGGCCCAAAAAGCCGGTGATTCCCGTGGCGATGACGATCTTCGTGGCGAAACGGACGAATTCGTCCTGCGAATGAAAGAAAGTGCGCTTCCACGCCTTGGCGAAGTAAACGATGACGGCAAACATCGTCCCCGTGTGCAGCATCACCAGCATCAGCACGAATTGCGGCGTGGTGGGATCGAGATGAAAAATCTTGGCGGCGGCAATCACATGCGCCGAACTGGAAACAGGCAATAACTCGGCCAGGCCCTGAATGATGGAAAGAATAATGATCTGTGTGAGGGTCATCGATGTTTTTCTTTATCCCGTAAAGACAGCAGATCGTCAAAGGCTCCGCCCTTGGCTGTCCGACCGCGCTTTAGGTTATGTCGGTTGAATCAGGGGAGGGAGTTTAGCCGGGATTGCTCGCTGCGCTCCGACAAACACGGGCGGGACGCCGGCGGGACGCCCGTGATACGGGACGAGTTTGTAGGGTGGGCGTACTCGCCCACCACGTCTGTTTCCTGCGGCGTGGGAATGGTGGGCGAGTACGCCCACCCTACGATAGTCTCGCCTTTCGCAGGCGAGGCGCCACCGAATTTTTTGGTGGATAGGCGGACGGATTCCCGCTTGCAGAATACCTACTTGAAATCCCCGATCAGCCTCGCAACTTCCTGGCAATCCTTGTCTCCCCGGCCCGAAAGATTCACCATTACGATTTGGTCCTTCGCCAGCTTCTGCGCGATCTTGCCGGCGTGGGCGATGGCGTGGGAGGATTCCAACGCCGGGAGGATTCCCTCCTGGCGGGCAAGAATCTGAAAGGCGTCCAGCGCCTCGGCATCGGTGATGCTGACATATTCGACCCGGCCGGTGTCCTTCCAGTAGGCATGCTCCGGGCCGACGCCGGGGTAATCCAGACCGGCGCTCACCGAATGCACATCAGCCGTCTGCCCGTCATCATCCTGCAGCACATACGACATGCACCCATGCAAAACGCCCGGCCGGCCCGCGCCCAGCGAGGCGGCGTGATCGCCCGGGGCCGGGCCGCGCCCACCGGCCTCCACGCCGACCAATTTCACGCCGGCATCCTCCACAAACGGCGCAAAGATTCCCGCGGCGTTGCTGCCGCCGCCCACGCAGGCAACCACATAGTCCGGCAGCTTCCCTTCCGCCGCCAGACACTGCTCGCGCGCCTCGCGCCCGATGCAAACCTGAAGATCGCGCACGATCTCCGGAAACGGGTGCGGCCCGGCCACGGTGCCGATGATGTAATGCGTGTGCTCGACGCTTCCCATCCAGTCGCGAAGGGCTTCGTTGAGGGCATCCTTGAGCGTCTTTTGCCCGCTGGTGACGGGGATGACATTCGCCCCCATCAGCTTCATGCGGAAGACATTGAGATTCTGCCGCCGAACGTCCTCGGCCCCCATGTACACATCGCATTTCAAGCCGAATAATGCGGCCACGGTTGCCGTCGCGACGCCATGCTGGCCTGCGCCGGTTTCGGCGATGACGCGTTTTTTCCCCATGCGGACGGTGAGCAGCGCCTGGCCGATGGTGTTGTTGATTTTGTGAGCGCCGGTGTGGTTGAGGTCTTCGCGCTTGAGGTAGATTTTCGCCCCGCCGAAATGGTCGGTCAGACGCCGGGCGAAATAAAGCCGGCTGGGGCGGCCGACGAATTCGCGGAGGTAATAGTCGAGTTCCTTGTGGAAAGCCGGGTCTTTTTGTGCCCGGCGATATTCCTGCTCGAGCTGGTTGAGGGCGAAGATAAGCGTTTCGGGAACGAACACGCCGCCATAATCGCCGAAATGGCCGGAGGGGTCGGGGAGGGTCGATATGGGGGCGGAAGCGGTGGTCATAAACGGATGATAGGAGAAAAGGTAAGAATCGGAAATCGGAAATCGGGCATGGTCACTTTAGTGACCATGTGAGTTCGTCGCGCGGGCGTGCCGGATGCGCGCCAATCAATCGTTTTGCAGCATGGTCACTAAAGTGACCACGCCTTTTTATTTCAGGACGCTTTCAATCACCCGGTCGTACATTCTCAGCGTCAGGTACGTCCGCAGTCCATAGCCGCAGTGCTTGAGGCCTTCCTCGCTGTAATCGCCCTGGTATTTCGTCGGATAGGAGGGATGCACCCCGTCGCCGCCGAGAAGCGTGTCGGAATCGTACTCTTTCCCGGCCTGCTTAAGCTTGGGGTCGGCGCCGTCCCAGTCGGTCGGGCGGCGCTTGAGAATCTCGTCGAAAAAATCGATCAGCGGCAGCTTCATCTCACGGGCAATTTTGCGATCCACCCCGGCATATTGCTTTGCCTTTTCCAGCATGCCGTGCTTTGGCGGAATCGTGCTCAGAATGACGATGGTTCCATTCTTCTGGCATTTCTGAATCACATCGCGCAACTTCGCCTCGTATTGGTCGATCGGCACCTGGTTCAGGTCATTGGTGCCGAACATGATGAGGGCGGTTTCGGGGTTAAGGTCTTTGAGCCACTGGTCGATGTGCTCGTCCGCCCAGGCGATGGTCTTTCCGCCGTCGTTACCGAATTTGTCCCCTTTCCAGTCCCAGCAATCCTTTTGCATATAGGCCTTGACGTTGTCGAAGGCTTTCTGGGTGTCGCCGTCCATGTTCTTGCGCTGCCACTGCAGCGGCGACCAGTAGGCCTTGGTGATGGTGATGGAATCGCCAAACTGTGCAAAAGAGCCTTTGCGGCCGGAAAAACGGGAATGAACCGCCTTGGCTGCGTCGACCCAGGGCGGCGCATCGGCGGCGCGCAATTGCATTGAGACGCAACAAAGCAACGCGAGACAGAGAACGAAAAGAGACGAGCGGCGCATGGAACCTCCGAAGATTGGTGAATCGTGGCGGGTTGGAAATGAATCACCCGGCATGGGTGATACGCGCCAAGGCGCGCGAAGTTTTCCGTGCGAATTGGCCGGTGCGACGAAACAATTGGCGTGACGCATAGGCCGCTTAGAACGTTTTTCAGGTTGATTGAGCGGGCAATCATCATCCTGAGGTACTCCGAAGGATCTTGCTCGCCTTCGCGCACCGGCTAGATCCTTCGGAGTACCTCAGGATGACGGTCGCGCGAACGCGCTACCAACCTGAGAAACGCTCTAAATAACCTTGCGCGATTCGGCGCTTCGGATCTTCGTAGGGTCCGCACTGCGGACCGTTTTTCCGCCTCAAACGGAATGGTCCGCAGTGCGGACCCTACACGAATTGCGCAAGGTTATTTAGGAATCTTCAA
>DASRRM010000021.1:0-14399 GCA_035695715.1 Tepidisphaeraceae bacterium
ATAAGATTTGCTTAACCTCGCTCGCCTCACTCATCGCCGACTCCAGTAATTTCCTTTGCCGCTGAGTCCACCATCGCGGCCTGGCCAAATCCAGGTCCGCGCACCGGAAATGCGCCGCGACGGCCCGGCGCAGCAGATCCACCCCAACGCCGGTTGTCGCCACCGTGCGAATCCCACTGTGAGCGTCGCAATCCCACGCCCATGGCCGATCGCATTTGTTGATCACCCGCATCGCGTTCGGATGCGCCTCAACCAGCGGCGATTGTTCCGGCTCCAGCGGGCGCGTGGCGTCCAGCACCAGCAGAATCAGGCTGGCCCGTTCCACCATGGACCGGCTTTGCGCTATGGCCGCCTGCTCGATCTCGTCGGCGGTCTGCCGCTGGCCCGGCGTGTCGATTAACATCACGGGAAGGCCGTCAATATTGGCAATCTCACCAACCCAATCGCGCGTGGTGCCGGCCACGTCGGCGGTGATCGACCGCTCCTGGGCGAAGAGCTGATTGGCCAATGTTGATTTCCCGACATTCGCCGCCCCGATGACCGCAACGGCAGGGGGATTGAGCAGATGCACGAGGCTTTCGTCACTGAGCACCTCGCGAATGTCGTCGCTCGACGGCGAGCTGGCAATGAATTGCTCCCAAGCCCGGGCCTGCGCCGACAGCAGGCGAATTCCCAACTCCGTGCGAGCAGCCCCAAGCGCAACGTGAATCTCGCGATCTATACATGTCGAGCCATCGAGAAAATCGAGCGCCTCGGCCTGAGCGGCGGTGCTAATGATTTGAAACCCCGCCCGCGCCGCCAGTTCGAGCACCGATTGCACGACCCAACTTCCGCCATGCAGGCTGATATCCGCGCCGCTGCCATCGGGCAGAAATACGACAACCGGGTCGTCGATTTCGCGCATCCCATCGCGAAGTTTTCCATGAACGCAGCGTCCGGGGAGGGGAGCGGCGGAAAAATGGGCGCGGAGGAATTCGCCGACGCCCGCTCCAAGCAGGCGCACCACCGCTATTGCGCCGGCAGATGCCGGAGTGAGGAGCATGGCACGGTTTTTCTCGCGTCCAGGGTCCACGTCTCACGTTCCATGCTTGATGTGATGGTTCGTGTATGCCAGCGCGATTCCATAAAGCGTCAAGTCGGGGGAGATGGCGTGGATTAGCTCCCAATTGCCGAAGAGTTTGGCGGCATCGCCGCCGGTGGCGATGATATCCGGCCATTGGCCCAGGGCCGTTGCGTAGTTTTCGACAATTTCCTTGACCATTCCGCGGATGCCGTGGTAGACGCCATGCAGAATGGCCTGCGCGGTGTTCTTGCCCCACGCATCGTCCGGCACAGCAAGATCAACCCGCGGAAGGGCGGCGGTTTTGTCGTGAAGCGATTGCAGCATCAGCCCCGCGCCCGGCGCGATGGCGCCGCCCAGAAATTCGCCGCCGTCGTTGCAGACGTCGATGGTGATGGCCGTCCCCGCGTCGATCACCACGCAGGCATTGCCCATCTGCTCATAGGCGGCGGCGATGTTCAGAATGCGATCAACGCCGGTGAGTTCCGGCTCATCGGTCAGCACCGCAATCGGCAGATCAAGGTCCCGGCCCACCCACACAATCCGCCGGCCTGTCGCCCTTTCCACTGCATCTTCCAGCGCGCTTTCCAAAGTCGGATTCACTGAAGCCGCCACGACGGCGGCGTCTTTCGATTCGACGTTTTTCCAAAGATCGCCCAGCGCCGCCGCCCAATCGCCGCGCTGGGTATGGGCAATGTGCTGCACGCGGGATAATTCCCCGGCGATAAAGCATCCCATCGCCAGGCGCGAGTTGCCGAGATTCAGGACGAGAAGATTGATTTCCATGCGGGGATAATAGTCGCGATTGGGGGCAAAAAACATCGCGGGCGCTATCCTGACAAAATGCAGGAAGCGAACGCCAGGACGCCGAGGGCGCCAAGGAAAGCCGCCAGGAATAGAATCGATTTTTCGCTGACGGTCGGAACCTGGTGCCTCTGGCGTCTTGGCGTTCGATCCATTTTGTTACGAGCAGCCGCGGAGGGCGGGCGTACTCGCCCACCCTCTTTTTCGTACGGCGCGCAGAAACGGTGGGCGAGTGCGCCCACCCTACGAATTCATTCCACGAGCGCTGGGCACAACGGCTGACTCCCGCCGACTTTTCATCAACTATGCTTGGCGAAATACCATAGTTTGAAATATTTCCGATTTTTCCCTTGCCTTCTCTAAATTATTTGGAATAATTGCAGACCTTACGACGTTGTGTCGATGGAGATAGTCATGCGGAACCATTGGTATACAAATAAGACCGCCGCCAGGACCGTATCGAAGCGATGCGGGTCTGAGCTGCCGCTCGAACCAATGCGCCATGAACCAAAGCGCATGGTCGCATAATCTCCCCGCCTCCTCTGGCCGGGAGTTCTTCCCGGTCGAAAGTAATTCCTTTTTTACTATTGCCGGGAAGACGTTAAGTCTTGCATCGTGAAGCTTTATAAGCTCCGCGGGCATTGGAATTCCCTTGAATTCCGCGGGTTTGCTCGGTGCATGCTCAACGATTAGGCACGCGGTGCGGCGATTTGAGTGAGATTCGCGCGACGATCGCGTGAGCAAGGATTCCGCGCTCCGGCCCAGATGTCGAGGCGCAGTGGGCTTGCCCAGCGTATTGCGGGTGTCGAAGACAGACAGATCGTGTCCCCAGTAGCGGGTCGGTGTTATGGGCGCGACGAGCAACTATGACGAGTCGCCCGCGAAGTATGGAAATCAATGCGGAGATTATTGATGAGTGCCCAAGATAGCCTGGTTAATGCTCAATGAATGGTAGCTATTCCTGATTCAGCATTCAGCATTCATCGTTCAGCATTTGCCCCTCCCGCACTGGTAGCTCAATTGGAAGAGCGCCGGTCTTCGAAACCGGCGGCTGAAGGTTCGAATCCTTCCCGGTGCACTGTCTGGCGAAATGGTTGTATATGATTCGTTTGCAATAAGAAGAACGACAAATTCGGCGCACTCGTAGCTCAACGGCAAGAGCCGCCGGTTCTTACCCGGCCGGTTGCAGGTTCAAATCCTGCCGGGTGCATCCGCTCCCGTCGTCCAACGGAAAGGATCTCCGGCTTTCAACCGGGAGATGTCGGGTTCAACTCCCACCGGGAGCAATGATTCGCATGTTTTTCAGCGTGTAGCGCAGTTTGGCAGCGCACGTGCCTCGGGCGCACGGGGTCGAAGGTTCAAATCCTTCCACGCTGACTTGAAAGGAGCACACTTATGATCCGTGAACGAAATACCGCTGTGGCCCGCCCTTATCAAAACGGCGCGGTCATTCACGTCCGCTTTGCCGGGCGAAGTTTTGATATTTCCATGATTGGCCTGGATCTCATGCCCGCCTCCACCGACCGGCAGGTGAAGCGCGAGATCGCCGGCTATCTGCAAGTTGCCGACGAGCGGCTGGACGATTATGTGGTCGACCGCCATCCCAACGGCAACCTGACGATCCGCCCCGAGGCGGTCTTTGGCTGATTCGGACGATGGCTGTCCGGAAAAAATCGGAACGTGTCGATTGCACCCAACGCCATGAGCTTACATACACGGTTGACGCAGACGGGCAACCATTTGCGCCGGGGTTCGACTCCCCTCAGGGCCGGAAATCGGTCCACCAACGAAACAGCTTGTGGGACTCGTGCGATCGAAACGCGCCGTTGATTTGAAAAAGGAACAATAAATTGCATGAAGCCGCCGTACCCAATGGCAGGAGCTTACAAACCTTTCGGAGGTAGTGGTTGTGGGTTCGAATCCCACCGGGCCCTTTGCGAAACACGGGCTCGTAGCTCAATGGTAGAGCACTAAAAAATAGCTCAGGCGACTTGTACGGCGGCTTCACGCATTTTTTCGCAGACAAATAAGTTAACGATCCACCGGCGTCGGGCCTGCGCCCGATGACTGGAGCTTACATACATACGCGGGTTCGAATCCCGCCATCCCTTATCGGATGTAGCTTAGTTGGTAAAGCACCTGGCTGATATCCAGGCGTGAAAACGCTTCGCTCCCGCGACTTGCGCGGACCCGACGCCGATGGATCTTTAAATCAGAAAATGAACTTCCGTGCCCAACGGCAGAAGCTTACAAACACCTATGACGCCCCTAAGGTTGAGGGAATGCTCCTCATGGCCGTCTTTGACGACCGGGCGTACCGGCCCAAAGCAGCCGGTAATGTGAAATGATAGCTTCGGCGACTTGCACGGACCGTTCATGCACTGAAATACGAATCTGAAACCGAAACATGAAAGGGGTGCAAACATGACCCGCAACCAGACCAACTTAACCAACGAACAAGACCTTCGCCTGCGGCTGCTTAACACGCTGTTGACCACGCCGCACCGCAAGCTCGAGGAAATCCGCCCGGTTCACGCCGACATGGTCGCCGGCGACCCGCGTTTTTATGTGCGGTTGGCGGCCTGGTACTTCGATCGCGGCGACGTGCGCGATCACAAGGAAATGTTCACCGTCACCCTCGTGCTGAGCGATTTTCCGGGACACCGGGAAGTCGGCCTGGCAATGCTGCGCAAGCTTCCGCCGTACGAAGTCGTGCGCGTGCTCGATTTCATTCACGGCCGCAAGACCACGCGCAAGGTTGTGACGCGCGTGAAGCCGACGGCCAAGACGCTGCGCGCCGGCGTCGGCGCGAAGGCCAAGCCGGTTGTCGAGGCGAAGCCGGGCCTTTTGAGCCGCGTTGCGCGATTTGTGAGCGGCGCGGAAACGGTTGCGCCGGTTGCGAGCGTCGCTGTCGCCGGGGAAACCCTGGCGGCTGTTGCGCCCAAGGCGGACGTGAAGCTGGTGACCGAATCGTTCGGCTTATTCCGCAACCCGCCGCGTTCGATGCGCACGGAAATCGTGCGCTACCTTCGCGAGCGCGAGGCGGACGATGAGTGGTTTGACGGCAGCGTGTTGACCGCCCGCAAGGCGATCAAGCGGCTGTACGCCCTCAATCACGTGAAGCCGGGCGAGCGCGCGCAGCAGATTCTCTTCGATGAGAATCCGCCGACGGATAGCCGGGCATTTGCCCTGCGCATCTTGGCCAAGGCGGCAACGCCCGCCGAGCAGGCGCAGGCGATCATCGACAACGCCATCCCGTATCGGGTGGCGGCGTCGGTGGTCAAGCAGATGACGCCGACGGTTTTGCTGGCGTTGATCGAGCGAATGAGCCCGCAGGAGTTGATCAACAACGTGTCGTCGCTGACCAAGCGCGGCGCGATGGAAAACCCCGACCTTAAGGCGCTGATCGAGCAAAAGCTCGACAAGGCGCAGACGGCGGGCCGGGTCAGCGCCTTCAAGGCCAGCCGGGCGATCGAGTCGGCCGGCGCATCGGTTTCGGCTGATGTAAAGGCCCGGCTTGAAGCAGTCGTCGACACGCAGGTGAAGGCCAAGGGCCGCATCAACCGCCCGACGGCACTCTTGATCGACAAGTCGGGATCGATGGCCCTGGCCATCGAGCTCGGTAAGCGCATCGGCGCAATGCTGTCGGCGGTCTGCTCGGCCGACCTATTCGTCTACGCCTTCGACACCATCGCCTACCCCATCGAACGCCCGTTCGACGCGGCTCAGGGCCGGGCGGCGGATGACGTGGCGTCGTGGGAGCGGGCGCTGGCCGGCATCACCGCCGGGGGCGGAACATCGTGCGGCGTGTCGGTCGAAGCGATGCGCCTCAAGGGCCAGTACGTCGAGCAGATCATCCTCGTCACCGACGAGGGTGAAAACCAGGGCCCGCTGTTCGTGCCGACGTTGCAGAAGTACCGGGACACGGTGAAAGCCGACCCGAATGTCTGCGTCGTTCGCGTTCCGAACAGCACGAGCGGAATCGAGACGCAATGCCGCGCTGCGGGCATTACCGTCGACGTATTCCAGTTCGCCGGCGATTACTACTCGCTGCCGAACCTCGTCCCGCTGCTCAGCAAGCCGAGCAAGCTCGAATTGCTGATGGAGATTTTGGAATACCCGCTTCCGCAGCGGAAGTCGGGGTAAGAAGCGTGTTGCAGTGAACGGCGGCGCGGGCAAAAGGGCCCGCGCCGCCTCGGCGACGGTCCCTCACTGCGGACCAGATGACTGCTCCGCTGAAAGGAAAACCAATGAAACCACGACAAACAAATAAGCGTTACGCCCGCCATCCCGCAAAGATGGCCGGCTCACTGAATTCCGAATCCCTCTTACGGGAAGTTTTATGGACACGCATATTTTGCAGGAAAAGTTTGAGCGGATGGGCGCTCGGCTGAAGATCGGCGCGATCGATCGTCGGCGGTGGAACACCGCCGGCCGTGAGATTTCGATCAACATCCTTAAAGACAACAAGGGTGAATATTTCGATGTCACAACCGATCCGTCGCGCACGTTTCGCATCGACGCTTTGGACGTTCGTCCGAAAGACCGGCATCTGCTTCTGATGGTGGCCGCCGAGCGCGACAGCGCTCATCCGGTTGCCGGTGAGAAGCAGAAGTTTCTCTGCGGTCACGATGAGCGATCATGGTTCGTGGCGGCTGTTCCCGGCGCAAATGTTTCCAATGTCGTCACGGCAATGGAAGCACTCAAGCCGGCAGATGTCCGCGATTCGCAGGCGCGCAATAAGGTGAAGGCGGCTCACCGCAATCTCCGGAAGAACCGCGGGTTCGTCCGGCAGGGCGAGTGGTTTTTCATCCCGGCGGCTCTGCACGTCGATCGGCAATTGGTGCTAAACGATGAACCGCTGAGGCGAGGCAATGGCGGAAAGGCCCACTGGGCCGAATTCGCTTTTCGCCATGGCGGCGAAACCGTCTACGTCAACGATCGCCATCCCAACGGCCTGACCATCGGGCAGTTCGCCCAGATGTATGGCAACCGCGCCGCGGCACGAGCCGGCTTCCGCATCATGCAGCGGAACGCGACAGTCTATGTAAAGGGACGCATCTCGCATCCCGACCACAAGACGATCGTGCTAAGCAGCTGGCACCGCGTCGCGATGAACACCGAAAACCTGGCCCCGGCCATGCGACACGTCGCATTCCTGGACTGATTCGATTGTTCAACGCATCTCTCAAACCGGCGCTGCGGGTGGAAACATCCGCAGCGCCATTAAAAAATCCCGGCCGGCATTGCTCTGTTTCGACCCTCATTTTCCCAGCAAGACCATGATATTATGAGTAATCACCCGCAGCAATAATTCCTTGGATCGTCGTCGCGCATTCGTCGCTCGTAAAGCCGAGCCCAGGTTCCTTTTGATCATGGAATTCACGGTCTCGGCCTGCCAGCGTTGGCCGTAGATTTTGGAATCCGCCTTCCTCTTGAATCGATGGTACATGTTGCGGCGATGCCGTGCCGTCGGCGGGTTGGGGCTGGGCCGGCCGTTGTTGGGCGGGATGATCGAACGGATCCCCATGTCCTGTCGCGCGATGCGATGGTTGGGCTCGGAGTCATATCCCGCATCCGCCACGGCGATTTTCACGTTCGCCCGCCGCCAGGCGTCGAGCAACAGGGGCTCGAAAAATGGTTGGTCGGCCCCGCTGCCGGTGGTCGCGCGGACAGCCAGAACCAGATGGCACGCGCTATCCACCGCCAGCGAGAGTTTGGGCAGCGCACGCACCACCTTGGAGCGCCGGCGGTTGGCTGCCGCTTTTTCGCTGGTTTTCCGCGGATTTTTGCGTGCGTCACGCTCGCTTTGCCTCTGCCGCTTCTCAAAATGCCGGCTGACATGGCGCGACTCGAACATACTACTGTCCAGGGCGGCAGGCTTGATCTTTCCTCCAAGCAGTTTGCGCTGTTTGGCCCACCGCACCTGCTGGTCGAGCATCGAATTCACCAGACCGGGCTTGATCAGATGTTTAAAAGCCCGCCAGAGCGTGACATGATCGGGAGCACGGGACACGCCGATGCTTCGCAGCCACTGCGGGCTGTCGCGGAGCAGCGCTTCGACGCCGCGATAGCTTTTCTTCTGGTGCTCGCGGATGACGAGGCAGGCGAACAACTGCGGCAGAGTGAAGTCGCGCCGGGAGAACTTGTCACTATAATTCGGAAGGTAAAGTGAGGCTAACTCATGAGCGGCACAAATCACCTTCCTTGGCGATTTGCAGGTAATCATAATAAGAGTAATACGTTAGCGGGTTCGGTCGTCGCTAAACGAGCTCAGCAGGAGGGTCGAAACAGAGCAGGCCGGCATCGGTTTCCAACGGCGCGAGCTTACATACCCTGGGAGATGGCGCTCGAAAGAGCCCATCTCAGGTAACTTTTGACGCTCGCGCGACTCAAGCCGATGGCCTGCCGGTCCGTCGCAGACCTCCATCGTAACACGGCCGTCTCGGCCGTGCATTGATCCAGCTTTAATTTGGAATTCCCATGGCCCGCACGTCAATCCTTGCCGCGATGAATCGCCTGGCCGAAACCGAATCGCGGTTCCTGGCCACGGAATTCCTTGCGCCGGTGATTTTCGGACGCGGCGTTACGCTGAGCATCGCCAACGTCCGCTGCACGCTGCGCGTCACGCCCCCGGCGTATCGCGGCTGGGGCGTTTTTCGGCCGCTGTCGCACGCTTGCGCGCAAGTGGTTCGCGTGGCGACGGCCGGCGAACGCCGCCGATATCTTGACCTGTTCGCCGCCGTTCGGCTGATTGTCGTTTCGCGTGCTCCCGATTCCATCACCGCCATTGCCGCCAACGCGGGTAATTCCCGTTTTGAGATGAATGGGCCGGTGACGGCAAATCTCGCATTCGGCTGCGATGTGTTCGACATCGTGGTCGCCCGCTTCGATGGCAGCCAGCTCTGGTTCGATGCGGTTGATCCGCGAGCCGACCCGGGCGCGGCGGCATTTCTGCGCCGCGAGCTGACCAAGAAGGTCGAGCCGGCGAAGGTGTCTCGCCCGGGATTGAGCGCAGCGCACCGCGTCGCGTATGCGATAGTGTTCGATCAGCGCATGAAGCGGCTGGCGCTGGATCGGCGGCAGCGCGAGGAATCGCGGCTGGCCTCGGCACTATCACAGGCCGGCGCAATGCTGCGCGATTTCTCCGACACCGGCGATTCCTATCGCGTGGCGTATACCGTTGACGGCGTCCGCCATGTCAGCGTCGTCGGCAAGGGCGACCTGACGGTGATGTCAGCCGGCATCTGCCTGTCCGGCGAAGACCGCGCATTTGACTTGAACAGCCTCGTCGGCGTTTTGCGCGAAGGAACCGCCATCGGGCGATTCTAAGAGTTCCAAAAAAATGGGATGAACGCCAAGACGCCACGGACGCCAAGATCGGAAGGAAGAGGTGAAATTATCGGTAATTCCGTGTTTTCTTGGCGCTCTTCGCTTGGCGTCCCTGGCGTCTTGGCGTTCATTTATAGCATTTCGCAGAAAGCCGAGGCAATCGTCCAAACACCGCTTACTTCGGGAGTACCCTTCGTGCGCGGCTCCTTATGCCGCAAATGATTTAAAAAGAAACAGAGAGGTTTGGAGCAAGACCATGCCCGGAAAATTTCATCATGAAGCCCTGTATCGCGGCGGCGAAGTTTTAACCAAGCTTGCTGCGATGAAGATGACGATCTGCGGCATTGGAGCGGTCGGCTCCAACCTGGCCGATCATCTTGCGCGCCAGGGTCTGGCCAATCTTCGCGTCATCGATCATGACCGCGTCGAGGAACACAATATCTCCACGCAGCTTTACGGCGAAGCCGAAGTCGGCGTCTGGAAGGTGGAGGCGCTGCGCAATCGCCTTTTCAGCACCGCGGGCGTTGAGATCGACGCCATTCGCAAGGAACTCACTGCCCCCAATGCCCGCCAGTTATTGAAAGGCTCGGAACTGATCGTCGATGCCTTCGACAATTCCGCCGCCCGGCAGATCGTGTGCGATGAAGCCGGGGCGCTGGGCATTCCCTGCCTGCACGTTGGGCTTTACGAGGATTATTTTGAGGTCGTGTGGAACGAAACCTATCGCGTCCCGCGGGATGTTGGCGCGGATGTGTGCGATTATCCGCTGGCGCGAAATCTGATCTTGCTGGCAGTCGTGGTGGCGTCGGAAGCCATCGTGGAATTCGCGGCCTCGGGAAAACGCGCGGGGTGGTCGGGGACGCTGAAAGATCTGCAGATTCTGCCAATTGTCGGAGAATGAGCCGGGGTGGCGACTTCAGTCGCCACCTCCTTGCGCGTAATCGGGCTCGCGCCTGGTCGCGCGTCCATAAATTCTCGGCGGTGATGATTCAACGTCGCACGGGCGGCCCGCCCGCGCCACATTCTGTCGCGCACCATCGGAGTCCCCAAGCGTTGACTCCCCCCATATCCTTCGGTTTCAATCTACCCATCATGGCTAAACCTCTGGTGCTGACATTTGGCGGGTTGGCGATTCCGTTTGCACTGAACAAGGTCGAACGCTCTGATTTGTACGGCTTTGTCGAAGTCGAAACGCTCGACGAACAGGGCCGCAAGTGCACGCTGGCCACACTGGCCGATGACGGGCGAAGCATTATTCCATCGGGCGGAACGGCCATCATCACGCTGTCGGCTGATGGCAACTGGATCGAGAAGAAATTGCTGACGCCAACCGACAACCAGGGTGCGAAGATCACGCCGGTGGCGTCCTCGTATGCGGCTCCGGTGCCGCTGGAAAAAACCGTGACGATCGAGGAATATTTAAGCCACGATATTCGCGCGGTCTATCAGGTGAGTTGCGAATCTGATTTTGCGCCGCTGATGGCTGAGCTGAAAAAGGGGAAGATTTTTCATTTTCCCTATTCCTTCCGCGGCGGGCTTGAGCCGGATGCGGGATTTTTGCTTCTCTCGGCGGATGGCACGCCATTCCTGGCGATCGGCTCGCCAACCAAATTGGAATTCGTCGGTTTCGATCAGAGCGCATCGATTGCCAGCGATGACGATGCGGAAGGCGAGGAGGATGATTCGATGGATTTCGGCATGATGTGAATATTAAAGCAAGATCAACCGGGACGAAGGAGCGGAAGAATCTCCCGTATCACGGGCGTCCCGCCCGTGTCTTTTTGAAATGAAAACACGGGCGAGACGCCCGTGATACGGGAATCTTAGCCGTCACGCTGCGAGCGAATTTCTCGGTTGCGGCCAACTGCCGCGCTGAGGAGGACGTCAGGATGACGGCAACAAGCGAAAGGATCATGCGATGGGAACATTCAACATTGCCAACAGCAAGGGACGCGACGCGATCGTCGGCGCGCAGAGCGTCAAAAAGCCGATCAAGGTGCGATGGCTCGACGAGCAGGGGCGGCAGGTGCAGTCTTCGCGATTGATTAAGTCTGATCTGGGGCATGACCTCGGCGCTTTGGAAACAAAGGCAGGCGGGCGCGAAAAAGTGGCGCAGTCGCTGATCGACGGCGATCCGGAGATTGACATCGAACGATTCGGGTCGGTGTTGAAGGAATGCAGCCGGGTGTTTGTCGATCCGGATGGGAAGATTGTTCACAAGGTTCGCCAGTATGAAATTGTGCGCAATCCCGACGGCAGCGAGCGCGAACGGCGGCCGCGGAAAATCACGCAGCCCAATTGCTCAACCGAAACGCCGCTGAAATGGTCGGGAAAGCTATTTAAGAAGAAGGAAATCTACAACAAGTTTGTCTTCGCCGGCAAAAGGCAGATCTGCCATGTGAACGGCCTGACGTACGACTTCCTTTTCGCCATGGCGAAGGAACTGGAGGAGACCGAGAGCCTGATGCTGCTTGGCTCGGGACCCAAGGCAAATCAGCCGCTGGTTTTGACGCGAAACGGGCAGCAGTTTCGCGGGTTCCTCGAAGGCCGCACCGAAGGCGAAAAGTATTGCCTGATCCTTCATCTTTCCAACATGGAATTGAAAGTCGCCCCGCCTCCGCCTCCAACCGCCGCGTGATTTATGGCTACCAATACCCTCGTCGATTCATCGCGTCTGCAAATCATCTTCGGCTCCTATGGCGTCGGCAAGGCGCATTGCATGGCCGACCCGTTCATCCCGCTCAAGGCACAGGAATATCGCCGAAAGCTCAGCCAGCACATGCAGGCGCTGGACAAAGCTTCGGTGAAGGAAAAGCTGCCGGCGTGCGATTATTTCGTCAGCCGAAAGGTGGACGGCGAATTCACCGTGCTGCTCATCGACGGCAAGCAATGCTGCTCGGTAAACCCCGGCGGGGTGGTTCGCACCGGCTTGCCCTTCATGCAGGAAGCCGTCGAATTGCTCGGCAAAAGCAAGCACAAGCGAATGCTGATCGCCGGCGAGCTTTACGTGGGCCGAACCGATCGGCGGCCGCGCGTGCATGATGTATCGCGCGTGGCCCGCCAGCCTGAATCGCAGGCGGAACTCGATCAACTTCAGTTTGCGGTGTTCGACATTCTGGAAATTGACGATAAGCCGGCCCCGCTGAATTACGCCGAGGTGTATAAGAAAATCGAATCGACCTTCAAGGCCGGCAAGAGGATTCATCCGGTTGAAACCGTGCGTGCCAAGACGGTGGATGATGTGATGAAGAATTTCGAGAAATGGGTGGAAACCGAAGGCGGCGAGGGGCTGGTGGTGCGGTCTGACAGCGCGGGGCAGTTTAAGATTAAGCCGCGAATTTCCCTGGATGTGGCGGTGATGGGTTTCACCGAAGGCGCCGAAGACCGCGTTGGAATGGTGCACGATGTTCTGGTCGGCCTGATGCGGCAGGACAATAGCTTCCATATTTTGGGCCGGGTGGGCGGCGGATTCAGTGAAGACGAACGCCGGGCCTGGCTCAGCGATTTGAAAGACCTCGCCGCCGAGAGCGATTATGCGGAAGTGAATGATTCGGTGGCGTATCAGATGGTGCGGCCGGAGTGGGTGATCGAGATTTCCTGCCTCGATCTGATCAACCAGAACACCCGCGGCGGCAGCGTCGACCGGATGGTGCTGGGGTATGACACGCCGAAGAACATGTATCAATCGATCCGCCGGCTGCCGCTGGCCAGCCCGATTTCGCCGCAGTTCATCCGCCGCCGCGAGGACAAGAGCATCCGCCAACAAGATCTTCGCCTGAATCAGGTTCACGATGTGGTTGAAGTGGCGATGATGGACCGCGACGCCCGGCAGCTTTCGCTGCCGAAAAGCGAAATGATTTCGCGCGAAGTGTTCACCAAGACGCTGAAGGGGAACATGATGGTCCGCAAGCTTCTGCTATGGAAGACCAACAAGGAAGCCGAGGGCGGAAATTACCCGGCCTACGTCGCCTACATGTCGGATTTCAGCCCGAACCGCGCCACGCCGATCGACCGCGATATTCGCGTGAGCAATTCGCGGGAGCAAATTGATGCCCTGTATGCAGGGTTAAAGGCGGAATATGTGGTGAAGGGATGGACGCCCGCGTAAAAGGTGACAGATGCGTCCCGTATCACGGGCGTCTCGCCCGTGCTCTTCGCCTCAACGCACGCCCGGTGGGATTTCTTGCAGACCAATGTTAGACAATTACGGCCGAGACGGCCGTGGTACGGGACAGGGCGCAAATTGCTCATAACACGGAGGAACGCTGACATGGCAAAGCAAGGCACTTCGATTCTGACGGCCCTTCGCGGGAAAAAGCTGGTTTTCCAGGGGAAGTTCGACTACGGCCAGGAGGATTTGCTGCACGGCATGGCCCAGGCGCAGGGGGGAACCATCGCGGACGAGCCGGATGCATCAACCGATTACCTCGTGCTGGCCGACCTGGCAGGGGGGAAGACCATTCAAAAGAAAGTTGCTTCGTTGAACACCAAGCCCGAGGCCCTGGCAGCTGAGCTAAGGACATGGCTCACTTTAACTTCCCGGATTGGTTGAAGCCGGATAGAGTTTCTGGAGTGGGGTTGGCGTATTTTGCGGAGATGGCATGGAAGCCTATTCTGCCGATGTCGAATTGATAATGAAGCGGCTATGGAATTGGCTGTCGGAGAAAGATCGGCGGCGCTATGCAGCCGTTGAGGCGGCCAAGCTTGGTCACGGCGGCGTCGAGTACATTGCCCGGCTGTTCGCCTGCGATCCCAAGACGATCCGTCAGGGTCTGGAAGATTTGGAAGTACCCGATGATCCGGCCGCCAGCCGGGTCCGAAAAAAAGGGGTGGACGCCGACCGCTGATGGATACGCGACCCTCGTTGGAGGCCAATCTGCGACGACTGTTGGAAGAGTTTACCGCTGGCGATCCAATGCGGGCAGGCGTGCTCTGGACGAATCTGTCGCTGCGGGAATTGTCGCGGCGACTCATCGGCATGGGCACGCCTGCCAGCCGCCGCACGATCCGACGCGCGTTGCGAAAACTCAAGTTGGGACGTCGCACGGCTCGCAAGAAAAAGGGCTCATCCGACTAATGCGTAGATAGTTTCGTGTAGGGCATAAATCTTCAGCTTGAAGAATTCGTGGTCGCGAAAACCGTAGGCTTGCCGCTGCATTGTCCTGATCTTGTTGTTGGTGCCTTCCAATGCGGCCGTGGTGAT
>DASRRM010000022.1:0-28165 GCA_035695715.1 Tepidisphaeraceae bacterium
GTACTACAATCCTTCAACTTGTTGTTTTGTTAACAACATCTTTGGCGGGCTCCGGGCCAGACATTTGGTCATTCGTCATTCGGATTTGATTCGGATTTCGTCATTCGGATTTCGGATTTGCGGCGCAGCCGCGCTGGGTCCCTTGGTCCCTTTCCTCAATCGAATGTGCTGCTCAACCACCAATCCCGTTTCCACCCCCATTCGGCAGAACCGCTCGCTCGACGCGAAGCTGCACAGCATTCGCACGAACCTCGGCGGCGCAAAGGACTTTATTCTCGCCGACGCCAAGGACGCCGACATGGCGGCCGGTCTGGCCGCGACCGGGAAGGACGCGCGCACGGGGAAAATTCGCTCGCTGGCGGAATATCGCGATCAGATGCGCGAGATCGTCAAACAAGGGCTTGTCGATATCATGCTGATGTCGGCCAACTCCAGCGAAGCATTGGCGATCAAGGAAAAGCTGTTTGAGAACTCGACGGTAACCCCCGCCGCCCGGGCGAATGACACGACGGATATTCATCTCATGGCCGGGTCGTCATTCGCGGCTGAGCCATCGCGGCCGTTTCGATCGGCCACCATCGAGCAGATTCAAAGCGGGAAGGTGAATCCCACCGATGCCGAACGGCGGCTGGGGGCCGATCTTGGGCTGTACTCGATGACGCCGAACAATCGGCTGGAATTCGATTACCCGACCATCGAAGCTTACAAGCAGTTTCGCATCGAGGCGGAGAGCAAAGGCTTTCGCCATTTCCTGGAAATATTCGACCCCAACGCCTGCGGCGATAAGTGCCCGGCCGACCTGGGCCGATATGTCAACGACCTGATCGCCCGCACACTGGCCGGCGTCCCTTCCAGCGGCCGGCCGGTTTTTCTAAAGATTGCCTATCACGGCCCGCGGGCGATGGAAGAACTGGTGGCCTACGATCCATCGCTGGTCGCCGGCATCCTCGGCGGATCCAGCGGCACCACCCACGACGCATTCAAGCTTCTGGAAGACGCGAAAAAGTATGGCGCTCGCGCCGCCCTCTTTGGCCGCAAGATCAACAACAGCGAGCACGCGCTGACCTTCGTGCAGTTTCTCCATCAAATTGCCAACGGCCGGATCGGCGCGGCCGAAGCGGTGAAGGCATATCACGGCGAGCTTGAGAAGCTGAAGATCAAGCCATATCGCGCGATCAAGGATGACTTGGAATTGACGGTGACGGAAAGCAGTTATGCGGGGGGAAGCGGCGCTGCCGCTGCGAAAGCGGTCGGAAACAACGTAGCGCAGGCGGCAAAGTTCAGGGTCACCGAGTCGA
Organism: Tepidisphaeraceae bacterium; assembly: GCA_035695715.1. Taxonomy (GTDB): domain Bacteria; phylum Planctomycetota; class Phycisphaerae; order Tepidisphaerales; family Tepidisphaeraceae; genus RYN-428. The sequence goes on from DASRRM010000022.1 coordinate 1,299, forward strand.
TGGTCAGTGGCGGCGCGACAAAGCCTGCGCCACAGAAACCTTCTACCGTCGAGAAGACGAAAGTAATCGCGAACGCGATGATTGCAAAGCCCATGGCTGGAATTCCGACGCTTGCAAACGGGTCGCCGGACTTCAAGACGATGACGGCTGCACAGAAAGTTGCCTATTCGCGCGGGCGCATCCAGGCTGATCTGACGCGAGTGAATGGGGATGGGAGATGATTGCAAAACGACCGGCGCCGGACGCGTGGATCGCTGTGTGCGATTAAGCTCGGCAACGCTTGGTTGTGACACGGCCGTCTCGCCCGTGCCTTCGAATTGAATACGATGGCAACTCCTGGAACTGCGTGGGTCAATCTCGCATTGTATGACAGGCACGGGCGGGACGCCCGTGTCACGAAAACCGTGCAAATGGCCGCCGTTTCAGACAGTTTCGTAGGAAATCCTTGTAATCAGCTTAGCTTGCGTATTTGGATTTTGGACCTCGCGCGTCGGTTCCGGCCTGCGACCAGCGGTGGCGAGAACCTCGAATTTCCCACGCAATGGATCCGGGGCCTCGCTGTCGCTCGTACCCGGCGTGAATAAGCTTCGTTCCATAGGGCGAATTCTTATTTCCATATGTGATTCCATAACACATGCTCATCCCCGAACGACAATCTCGACTGAAGGAACTGCTCGGCCGCCGCGGCATGGCGCCGCTGGATACGCTGGCGGCCGAGCTGGGCGTTTCCCCGTCCACCGTTCGCCGCGATGTGGAAATGCTGGCGCAGGCGGGCCTGGTCGAGCGCACGCATGGCGGCGTGATCTGGGTCGGCGAAAAAACCGCCAGCGGCGCGCGGCCCTACGCCTTCGAGCAGCGGATGAGCTATCACGTCGACATCAAACGCCAGATCGCCGCCGCCGCAAAATCGCTCGTTCAGTCCGGCCAGACGGTTATCATCGACGGCGGCACCACGACCTTTTATTTCGCCCAGGAACTGCTCGGCATTTCCCTGCAACTGGTCACCAATTCGCTGCCGATCGCCAATCTTTTCCTGAATGATGAAAACGTCGAGCTGATTCTCACCGGCGGATTGATGTATCCGCGCTATGGCGTGCTTCTGGGCCCGATGACCGAAGAGGCGCTGGCGGCCATTCATACCAAAACGCTTTTTCTCAGCGTTGCCGGGATTCACGATGGGCAGCTTTACAATCAGAATTCGCTGCTGGTGCAGTCGGAACTGCGAATGATGTCGCAGGCGCAGGAGATTGTGTTGCTGGTCGACTCCGGAAAATTCGGGCAACAGGCGCTGTCGCGATTGGGGCCCCTGAGTGAGGTTGATATTGTGGTGACAGATGCGGGTATTACCGCGGAGCAGCGCGAGCAGGTGGAAAAGGCGGGGTGTCAGTTGATCATCGCGCGGGAGGCAAATATCGAATAACCCGCTGGCTCGGTCTTCGGTGAACAGATGTCAGGGTCTTTTGCGTGACGAGAGGCGCGTCGACGGCGGCGGCGGAATGCGCGATGGCCGGGGCGCAGCGTTTACCGGAAAACCCCGCCGCTCCGATGTGCGCCGGCGATGGGAAAGACGAACCTCCGACAGCGCCGAGACCCAGAGAATGGCGACGATCAGCATTGCAATGTGTGGAATTAGGTTCACGAAGAAGCCGACGCCGCGTTGCGCGAACACCCGCACGAATACATCCGCGGCGAGCTTTAACGCATCGATCGCAACCATTCCCAGGATGCCCCAGAACGCCCAGCCCTTTCCGGTTTCAAGCCGGCTCCCCATGAACCATATCGCCATCCCCGGAATGAGATAAATTGCACCCAGGATTAAAACCATTCCGAACCACGGGATCGGCGGCATCGCATCGTAATGTCGAAGCGATCTGTCATTAAGGAATGCAAAAAGTAAGAAGGCGCCTGCGACAAAATAGAAGACAAAAATCCCCCCGGTCACTCGGGTGAAACGGGCAAGCCGACAAATGCTTTCGGAAATGAAAAAAGACATCACGACTAAAGTTTCGGCAGCAAAAAATCTGCTCGATTGACAGGATTCCCAAGATAGAGCGGCAATCAAGCCAAAATAAACGTCTTCACCACATTCGGCCCATGCACGCCGGTTACTGTCTGCATCTCAATATCCGCGGTTTTCGATGGCCCGCTGATCAGCGTCACGCCGCTTCCCACGCCGTCGGCTGCCAGCTTCTCGAACAGGTCGATCAGATCCGCCACGAAAATCTTCGGCTGGATAATCGCCACATGCACGAACGGCACCAGCGACAGCAGCCGGCCATGCTCGGGCCGATGCCGGATCGCAAGTGTCCCCGTTTCGGCCACCGCGTAGTCGGCCTCGGTGACGCCGGCGTCGATGTCGTATGCTTCGTCGGCCGTCATTTTCCCCCACCCCGCGGCGGCGAAGCCATTCTTCTTCAGGTAATCGACCACTTTCATCTTCTCGATCAGCGGCGTATCGGAAAGCATCACCGACCTGCACTTTTTCTCGCGCAAAAATGCCGCCAGCTTTTCCAGCAACTCCTCCACGCGCACAAGCTCGACGAGCATTTTCATGTCGGTGGCGCGCTTCTGGAATAGTTCCGGAAGGCCGATGTCGCTGAACACCAGGCGGGCCACATGCTCGTCGATGGCCGGGGGCATCGGCGCTTTGTGCAAAGGTTCGATGCGGCCGAGCGCTTTACGGACGGCGGTAATGATGGCGTTTTCCATTGACTTGAAATTCCGAATTGGATTCAGAGCGGGAGATACCAGACAATATCGTGCCATTCCTCCGATTCGCCGCACGCCACGACCAGTTCAATATCGAAGAAGCAACTTCTCTCGCATTTCGGCAAAGGACGTTTTCTCCTCGAAGTGTTCGCGCAGGGCGTCACCTTGCCGTTGCCGCTCTTTCAAATAAGCGTCCACCGTTTCGCGATTCTCAAGATAGTAAGCGATTACCGCGTATATATCCGCAACGCGAAGGGAATCGAACTCTTTGGCAATTTCGTCAACGGACAACCCTTGTGCATAAGCACCGAGAAACACATCAAGCGTCACACGGCTATTGCCAACCCGTACAGTTCCCGGCGGGTCTTCCCGCAAGGGAGGCGCCTTGGGAATCCATGTGTCGGTTAATGTCATACCTGACTCCTTTTGGATTGTAGCATGCCATGGCCGGTATGCGAAATAGAACCCTCACGGCATCGTCTGCGCCTTGGCATCCTCCCGTTGCTTCCACATCTTTCGGAACGACACGTCCGCCGGCGCGGGCATGTCGCGGATTTGCGTCCAGCCTGAGGCGATGCTCGGCAGATTACTGACCCACCCCGTCCCGGCGGCGCGGCCGCGAAGGTCGGCTTTCTGCACCCAGCTTACCAGGCGATATCGCCATGGCGATTTATACATCCACGCCCACATCCGATAGATGATGCGTTCCCAGCCGCTGTTGATGTGGGCGTTGACGATGTCGCGGCGCATGCTGATCAGGTGCTTGGGAATATTGATCTTCACCGGGCAGGCCTCGTAGCATGCCCCGCACAGGCTCGACGCCTGCGGTAGGTCCTTGAACTTTTCCAGGCCCTGAAACAGCGGGGTGATGAGCGCACCGATCGGGCCGGGGTAGACGCTGCCATAGGCGTGGCCGCCGATCTTGCGATAGATCGGGCAGGCGTTGAGGCATGCGCCGCAGCGGATGCAGCGCAGGGTCTCGCGGTATTCGCTGGCAAGGATTTCGCTGCGGCCATTGTCGATCAGCACCAGGTGAAATTCCTCCGGGCCATCCTTTTCGCCCGGCGAGCGCGGGCCGCCGAAAATGTTGGTGTAAATGGTGATCGGCGCGCCGGTGGCCGAGCGCGTGAGAAGCTTCAGCATGACGGCCAGGTCAATCATTCGCGGCACCACCTTTTCGATGCCGACCAGGCTCACCAAAACCCGCGGCGTGGTGACGCTCTGCCGCTGGTTACCCTCATTTTCCACGCAGCAGACCAGCCCCGAATCGGCCACCAGGAAATTCCCGCCGGTCATTCCGAAATCCGCCTTGCGGAATTTATCGCGCAGATACTCCCGCGCCTGCATGGTCAGCGCGTTGGGATCATCGTTATAAGGCGTGCCGAAATATTCGCTGAACAGCGTGGCGATCGACTGGCGATTTTTATGCACGATCGGCGCAACCAGATGCGATGGCTTATCGTGGCTGATCTGCACGATGAATTCGCCAAGATCGGTTTCCACCACATCCATCCCCGCCTGCTCCAGCACCTGGGCGAGGTTGATCTCCTCGCTCACCATCGACTTGCTCTTGATAACGCGCGTGGCTTTTTTGGCGCTGGCGATGTCGAGAATAATCCGCCTGGCGTGGGCGCCGTTGGTGGCGAAATAAACATGGCCCCCATTTTTTTCGACGTTGGCCTTGAGCTGCTCAAGGTAATAGTCCAGGTTGTCCAACGCGTGCTGCTTGATCTCGCCGGCCAGCGTGCGAAGTTTGTCAGAATCCGGCAGTTCCAGCACGCGAAGCTGCCGGGCGGCATGCTGGCGCAACACGGCATTGTTGATCGATTTCTTAAGTTGCTCATCCCCGGCGGCTTTGACGCTGACGGAATGGAAATCGAATTTTGACTCCGCCGCCTCTTCGAGAAACTCGCGCGTGTGCGGATCGAGGGGCACTTTTTCAAGGGTTGTTGCAGTATCGCTTACGGTCATGCAGGCGATTGTAGCAGACCGCGCCGCCGAAGCGCCATGTTGTTACGCGAAACGACAGGAATCACCTACGGCCACCGTCGAATCGCGATGTCGCCATCCGCGCCCACACACACATCGCCCGCCCGATAATGCTTGGCGAGCGCCAACCGGTCTTGACCGCCTCCATCAGGTTTCTTCCCACCGATCGCATATCGCCTGCATCAATCCGTGCGTCGGCGGCATCCAATTCGCGATCGGCAATCTTCAGCCGGGCTTTTCGGGCCGATTCCTGGCGAATTTCGGCGGGCAAAATCCGGCTGATAATGTCGATGGCCCGTCGTTCGTCGCTCAGGGTTAGCGACAGGCCTTGCAGCCGCGACGTTTCGGAATCGGCGTGAACCCGGTACGACATGCGGATCTGCGGATCAAACCACGCGGCATACTTTGCCGCGATTCGGCACCACATTTCCCAGTCGATCGCATAAACCAGATCGCGGCGAAAACCGCCCACGTCGCGATAAACATCCGCCCGCACCGAAACCGCCGGGCATTGGATGCGGTTGTTGATGGCCAGGCGAGAAAGCCAGTCGGGGATGATGCCGGGCGTGGGCCGTTCCAGGCGGGATAGATGAATCCAATTGCCTTGCTCGTCGAAATTGGCGCAGCGCGTGAACGCCATGCCCGCCTGCGGATTAGCCAATGCCCCGGCACGAATCGATTCGTAATATCCTGGCAGAACCACATCATCCTGATGCATGATGTGTATCCACCGCCCGCCGGCGCGGGCGATGCAATCATTCCAGTTCCGCGCCAGTCCGAGATTTTTCGGCTGCCGATGGATGGTGACCCGATCGCCGGCAATCTTGCGGACGATCGGCTCAGGGTCGCTCCCCGTCGAGGCATCATCCACCACGGCAATCTGCATCTGATCGGGTCCGGGGTCCTGGGCAAGAATGCTCGACAGCGCTTGTTCAAGAAACGAGCCTGGATTAAAGGTCGGAATCATCACCGACCAGAACGGCTGCCGCTGCGTTGCATCAGTGGTCTTCTCGCCAGGTTGCATTGCAATTCCCGCGCTGATTTGTTCCCGCCATCGACCCGTCCCCCTTTCGCCGGCTTTACCCAGGCCGGCGATATTCAATCACACCGATCCCAAAGCCATCCATCTCCGCCCGCGGCTCCTCCACGAAGTCATGAAACACATGCCGGGCTTTAAGCTCATCCCAAAATCGGTAAACGTCCCCGGAATCGCACGGCGTTTGAACGCCTCTGGCATGAAAAAAATCGGGATGAATGTCGTGAAACGCAATCAGCGATGATTCGCCGCAAAATAGCGCAAAACGTTCGTAATCTGACTTCACCCCGGCGTACGTGTGATCGCCGTCGATATAAAGAAGATCGACCGCCCGCCCATCCAGCGCCCGGCGGACGGCGCCGATCGTCTCGGCCGAGCGCGAATCGCCGGTAATGCAATGAACGGAATTCACGCTCGGCCGGTCGTAAATCTTCACGAGCTGCGCCGCCCGCTCGGCGATGTCCACCGTGACGACCCGCGCCCCGGCCGGCGAAAACCGCGACCAGAAAAACGTCGATCCTCCCCGCCCCGTGCCGATCTCCAGGATCGTTTGCGGAAACCCCCGCTTTTGCAGGAATTGCAAGAAGCGCTTCCATTCGGAAAACCGCTGATTGAGGTAAATCCGCGGTAGTGTTGCCGGGCGGAATTCCTTGAGAAGCCCTGCGGCCGCGTCGATGTCCGTTACCGCCGATCGAGGCAACAGCACATCTTCCATCTCCCGAAATCGACGACGATCGTCCTCACAGGAGGGGGCTGGGGAATCGTGTGCATCGGAAGTTGACATGGCCATATGAGGTTTTCGCGGCTTGGCAGGGAAGTATCCCAGCCGCTGCCCAAACTTCAACCCCGCCACTATATTCTGCGAGGCTCTTTCGCGTTCATCGTCACCGATGGGTATCGGTGCGTGACACTGTCGGTGGCTTGGCCTTGACGTATCATGGGCGTCTCGCCCATGTTTCGCGGTATACCGCGAATTCGATCGGCGCAGCAATAGTTTGGTCGGAGTGTCATGGACCGCTTGCGCTCCGGCATCGGAACTAATCGACTGAGCTCGCCGAAGTTCGACCGACCATTGCTCATGGGCGAGACGCCCATGCTACGGTGAAGACATGGATAATGACGAAAAGCTCAAATTTCTCCGTGAGGAGATTCGCTTCGAGAACAGCCTGATCATGGGCCGGGTCGGCTGGATCGTTACGGCGCAGTCGTTCCTGGTTTCGCCGCTGATCATCGCCGGCATCGGCGCAAACGCCGACAGAATTTGGTGGATTTGGCGGCTGGCCCTGCCGATACTCGGCATGATCCTCTGCCTGCTGATCCTGCCGCCAATCTGGGCGGGGCGTGAACGAATCGAACAACTTCGCGATGCCTATTGCCGCCTGGGAAATGACCCGCTGCCACCAAGGGGCGAGCTTTGGTACCACGTTGGACAATGGTTTTCCTTCGGCGCGCCGATTCTCTTTTTCTGTTTTTGGACGATCATTCTAATAGCCGTCAATTTGCGCCAATAAAAACCGCGCGTACCCGCGCGCATCCATTAAAATGGGTCGGGAGGAAATAATCGATGCCGCATTCAAATGACATTTCCCGGCGCGAACTTTTGCAGGCGGGCGCCGGAGCATTGGCCGGGGCGACACTTGGCGGCTTGACAGCGGCTCGCGCTTCAGGACCGGCCAAGCCGAATATTGTTTTCATCATGGACGATCAGCATCGCGGCGATGCCCTGGGCGTTGCGGGCAATCATGCGATTCAAACGCCAAACCTCGATCGCCTCGCCGCCGAGGGGGCGTACTTTGCCAAGGCTTACGCGTCGGTGCCATCGTGTCCGCCGGCGCGGGCCAGCATTTTGACGGGACTCACACCCTGGCAGCATGGCATGCTGGGTTACACCGAACAGGCGACGCGCTGGCCGTACGTCATGCCCCGCGCCATGACCGAAGCCGGATATCAAACGCACGCCATCGGCAAAAATCATTTCAACCCCTGGCGAAACCCGCGGGGATATCAGGCGCTGGAAATTTACGACGGCCTTCCCATCACCGACGGCGTTGACGACTACGGCATATGGCTCAAAAAAACCGCGCCCGGCGTGGACGAGCACTCAACTCACCTGGGTTGGAACGACCGACGGGCGATGCCCTGGCCGCATCGCCCCGAGCTTCATCCGACGGCCTGGGTCGGCCAGCGCGCCGTGGACTTCATCAAGGGCTATCGATCGGATCGGCCGTTTTTTCTGAAAGTTTCATTTCATCGGCCGCACTCCCCTTTCGATCCCCCGGCTCATTGGTGGGAGCATTACGAAAAGGTGGATCTTCCCAAGGCGGCGGTTGGCGATTGGGCCGAGAAATGGTTTGGATCATTCACCCCGCCCCGTAGTCCGGACGCGGCCCGCGCGAATTTGCCGGCTTCAGACATTCGCGAAACCCGCCGCGGCTATTACGCCGCCATCAGCTTCGTTGACGAACAGATCGGCCGCGTGGTCGACGCGCTGCAATCCGCCGGTTTTTCGGACAACACGCTGATCTTGTTCGTGGCCGATCATGGCGAGATGGCCGGCGACCATCATCTTTGGCGAAAGACCTACGCCTACGAAGGATCGGCTCATATTCCGATGCTGGCGCACTGGGGAAACGAGGTTCTCACCGCCAAGCGCGGCCAGGTCTTCATGCAACTCACCGAGCTGCGCGATGTCTTCCCCACCTGCCTCGACGCCGCCGGTCTCACCCCTGCTTCGCCGCTGGCGGGCCGATCGCTTCTCGATCTGGTTCGCGGAAAGCCGGACGGCTGGCGCAGACAGCTCGACCTTGAACATTCCACCTGCTACTGGAAGGAATCGCCCTGGACCGCGCTGACCGATGGCACATTCAAATACATTTTTTACGCCTACACCGGCAACCAGCAACTCTTCGACCTATCCCAGGATCCGGCTGAAGTGAACGACCTTTCCGACGACCCGGCTCACGCCGCCACGCTGAAACAATGGCGGCAGAAAATGGTGGCGCACCTTTCGGAGCGCGGTCCGCAATGGGTGAATGACGACGACCTGGTCCTTCGCCAAAAGCCGATGCACCGCGGCAGGAATTTTCCGGAACTACAGACGCCGCCGGCGCAGCCGGCGCCGGAATGAGAGAGGCCCGCAGCTTACATCAATACGAGTTCGGGACAATTACCATGCAAACCAATGTCGATGAACTCAGCAATGCCGTAGTCTTGTTCTTAGGGTTCGGATCGGCGTCGTCGCCACGAATGGATAACGAAGGCCTCATACAGGCGTTCGGGAAGGCGGGCCTGAGGCTTGAATCGCAAGTCTTATCTTTGATCGATGAAGTGAGTAAATTTAAGGTTGATTGGTCAAAAGATTCACTGGAGTCAGCGGGACACATGATTCACGACGAAATGCACAGGCGCCATCCGCGGCTTTCCAACGATGCATTACGTGCGCTGGCGTGGAAATTCACGTTCGATTGGCGATGAAAAAGGGAATCAGACGGGCGTGTCCCCATCCCCTCTCACCCCTTCCGCCAATAAACGCCCGTCCAGTCGATTTCCTTTATTTCATCCGTGATTCCTTGCTCGGCGCGATAATCGGTGACGGCGGCTTTGCAGGCTTTTACGCAGCCGTAGTCGTCGATGATGATGATGCCGCCGGGGGAAAGTTTGGGGTAGAGGTTTGTCAGGCCGTCCATGGTCGATTCGTAGAGATCGCCGTCGAGGCGTATCAGGGCCAGCTTGTCGATCGGGGCGGTCGGCAGCGTGTCGCGGAACCAGCCGACGAGGAACTTCACCTGCTCGTCGAGCAGGCCAAAGCGGGCGAAGTTGGCGCGAACCATATCAACGCCAACCGCCAGCTCGGGATGGGTCCAATGCTTGTCCCCTTTATCGGCGGGGTATTTGTCGGCATCGGGCCTGGGCAATCCCTCGAACGAATCGGCAACCCATACGTTGCGGTTAGTGATGCCGTAGGCTTTGAGGACGCCGCGCATGAAGATGGTGGCGCCGCCGCGCCAAACGCCGGTCTCGATGAAATCGCCGGGCACATTTCGGGCCAGAACATCCTCGGCGCATTGGTGCAGGTTATCGAGCCGGTGCGTGCCGATCATGGTCTCGGCTTCGGAGGGCCAATCCTTGCCGACGAGGCGTTTTTCGGGGTCGTAAGGAATGCGTTTGGCGAATTGAAGCTGCGGCTCTTTCATCAGCCGCCGTGCCAGACGAAGAAACCGCTCGGTGCGACTGTCGGCGGGCGGTTCGAGCAGCGCGAGCTGCTCGGGAAGCGCGGTGCGCGTGAGGATTTTCTTAAGGAGATCGAGATAGAGCGCGGGAGCGTTTGAGCCGATCACTGGGGGGCCATCATCTTCGATTTGTGCCAGATCAGATTTCAAATTATTGCTCCACCATCGAGTCGCACGGCAAAAACATGTGGCGTCGGCATCTTGTCCGCCGAATGGTGGGCGAGTACGCCCACCCTACCTGGCTCGGCTGCATTTTGATGCACGACCCGCCACGGATCTGCGCGCATCTTAATTGGCGGCGTGGGCAAATTCCATGAACGCGCCGGTCCCTTGGATGCCTCGGGACGTTGAGACTGGTTTACGGCGCGCGAGGATGGAAGAATTGTCTGCCATGGTAAAGTACGAAAATGATGCAATACATTTGGAACGCGCCAGACAAAGTACGAATGGCCTTACTCTTCTGCATCCTTGGAATATCGGGTTGTTGCAGCAGCGTGACGTACAAATTGGATCTGCATCAGAACGAGAGTAAAGCGGTCTATACGGCCGTCATTAGTTACAAGGAGTCGAACGGCCGCTGGCCTGTGTCGGCAGCCGAAATAAACTCCAAAGCTCCACCGGATTCGTCAGAGACTTTTCCCTTAACCTCAGCAGAAATCCGCGTGTGCGACGATGGCGGGCTCGATGTTGAATTCGAAACCCGTCTTCTGGAGCCCAGCGCATGTCACGGCTTTAAGGGACACACGCGGGTCTTGTCCCCCGATGGGAAGTAACCTCCAGGGCGCGTCAGGCGATCGTGCAGTCCCATCCCATTCTTTCGAGGCATCCGTATGAACCCAACCACACTCCGCTCCATCGAAGCCAAGGCGTTCGTCCCCGCGCGCGATTTCGACTTGTCGCGGCGATTCTACAAAGCCATCGGCTTTACCGAAGCCTGGGGCGGAAGCGATCTGGCGGAATTTCGCCATGGCGATTCCTGTTTTTTGCTGCAGAAGTTTTATGTGCCGCAGCATGCGGGGAATTTTATGATGAGCCTTCTTGTTGAAGATGCGGATGCGTGGTGGGAACATGTCGCGCCAATCGCGGCAACGTTTGGGAAACCGGCTGAAAAACCAGCCGATCAGCCGTGGGGCATGCGCGATTTTCCGCTGATCGACCCGAGCGGGGTCTTGTGGCGCATCGGCCATCCGATCAACCCGACGCCGCCGAAGGTGAGGGAGCCTACCTATCGCGATCGGTTGCAAATGTCATTGGCGGATTGGATGATTCATCATCAGGAGAAGATCGTCTTCGACAAGGTAAGTTGGATGGGCGTGCGGACGCTGAAAAATGTGCTGGATTGCTGGATCTATCAGGAAATTCTCTGGGAAACCAGTCCGGATGTGCTGATAGAGATCGGCAGCTATGCCGGCGGAAGCACCATGTTCTTTTGCCATCTCTTCGACCTGATCGGCCATGGCCAGGTCCTGTCGCTGGACATCGACCGGACGCGCTATCAGGCCAAACATCCCCGCCTGACCGATATCACCGGCGACTGCTCCGATCCGGTAATCGTGGCGCAAGTGCAGACGCTGTGCGCGGGGAAAAAAGCGATGGTTATCCATGACGGCGATCATCGTGCCGCGGCGGTGCTGCGCGACCTTCGGCTTTACGCCGACCTGGTGCCTGTTGGCGGATATATGATCGTTGAAGACGGCGTGGTGGATTTGTTCACGCCGCAGGCGTCGGCGAAATTAGGGTGGGCGGAGCCCGGCCCGATGGCCGCGACCGAGGAATTCCTGCGCGAAGATGACCGCTTCGAGGTGGACGAATCGCGCGAGCGCTACATCGCCACCTATAACCCGCGCGGATGTTTAAAGCGCGTGAAATGACCTGGCCGCTACGCGCGTTGGATCCGCCAGCCCACCACATCAAGCCGCTCGGCGTAATGCAAGAGCGGCGGGATGTCTGGCAATCTCACATCTATTTGACCGGTCATGTGGTTGGTTTCAATTTGCGCCTCGGCGGCCTGAAGCGGCCAGGGGGCGTGATGAATTTGGCCGCGGTAAATGTGCCCGGCGCGGTCGGCGGAATAAAGATTCAGCCGGTTGGTTAGAAAATGATCGAGCGTGCCGGGTGTGGTAAATGACACCGGACCGGTCGGGCGATATTTCATTGTCAGGCAAGCCGGATTGGAATTCTTGTGTGTTCGCGTGCTGCGATAGGCGATTTGGCCTTCGTGAATTTGCATCGACATCCGGGCATCGAAATAGGGAAGATGCCATAATCGCCGGGCACCGCGAACGGCGAGTTTACTCGCTGCATCCAGGCTGAAAAACCAAACGCCCGGCTTCGCGTTGTGCGTGACGTAAGTGCGAACATTCAACTCGGGAAAGGCGGAGAAGCCGGGCATCGGCGGAACAAAACGTGGCCGCACATTGCTCATAAGGAACGGAACGATGCCCAGCCACGCCTGACCTTCGAAGCGGTCGATCTCCAGGCCTGGCGGTATAAGCGGCCGAAGCGATTCGATCGGCACCGGCCAATGCATAAAAAGCAGCTTCGACCAGCGCATATGCATGATCCATCCGCCGGGCGGCTTGTGTGGTTGCGAATGGGCGGCGCGGTCGTTCATATTGGAATATAGCCGGGTCTTGGTGTCTCGGAATCTCTACGCAAGTCGTGACTCGGCTAAAACCGGCGACCGCGGAAAGTTCAACTCACTTTTTCTCCCCGATATCCGCCGGCGGCTTGGTCCACTTCCATCCCCATGGGGTTACCAGCACTTCATGAACATGGCCGCCAACGGTGTTGGGATGAACATTCGCATTCAGCGCCTTGTACATCAGTACCGCATGAACCGATTCCACCGTCGCCACCGAGGCATCTTCGATATCCCGCAGGTCGACATGCAGCCCCTTTTTCCCGTCACCGGCCATGACGACATCCGTCGCCTTCCAGCAGCTTTCGCGGGTTACAAATTGATCCTCCTCCCATTTCCAAAACACCTCGGCATGAATCGGCTCATCCTCTCCCCGCCCAAAGCCGACCACCCACACGCCCGCCGCAGTATCCGACGGCAGATTCGCCAGCGTCTCGCGCACTTCGTCGCGAAGCGCATCGCCCAGTTGCTTGGAAATCTCCACGATCCCCAGTCCCGGAATCAGCTCGCTGGCGAATTGTTTGATGATCGCGGAAATGGACTGTCCATGAAACGCATTTTGCCCATGCTGGCCGATGACGATGCTCTGGCCCTCGACAGGAAAGAGTTTTTGCGTCTTATCGCGAAAGCCGGTGACAACCTTTCCCTGGCGGAGGGTGGAGCGCCCGTCGGCGGTGAGGAGAACATCAAAGCGGCGGAGGGAGCTGATGAGGAGGGTCATGGGAATAGTACAATAAAGCCAGAAGTAATGTTGCGAAGCGAAGGTCGTCGCCAATTTCAGGGAAGTGAAACTTTGCGATCGGCACCTGACGCACTATAATTCTTGCTCAGTCAGGAGAAGGCCATGTCTACTGCCATCTTGACCAATCCCGTTGCAACGCACTTGACGGGAGAATCCATCGAAGGCGACCTGATTCAGAGAAACAACCCGCTTTTCGGGTTGGTCTGGATTAATCGGCAGCGAATAAGCGGGGCCCCGTGTTTCGCCGGCACCCGGATTCCGATTAAGAACCTGTTCGACTATCTCGAATCCGGGTACACGCTCGACGCCTTTCTCGATGATTTCGATGGCGTGACGCGGGAACAGGCGGTCGCGATTATTGAACTCGCCCGGTGCGGCCTTATCGCCGAACTTCCCAACTCTTCCCATCCCGCCTCACCGCATGAAAAACTCTCTCAACTCATCCTCTGTCTCATTGCTCTGCATCTTCCGGCCGCCGCGACTCATGCCGCGGATCACACCTCTGCTGCCTGGCTGGATCAGGCACGCCGGGCGGCGGCAGCGATCACCAGCATCGACGACCGGTTGGCCGCGCTCAACGAGATTTTCAGGGCACAGGCAACTTGCGGCGATCTTCCGGCAGCGGCGAAGACCGCGGCCCAAATTGAGACGCTTTTCGCCGAACAATCCATGAAACCTTCCGCATGGCTGTGCCAGGCATGGTGTCGTGCCGGCGATTTGGATCACGGCGGTTCTGGCATGCATGCCGGCAGGCCTATGATGGGCGCTTCGGCGAATTGGAATTGACGATGAAGAGTTGGGATCATCCTTATGCGTATGAGAAGCTCCGCATGCCCGGATTGATAGGGATGAATTTCGGCCGGTCCGGCGATCTGACATCGGCCCGCCGATACCTCAATGGAATACACGAGCCGCTCAAGCGTGCGATCTTCTGCGCGGGCGTGGCCCGCGGTGGCAACCGCCAAGCCGCGGTTGCCGGCGGTGATTCCGGATGACGACTGGGGTGGGTGAGTTCAGGACGAAATCCAGGACGCTGCAAAAGTGGCCAGAATGGCACCGGGCGATACAATGTCATTGTTATTTTTAATCACACCCGCGATACCCATCGCGGCGTATCATTAGGTATCTTTTTGTATCCGGGAGCCTTACCTGGGAGCAGCAATGTCCGGAATTCGGATCGGGGGAGTCGGGGTGTTGGTCGGGGCACTGGCGGTTTGCGTCGTCATTGCGGCTTCGTCGACGCTTCGAGCTGCCGAGGAGTTTCAGAATCCCAAGGCCAATATCCCGCCCAAAGCCGCTCCGCAGCGGCGAAATGCCGGCGAAGGGATGCCTCCTTTGCCGCTGCCGGCCACGCCATTGCGGCGAAGCGAGAAGAAGCGCGAACCTTCGCCGCCGGCCTTGGTGGGGAATATCACGTTCTCAGCTGCCTCGCTTAAAGGGACCGGCACGAATTGGGAAACGACGATCATCGACATCGAAAAATGGGTTGATTTCACCAATGCCAATCTTGGCCAGCGCTATCGATTTGTCGGCACCGATTTCACCAAGTTCAGCTATGACCCGGCAGAATTGCCGATCATCTATTTCACCGGCTGGAAGCCGCTGCCGGCGTTTGACGATGCAACCATCCAGAAACTTCGCGGCTATTTGATGGACGGCGGCACATGGGTGGTGCACAGCAATTGTGGCCGGCCGGAGTTTA
Source organism: Tepidisphaeraceae bacterium (assembly GCA_035695715.1). GTDB lineage: Bacteria > Planctomycetota > Phycisphaerae > Tepidisphaerales > Tepidisphaeraceae > RYN-428. The sequence continues at coordinate 16,347 of DASRRM010000022.1, forward strand.
ACGAAAGCTTCCGCCGGGAAATTCGCCGGATATTTCCCGACCGCGAACTGGCGGCTATTCCCACCGATCATCCGCTCTTCAGCTCGTTTTATAAGATCACTCAAATGAAAGTGCGAAAAGGCAGCCAGCCCTGGCAGACGGTGCCGCCTTATCTTGAGGTGATTAACATCGGCACCCGGGCGGCAGTCATCTTTTCGCCGATCGATATGTCCTGCGGCTGGGACGCCAACGCCCACCCCATCGAAGGCGGCATTCTCTACGACCAGGCCGACGCCCTGAAGCTCGGCGCGAATATCGTCACCTACGCGCTGGCGGAATTTCAATATGGCCGATTCTTCGACCATCAGAAGGTGTATCACCAGGCGACCGACGCCACGCGCGACCAGCTTGTGCTGGGACAGGTCGTTCATAATGGCGACTGGGATGCCACGCCGCACGGCGTGCCGAATCTGCTCAAGACGATTGACCAATCGACCACGCTTCACGTGCAGTTTAAGCGCGTGCCGGTCGATCCGGAGAAGGCGGATATTTTCAGCTTCCCGGTTTTGCTGATGACCGGCCAGCGCACCTTCAGCTTCACCCCGGAAACGCGAAAACGCCTGCGGCAGTATCTCGACCGCGGCGGAACGATGATCGTCGACGACGTGGTCGGCTCAACCGAATTCGACGTCGCCTTCCGCAAGGAAATCAAGCTGATTTACCCGGACAAGACTTTGACGCCGCTGCCGGCCGATCATCCGCTGTTCACGTTCGTGAACGATGTGCGGCAGGTTCACCTCGCCCCACTGGCGGCTCAGGAAATCGGGACAGATGTCGTGCCGCCGCGGCTGGAGGTGATCCAGATCGACAATCAGATTCCGGTGATCTATTCGCCGCTAAGCATGAGCGCGGGATGGGAGCAGTTGCCGCGTGCGTATAACAAGGGATATGCCGATCAAGACGCGTTGAAACTCGGGGTGAATGTGTTTATGTATGCGGTGTCGCATTGAATGCGAGGGTTGGAGGGTGCACAACATGAGTCGAGGGTCAAGTTTTTGCCTGGCAGTTGCGTTAATCGTTTTGGGCGCGGGGATGCGCAACACGGTTGGCGGCGCTGACGATGCGGCGTTTAAGGAAAGCCTCAAGAACCCGCACATGTGGCTGGACAGCGTTTCAAAAGACGCCGGTGGTTTTGACCGCACCGAAGATGATGCCATCAGCCTGTTAGCCGAGTTGGGGATGGCGCAGTGCAACGCCGGCGACAAAGCCGCAGCCCTGGCAACGGCGGATCAACTCTTAACGGGGGCGGCGAAAGCGCCGTCGCCCAACTGCGGCGTGGGCGACCGCCTTGCCGCGGCGTCCATTCGCATCGCAGCCGGCAAGGGTGATCAAGCGAAGGTGATTCTCGATCCGCTGGAAAAGGAGATGATTCGCCTGATTCCTTCGCCGGACAGTGTAACGATTAAGGCCGCCGGGGCCATCGATGAGAATTGGGCGATGGAGAACATCGCCGTCCAATATGTTCGGCTCGGAGACTTCGATCATGCCCGAAAGCTGGTCGAGCAGATTGACGTGTATGATTTAAGAGCCGAGGCACGGTGCAACTTGGCGCACGAGATGTTCATTCACAATCGCAAGAACGACGCCAAACAGCTTCTTGAACTTAGCAACAAGCAGGTAAACGACCCCAAATACGAGAGTGACCAATCGTTCATTTATCAGAAGATTAGCGAAGAGCTGGCCTCGGAAGGGAGTTACGACGCGGCGTTCAAGTTTGCTGCCGCCATTCCCGAGCCATACCACAGGCACCAGGCAATGGCCGGTATTGTCGCGGCGCAGTTTCGCGCCGGCGACGCAGTTGGCTCCCACAAAATAGCCGAGCGCGCGTGGAAGACTTTCGATGCGGCTCCGGTCAAGGAACGAGGGGGCGATTTCGTTTATCTGGCGGCGAATCAATTGCTGGAGGCGCGCGATACCAAAGGTGCGGAATTGACGCTGCAGCATATCGCCGGGGCCTTGCCCGCGTTCAGTAGTCAGGAGCATGTTGCCTACCTTTTCCTGGAGGCGGCTATCGCGGCCAGCGCCGGAGACGAGGCCGGGTGTACCAAACAGGTGGCCGCCGCTGCCACAATTCAGCTTCCGGCTAATGCGCGCAAGAACTGTGAGGAATCCGGTTGGAGTCAAATCGCCCGCGCTTATTCGCATGCTGGAAAATTTGACCAGGCGATCAGTGCCTTGGAAAAATCAGGTTTCACCTACGAATATGACGGAATCGCGATGGACATGGTGAAAAAGGGATTGTTCGATCGCGCTCTGGCAACGCTGGCGAAGGAGTCGCCAACGCTGAATCCATTTGTTGCCGAGAGGTTCTCGCGGGAGGCGGTGCAACATTGTGATGTTGCGGCGGTTTACCGATGGATGCAGTCGATCAAAGATGCAAACATCCGCGCGCGGGCGGCCATCGGCGCCAGCGAGGGTCTTGCCCAAGGCAGGGATGATCTGGGAATATCCAACCGCCCGGTCATGGTGGGCATCGGTGGCTGAAGTAGGTCGGGTTGGCCGGTATAGGCGGTCAGCCGGCGTTGCGCGCGGATCGCGTTTGATGGAGTTCATCGCGTTCATCCGAGGCATGATGGCTGCGTGATCGATCACTGCGACCCATAAATCAGCGCTTGGACGAGCGGCCCATACACTCTATTCTAGCCGATCTATCGCAACAAGGAGAAAAGCTTGTCCCAGGTTCCCCCCGCTGCCCCGATCGTCGACCGCGAGTCGCAGTTCATTTCTAAATTCGTGGCGGTACGCCAGCAGTTGCTCGGCGAAATCCACAAAACCATCATCGGGCAGGATGAGGTTATCACCCTCCTGCTTGCCGCGATCTTCGCGCGGGGACATTGCCTGCTGGTCGGCGTTCCCGGCTTAGCCAAAACGCTCATGATCAGCACGCTGGCCAAAGTGCTTCGGCTCAACTTCAACCGCATCCAGTTCACACCCGATCTGATGCCCGCCGACATCACCGGCACCGACATTCTCGAAGAAGACCCGCAGACGGGCAAGCGCACCTTCCGGTTCGTGCATGGGCCGGTCTTTGCCAACATCGTCTTGGCGGATGAAATCAACCGCACACCCCCCAAAACCCAGGCCGCGTTGTTGCAGGCGATGCAGGAATACCAGGTGACGGCCGGCGGGCGAACCTATCCGCTGGAGCCGCCCTTTTTCGTGCTGGCCACGCAAAATCCCGTCGAGCAGGAGGGAACTTATCCACTGCCCGAGGCACAGCTCGACCGGTTCATGTTCATGGTGAATATTGGCTATCCCAGCCGCCGCGAGGAACGCGCGATTGTGCGGGCAACGACGATGGAACTGTCCGAAGAGCCGCAGCCGGTGCTGTCGGCGGCGGACATCATGCACGTGCAGAAGGTGCTGCGTAAATTGCCGGTAAGCGATCATGTGGTGGACTATGCCGTCAGCCTGGTGCGCGCCACCCGGCCAAAGGGCAGAAGCGCCCCGGCGTTCATCAATGAATGGCTGACATGGGGCGCCGGCCCGCGGGCGGCGCAATATCTGGTTTTGGGCGCTAAAGCCAATGCGATCCTCAATGGCCGATTAAACGTCAGCGCCGACGACGTGCGCGCCGTCGCCAAGCCGGTGTTGCGGCACCGGCTCTTCACCAACTTCAACGCCGACGCCGAAGGCGTTGGGCCGGATCAGGTGGTGGAAAAGCTGATCCAGGCCGTGCCTGAACCCACCGCTGCAGATTATGCAGCCGGAGCGGCAGCGGAATAGAGGTCAGAGATCAGGTGTCAGAGATCAGAGGTCAGAGGTAAGGTCAGTGGTCAGAGCCCGGTTCTGACTTCTGACCTCTGACTTTTGACTTCTGACTTCTACTCCCGCCCCCCGACTCTTCCCACCCGCGCAAACTCCCTCCCTTATGGGACCGGCCGACGACAATTGTTTTATTCCACGGCATCATCCGGTTGACTGTCGAAAGACCCGTGGCATAATCCAAGTTGGAGTGCTCGACCGCGGTTCGTTTTCGCAAAGCCGTGCTCATCTAAGTTTCACAACCGGGTTTGTCAGAAAGGCGGTAGCTCATCATGGCGGGTCCTCAGTTTTTTACCCCCAAGTCCGTTGGTCCGTCCCGTCCCCGCCGGCGCTTTACACTTCTCCAAGCCAATAAATCGCTCCCCCTTGTCCAGCGCATTGTCGGCGACATCGTCCGCACTCATGGCGACGCCGTGAAGCTCCAGGAAGAGCTCGCCTATTGCAGCCCCAAGCGCCAGACTGAAGTGAAAGACCGCCTCGAACTGGCAATGCATCATCTGGAAGATTATGTCGACGAGCTATCGGAAGTCGGCTGCGAATTGAAGGATTACCAGATGGGGCTGATCGACTTCACCGGCCGCCATCGCGGGCACGACATCTGCCTCTGCTGGAAGCTCGGCGAAGAGCGCATCGGCTATTGGCACGAATGCGACACCGGCTTCGCCGGCCGCCAGCCGGTCTCGACGCTGGAAGAGGCGGAGTAGACGAGATTGGTTATTTTTTTCAGGGCTTTCACAGAATTTTTGACGCGAAGGCGCGAAGCAGACGAAGGTCACGAAGAGATCTTTTGGGGCGATGGAAATCCGGCGCAACGAATGCATTCGCCCGCCATTTATTGTGCCGCCGCCGCAGCATGGGCATAATCCCCGTCATCTTTTTAGACGTCTCGCACCAGACTGAGCTTCGTCGAAGTCTCGCAAACTCGAGGCAGACCAGAAAGAATGAATGTCTGCCCACCGGAACGCGAGGAATAAAAGCACACCCGTCTTCACTGCAAAGCCTTCGCGACCTTCGTTTTCTTCGTCCCTTCGCGTCAGAATTCCCGTCGAGTGCCCTTCCGAACTCCCCTCACTACGGAGGTGGACGCGGTGCAACTTACTTCCCCTTTCCAAACGGCAGCTTTCCTTCCCCACGCGGCTTAACCGGTCCATCTCCGGCCACTTTTTCGTAAACCCGCACATAATCCATTTCCATGGTCGCAGGAAACTTCGTGCTGGCGTCGGGGTTGCCGAGAAATTGGCCGCCGACGGCTACGTTTAGCACGATATAGAACGGCCGATTAAACGGGGCGGGCCAGGGGTTGAGCTCTGATTCATTTGCCGGCTCGACCCCCTTGGGGCCATCGGTTTCCGATGAGCTCCACCAGAAATTCTGCGTCTGGTAGAGATGATCGTCCACATACCAGCGGATCTCGCCCGGCTCCCATTCCAAGGCGTAGACGTGGAAATCGGCGATGGTGCCGTGATCGGGGAAGATGTAATCTTTTCCGGTATGGACATTGGCGGGCCAGTGCGAGCCGTAATGTAGGGTGCCGAGCACTTTTTCCGGCTCCTGGCCGCGGGCTTCCATCAAGTCGATCTCGCCAGAAGCGGCCCAGCCGCCAAATTCTTCCTTCTCCGGCAACATCCAGATCGCCGGCCAGATTCCCTTTCCGGTTGGCAATTTGGCGCGGAATTCAAACCGGCCGTATTTTTTGCTGAACAGGCCCTTGGTCTTAATCCGGCCGGAAGTGTATTTGCTGCCTTTGTAATTCTCCTTGATGGCGCGAAGGTGCAGCTTGCCATCGCTGACAAAGACATTTTCCTGACGTGCTGTGTAAAACTCCAACTCGTTATTTCCCCATCCAGGCAGCCATTCCTTGCCGGCTTGTAGAAAGCTGCCGTGCTCGTAATCCCACTTGGTGCGGTCCAGTTCCTTCCCCTCGAATTCGTCGTGCCAGACCAGCTTCCAACCCGCCGGTGCGGAAATCGATTCAGCCGACTTCGCGGCGGGCGCGGGCGTGGCGGGAGCCGCCGGCTTATCCGCCGCGATGGCTGCCAATACGCCGGCGCACAGGCCCAGTCCGATCGTCAAAAGGCTGATTTGAATGCGCATGGATTCCTTCTCACGTTTTGGCCTTGCCTAAACACTCTACGGTCTTGAGCAATTCTGCGATACCGTCATCCTTGAGAGCGTGTCATCACACAAGGCCGTTCAATTCGATCCAGGAATAATAGACAAATCAAACATCCCCACAATCTCCGCCGGAATGGATTTTGGCCGACCGCTCGTCGCGTCCACGAATACCCAATCCGTTTCCCCCTTCGCCAGCACTACGCCATCGGCACTGCGCACGAACTCATATTTGCGAAGCGAAAACGCCCGCCGGAAGTCGGCAACCCACGTTCGCGCAATGATTTTATCCCCGGCAAATGCCGGCCGCGAATAGTCGATGCGATGCGACCGCACAACCCACGTCGCCCCCGCCGCCGTCGTGGCGGCAGTGCAACCGCGCTCATCGGCATGGGCGATTGCCGCCTCCTGCATCCAGCGCACAAACTCCACGTTGTTCACATGCCCGTTGGCGTCGATGGCCGACGGGCTTACTTCGATGGCGTAGTCGTAAATCGGCGGCATTCGATCATTATATCCTGTGGATGGCTGGCGATCGCACCCATTGCTTTGGCACCGACATCTCAGGGTAACCACTCGTCATCGCCCGCCGCGACTGAGCCGCGCACGGAGGGTACTCCGGGTACTCCCGAAGTAAGCGGATTGGGGTAGTGGGGCACACTACCGGATTGGGCGAAACCCGCTTACTCCGGGAGTACCCGGAGTACCCGGAGTACCCTCCGTGCGCGGCTCCTTGCTCCTGCCACAACCTTGTTTTCTCTCCATCCTCTGCGCCTTGCGCCAAATGCTTGATCCTTCTGCAGGCGCAAAAACGGGCGGCGGTTCGGATTTGCATCGCGAACCGCCGCCCGTTGGCTTGCAAGCGCCAGGATCGTTCCATTCCCGCGCCCACGCGCCGGTCTTCCAATCCCAATCAGGTCTGATCGGCCGAGCCGTCAGCGGATTGCTGATTGTTATTCTGATGCCGATGCCACAGCGGCGAAGGGCCGTTCTGGTTTCCATCGCTGGGCGCGGTGGTGTCGCGGCGCGCTGGAGCGCGTTCGCCCGAACGCCGCTGCGGGCGCTCGGCGGGAGCGGCATCATTGCCGCCGCGACCGTCAAACGATCCCGAGCCACCGAGCCCGCGTGGAGAAGGCCGGCCGGCCGGACCGGCCTCTTCGCGCTGGCCAAAACCAGCCCGGCCGCGCGGGCCGGGACCGACTGAATCGCCATTATCGCGCGGGCCAAACCCGGGGCGGGCGGCAGGACCATTCTCGCGAGCCGAATTGGACGGGCGGCCTTCTTCGCGTGCCGGGCCGCGGCGAAGGTCGTTGCTGCTTCCGTCATCGCGCCGTTCCATGCCGCGTGCCGGGGGGGCAGTGGGCCGACGACCCTGCTGCCCGTCATTTTCGTTTCCGCGCTGAGCGTGCTGCCCGAAACCTTCGCGAGCGGCGCCGCGTTCATTGCGCTGCGTCTGCGGACCAAATCCACGATTCGTCGAACCCTGGCCCCGCTGGCCGAACGAGCCAAAACCACGGTTCATCGGCCCCTGCCCCTGCTGGCCGAAAGGACCCCATCCACGCATCATCGGGCCTTGACCCTGCTGGCCGAACGGGCCGAATCCGCGCGTCATCGGACCTTGCTGGCGTCCGAACGGACTGAAGCCGCGATGGCTCGAACCTTGTTGCTGACCAAAGGGGCTGAACCCGCCGCGCTGCCGGCCGAACCCCTGCTGGCCAAAACCCTGCGGTCCACGGCCAAACTGCGCTGGGCCGCGTCGGCCTGCGCCTTGCTGGTTGAATGATGGGCCGCCGCGTTGGTGCATGCCTTGTGCGTGCTGGCCAAACGCCTGCGGTCCAAATCCCTGGCGACCGTGCTGCATTGATTCATGGCGCTCACCGCCCTGCTGCCCGTGGCCGCGTTGCATCGATTCATGGCGCTGACCGCCCTTGGGGCCGTGGCTGCGTTGCATCGATTCATGGCGCTGACCGCCCTGCGGGCCGTGGCTGCGTTGCATTGATTCATGCCGCTGGCCGCCCTGTGGGCCGTAGCTGCGTTGCATCGATTCATGCCGCTGGCCGCCCTGTGGGCCGTGCCCGCGTTGCATCGATTCATGCTGGCGTCGCCCCTGCGCGCCATGACCGTGTTCCATGGATTCATGTTGACGCATGCGTGCAGCAGGGCCGCGATTGTTGGATTGTTCCCTGCCAAAGCCCGCCGGGCCGCGCTCTGCGCGTTGACGCAAAAGCCCATATCCACCACCCCCATCGCGCTGACGGTTAAAACCTTGGTTGCTCTCTTGGCGCTGGCGGCCGTAGCCGTTGGAATTTCGTTGTTGGCGGGCACCGAATTGAGACTGGCCGCTGCCGCGTGCGTTGGAGCGGGATTCGAGCCACTGGCGGAACATTTCGCGGAGATTGGGGCGTTGTTCCCGCGAACCGCGTGCGCCGCCGTTGTCGGATTCCTCGCGATCGGCCCGAGCGCGTTGGCGGCTGGGAGGCGGCGCGTTTTCGCGGCGTGAGGACTGGGCGCGATCATTGTCGCGCGGCCCGGACCAAAATCCGTCGCCGGGTGCGGCGTAGGTGGTTGCCGACATGGCAAGAATGGCCGACCAGGCCATCGCTTTAAATCCGATCGTTCGCATACGAGGCTCCTGTGTGAATTTCGCCGCCCGGCGGAAAAGGTGGAAGCGAAATCACGCAACCTCGTTCCCAAAACGAATGTCCACCCGCTGCGACAAGAGGTATGTCCCGTAAGAGAGGGGATTTATTCCTTGAAAAGGGAGCTTCGCGGGAAATGGATTGTATAAGAAGCCGATGAGAAATGGGTGTGCTGCGGCCCAGACAGCAGAGAGTTGCGCCCAGCGCGAGATTGGCGGCGGAAAAAAACGCCGGATTGCAAAATAATGGGGCACGCCGGCCTCGCTGAATTTTACGCCGGGCTATTCTTGAGGTTGAACACCTGCGCCGTCGCAGGAATTCGGTAGTTGAGTTTGCATCGGCTGATCGGTCCCGCTCGGAATGATCAGCCCCCATGAATCATCGTTCGGAATTCGGGGTCTGATTCGTCTTTCGTCATTCAGAATTCGTCATTCGGATTTGAATCGTCATTCGCAATCCTATCCGCTTCTCCCCCTCTCTTCATCACTTCTTTCCCGCCGGCGGCGGATTGGCCGTGTTCTGCTGGAACACGACACCCAATACCGTCGGAATAAACACCAGCATCGGCAGCAAAAACGGCTTGAGCGACAGGCAATAGTTGATCCTGATGCTCATGCCATCATATTTGAACAGCAGCGCCAGCAGCCCGAAAATCAGCATGGCCGCCCCTTGCAGGCTCATATACGTCATCACGCATTCCTTGAAGATGATGAACGTCAGCAGCGAGAAGAAAATCAGCCCCATGGCCGACCCCGCCCAGGCGAAATGCGGATCAAGCCCAAACGTACGCCACAGGCTCACGCCAATGGCCGCCCCGGCCAGGCTTCCCATAATCGCCACGGCCCATTTCATCATCGGATAAGTCACCACGGCAAAGATAAACGCACAGGTGATCGCCAGCGGAATTGTCCCGCCCATGTGCTCGCCAATCGCCACGCCGACCAGTGCCCCAAGCACGGCGGCATTCAAAAGCACCAATCCCTTAAAAATGTTGTACCCAAAGAGCATGTAGACCACGCCCATGAGAACCAGGAGGCATGCCAGCCCCGGACCCATCTGCTGGGTCCAGCTCAAAAGCTCGCCCTGAACCGGCCAATGATCCGGCATAAATCCGCCGGCCGATCCGGCGGGTTGAGCCGCCGTGGCGGCGGTTTGGGTTGTCTGTACGGCTTGTAGGAATAAGGTGCTCATCGTCGCCTTCTTCGGACGATGAGCCGCGGCCCTTTACCGAATTCTGCTCGAAACAGGGCCGGCCGCCGGCCTGGCGGGCCTTGCAACCGCCCCTGCCGCCAGGATCCGCGCCTCGGCGGCCTTAACCCGAAGTGCCGGGCCGTTGGCGACGAATTGGTTGAGATACAATTTGTTCTCGGACGTTGGAGCCTGGGCCGGCTTAACATCGCGCGGCAGAAGCATCCATTGCACCGCCGAGGCGACGATAATCAGCAGGCAAAAAATTCCACCTTGAACATACGGATCGCGGGGAATTTCGCCGAGCCACTCGCCGTGCGTCTGTCGAATCGCGAGCATCGCACCAAGCGTCAAAATGCTCATGCCCAGCGTGCTGTAAAACAGCACCCGCCCCAGCTTGTGCCAGATGACCATCAGCAGCGCCCCCACCGTCGCGCCAATTCCCAGCGCCACCGGCAATACCGTCGTCAGCGCCGGCGGCAGCGACAGCCGAACCTTCCCGGCGATTTCAATCGCCGTCGCCGACCAATCGATCTGCGGCAAATGCCAGCTTTGATGCGGCGCCAGATTCATCCACGCGATCATCGCCGCCCCCCCGGCCAGCAATGCCGCGAAGAAAATCCCCTCCCAAAGCGTGGTAAGAACATATCCGCTCATTCCCAGGACAATCGCCATGCCGAACGCCGTCCCCATCGGGTCGATTCCCCAGCCGAACCACTTTGGCATATGCAGCCCAATGACCGTCCCCGCCGACACCAGCGAAAGCGAAATAATCGCCCGGCTGAATCGCGCTCCCGTCAACGCCAGCAGCAACCCCACCGCCGCCAGCGAAAAGGCAACCGGCGCATGAATCCGACTGGCAGCATCCGGCAAAAGATCGGCAATTTCCTGAATCATAAGGCAACCTCTTGTATATTATCGGCACCAAGGGGTTCCGTTATTGAGCCAACCTCCTCCTGGCCCGGGGCAGTCGGGGCGCTGATGCACTGGTCGATGCAATCGCATGCACTGGTTCGCGCTGCGACCCGCGTTTTTAGTTCGCCAACGCGGTTTCGTGCGCTGGTTTGCGCTGGTTTGCTATGGTTTTGGCGGAAAAAATAGCAATTATTTGATATTATAAATATTATGCGCGTTAATTAAGGATTGTCCAACGGATGGCGGCCGGCCTGCTGAAGAACGAAAAACACAAATAGTAAAACTTGAATCGCAAATTCGCATTTTGTTAGGTTCGCCTCCCTATGAGCAATTCTTCTCTTCCGGAAGCCGTCGATACGACCGCTTCCGATGCGGCCGTTCCTACTTCCTCATCTCCAGCCCCCGGCGTTCAGGAGACGCCGGACACCCCCGTCACCGATATGCAGATCGTTTCATCCGATCCGACAGCGGCGCCAACGCTTGTCGACGCCAAGCCCATCGCGCCGCTGCCGCCATATCGGCGAACAATTCGCGGCGATCATTTCCGCGGTTGAGACAATGGGAAATGACGCCTCCCGGAGCTTTGCGAGCACGCCTTGGCATCGGCGGACGATAGCAAAACGAATCGCAAATCGCAAAGGTCAATAATCGGACGCCTCCCCTTTTTCCTCCTTCCCCTTTTTCCTCCTCTGCGGCCGAGTTGGCTGAAGTGAGGACCTCCGTGCCAGGGCCATCGCGCCAGGAAGCGAAGTTTGACGCGAAGGGATGAAGAGACGAAGAACGCGAAGAATTTTCCGCGTGAACGCCGCCCTTCGCGTCAAACCCGCCTGGACTTTTCCTGGTGCCGATCAGTCGGCAAGAAGCACTTTTGCTGCCGTTGGCCGCCTTGCCGCGGATTGTCCTCCGCAAGCGAAATTAGAGTTCTGCCCAAACCCCGAGATTTTGGGCTTGGGCGGCAACCAGCAGTGCCGGGGCGAGAAGGGCTGGCGGCGTCGCGCTGAACACCGCCCCTGCCATATAGCGACCGCCGCGGCGCTCGGGTAGCATCTCCGCAGTTGCCCTATACGCAGAAGCCTTCACGAGCAGCACTGCTGGTTGCCCTTAAAGCGGTAAATCTCGGGGTTTGGGGCAGAGCCCCAAGGTGCCGGGTTTTACGTGGAA